>LJNT01000016.1 GCA_001314685.1 Rhodobacteraceae bacterium HLUCCA09
GCGCGCCCGCCGCCGTCGGTGCGAGTCGCTGGATCGCTGCGTCGCGTTTCCCCTAGGGCAGCCCGCCGGCGAGGGGACGCCGCGAGGAAGGGCAGCGCGGCGCGAGGCGCCTTCCCGTCCCGCGCGCGCCGCGCTAGCGTGGCCGGCGATGGCCGAGCCGATCCTGCATCCCCGCCTGTCCCATGCGCCCTGGCAGAGCCCGCAGACCGCGCGGTTGCCCGGCACCACGCCCGTCGCGTCCGACGAGTGGTTGACGGTCGACGATGCCCACGCGGCCCAGATGGCCGAGCGCGAGAGGCTGATCGCCGAGCGCCCCTCCGATGTGGTGGCGGGCGTGCCTGGCTCGGAGGAGGCGCAGGCGGAGGTGCTCGACACCGTGCTCGACGCCCTCGCCGCGCGGACCGACTACGCGGCCGAGGGCGCGGCCTTGCGCCGGCCGGACGGGCGGCACGTGGTGATCGACAGGGCCGCGCCCCTCGCCACGCTGGGCCGGCTCGTGCAGGAGGATCTGTGCCTGCTCGACAAGCCCGAGGGGGCGGACGAGCACGTGCTCACCGCCGCCGTCCTGTGCTTCCCTGCGATGTGGATGCTGGCGGAAAAGATCGGCCGCCCCCTCGTCGCCATCCACCGGCCCGTGCCCGACTACGACGCGGGGCTTGCCGCGCGGGTGCAGCGGCTGTTCGACGGGTTGCGGCCGGTCGAGGTGGGCGGGCGCATCCTGATGCGGATGAACGCGCTCGACCATCCTTCGCCGACGCTGTTCCAGACGCGGCGCGAGGTCGAGCCGCGCCAGCAGGGCCACGGGGCGGGCGGTTTCCTGCGGATCGAGCGGCAATGCCTGCGCAAGCTGCCGCGAACGGGGGCGGTGGTGTTCTCTATCCACACGACGGTGCTTGACCGATCGGCGCTGTCGCCGGAGGAGACGGCGGCCTTTGCCGCCCATTCCGGCCGGACCTGATCGGGGCCGACTCGCGCCTTTCAACCGGGGCGTGAATCGCGTTGACCCAGATCAAGGCGCGCCGAGAACGGCTCGGGACATGGTCGCCTCAGGAGCGGGGAGGCTCCGACCCGCCACCCCCGCACCGGGAACCGAAAAACGCCCGCCTCGCCAGCGGGTGAGCACGAGGGACACCCATGATATCGCGCAACGCCCCCGACGAGAGGACTTCCCCCCGCTCCACGCAGAGACCACGCGGTGGGGCGACCGCCGCCCACCGCGAGGATCTGGTAGCCGAGATGGTGCGCCGCGCGGTCCTGCCGCGCCTGCTCGCCCGCAAGGACGACGGTGCCTTCGACCGTGGACCGAACGTCGTGCGCTTTCCGAACGGCGAGGAGGCCTGAGCCCTTCCCCAAGGCAAACGGCGGGACGCGCGCCGCGCCCCGCCGCCGCTCTGTCTGCCGCGCGCCGCCTCAGGCGGCGAGGCCAAGTTGGTAGACGTGAATCTCGAAGGTCGGGTGCTGCTCGGCCCCGATCACGCCCGGCCGGTAGTGGCGGAATGTCGACCGCCAGTAGGGCTGGATGACCACCCCCTCCTCTTGCATGATCGTCTGCAGACGCGCCGAGACCTCACGCCGCTCGTCTGCGTCGGCGATCGCCAGCGCCTCGGTCAGCGCGGCGTCGAACTCGTCGTTGGCGAAGCCGGTCTCGTTCCACGCCTCGCCCGAGCGGTAGGCGAGCGCGAGCACCTGCACGCCGAGGGGGCGCTGCGCCCAGTCGGTGGTCGAGAAGGGGTAGCCTGTCCAGTCGTTCCAGAAGGTGGCGCCGGGCAGGATGGTGCGGCGCACCGGAATGCCGGCATCGCGCAGCTGGGCGGCCACCGCGTCGGATGTGTTGCGCCGCCAGTTGTCGTCGATCGAGATGAGCTCGTGCTCGAACTCGGCCATGCCGGCCTCTTGCAGAAGCTCGATGGCCTGTGCGGGGTCGAAGACGGGCGGCGGAAGCTCGGCGTATTCGGGGTGGATCGGGCAGACATGGTGGTTCTCGGCCGGCACGCCCCGGTCGGCATAACCGAGCTCGAGGCACACCGCATTGTCCACCGCCATCGCCAGCGCCCGGCGCACGCGGGCGTCTTCGTAGGGCCGCATGCCCTCGATCTCGGCCTGCTGGTTGGTGCGGATCACCAGCGTGTTGGCGGTGACCACCTCCGACTTCGTCCAGCCGATCGTGTCCATCAGGTCGACGAACTCGCCAAGCGATTCGTAGACCATGTCGACCTCGCCCGCTTCCGCTGCGGCGAAGTGTGCGGCCTGGTCGGTGCCGTAGTCGATGTACTCCACCCGGTCGAGGTAAGGGCCGCCGAATACCTCGGTGCCCCACCAGTCGTACCCCTCGTTGCGAACGAGCACGGCCTTGACGCCCACCGTCAGCTCTTCGGGCAGGTAGGGGCCGGTGCCCACGGGGTTTTCCATCGGGTCGCCCGAGGCGCCCTCCTTCACGATGGGCGCCGGGTAGTCGGAGAAGCCCGCGATCAGGGTGATGTCGGGCGTCTCGAGATTGAGCACGACGGTCAGGTCGTCGGCCACCTCGATGGCGCCCTCGCGCGCCTCGCCCGTCTCGGGGTCGATCAGCGACGACACGCGCGCGGCCATCGAGTTGCCCTCGACGTTCTGCTCGCACCAGCGGCGGATGTTGTAGGCGACGTCGGCGGCGGTGAAGGGGTCGCCGTCGTTCCACGTCACGCCCTCGCGGAGGCGCAGGGTGTAGCGCGTGGCGTCCTCGTTGACCTCCCAGCTTTCGAGCAGCATGGGCGCGATCGAGCCGTCGCGCTGGTATTCGACCAGGTATTCGAGCCAGCCGCGGGAGAAGTTCGACATCTGCGGCCAGTCGTAGGTGCGCGGATCCTTGAGCGCGCGCACATCGGACTGGATGCGCAGGGTGCCGCCCGTCTGCGGCTCTTCCTGCGCGCGGGCTGGCGTGGGCGCGGCGAGACCGATCAGGCCGTAAGCGGCCGCGGCGGTAAGCCCGAGCGACGTGGCGCGGGCGAGAAACTCGCGCCGCGAGAGGGCGCCGTCGAGATGCTCGCGCGCATAAAGACGCGCGGCGGGGTGAAGGTCGGGCTCCATCGGGGCCTCCGCTGTTGTGGCTGTCGTGTGTCGGATGGTGGGTTGGGCGCCGCGTGTCTGCCTCGCGGGCGCGTCTCTTCGATCTCGAGGGCCTGCGTTCGAACGATCGTCCACCCGGCGGCTGACGGCCCTCCCTGCCATGTGGAGTATAGTCATCGCTCCCGCCCGGCCAAGCCGCGGAATCGGCTTGCGCGACAATTCCTTCCGGCACGCCGCGAAGATGCGGGAGAGCTGCCGCGCCCGTTGATTTTTGTCTCCACCCCGACGTCACGCGTCTTTCGGTTGACCCTGCCCCGGCTCGCAGCCACACCGGCGCCGCGACAACGGAGCGACCGACTTGGCCCAGAGCCCGCCCCCCTTCTCGGCCCACGAACGCATGATCGCGTGGCGCTACCTGCGCGCGCGCCGCTCGGAGGGTGGCGTGTCGGTGATGACGTGGATCAGCCTTATCGGCATCGCGCTCGCCGTCTTCGCGCTGGTGGCCACGCTCGCCGTGCGCTCGGGCTTCCGCGCCGAGTTCGTCGACACGATCCTCGGCGCGAACGCCCACGTCACGGTCTATCGCTCGGTCGCCATGGGCGAGGACGGTCAGGAAGACCGGGCCATCGACGACTATGCCGAGATGGCCGAGCGACTGCGTGCGGTCGAGGGCGTCACCCGCGTCGCGCCGCTGGTGAAGGGCCAGGTGATGGCCAGCGCGAACGGGCGCAGCGCCGGCGTCGAGGTCTACGGCATCGCCGAGGCCGATCTGCTGACCATCCCCCGAATCGCCGAGCCCGAGCGTGCGTCGGGGGAGATCGGCCGCTTCGAGGAAGGCGTGGCGATCGGCTGGGAGGTGGCGCGCGAGCTGCAGGTCGCGCCGGGCGACATGATCCGGCTGATCTCGCCCGAGGGGGCGCGCACCCCGTTCGGCACCAGCCCGCGCGTCAACGCCTACGAGGTGACCTACGTCTTCCAGGCCGGGCGCTACGACATCGACCGCACGCGCCTCTACATGCCTTTCGCCGAGGCGCAGACCTATTTCAACCGCGAGGGGCGCGCCGACGAGCTCGAGGTCATGGTGGAAGATCCCGACCGCGTACAGGATTACACGCTCGGCATCCTGCGCGCGGGCGGCGAGCGCACGCTGATCTGGACATGGCGCGACGCCTCGGGCGCCTTCCTGCGCGCGCTGGAGGTCGAGGACAACGTGATGTTCGTGATCCTGTCGATCCTCGTGCTCATCGCGGCGATGAACATCGTCTCGGGCCTGATCATGCTGGTCAAGAACAAGGGCCGCGACATCGGAATCCTGCGCACGATGGGGCTGACCGAGGGCTCGGTGCTGCGCGTGTTCTTCCTGTGCGGGGCGGCGGTGGGCGTGGCGGGCACGCTGATCGGCGTGGCCGCGGGCACCCTTTTCGCCATCTACATCGATCCGATCTTTTCGTTCGTGAACTGGGCGTCGGGCGGTGGCGTGTGGGATCCGTCGATCCGCGGCATCTACGCCCTGCCGGCCAAGCTCGAGGCGGGCGACGTGGCGTCGGCGGTGGCGCTGTCGCTGGGCCTGTCCTTCGTCGTCACGATCTTTCCCGCCCGGCGCGCGGCGCGGATGAACCCGGTCGAGGCGCTGCGCTATGAGTGACGCCCCGACCATCGCGCGCCCCGAGAGCGCGCGGCCGGTGCTGGAGCTGCGCGGGCTGGACAAGACCTACAAGGCCGGCCAGCCGGGCGAGGTGCGGGTGCTCGCGGGCGCCGCGCTGCGGCTGGCGGCGGGCGAGGTGGCGGCGCTCGTCGCGCCCTCGGGGGCGGGCAAGTCGACACTCTTGCACATCGCCGGCCTGCTCGACACGGCCGATGCGGGCGAGGTCTGGCTCGCCGGCCGCGAGATGAGCCACCTGCCCGACTCCGCCCGCACGGCGGCGCGGCGCGATCTCGTGGGCTTCGTCTATCAGTTCCACCACCTGCTGCCCGAGTTCAGCGCGGCGGAAAACGTGATCTTGCCGCAGCTCGCCGCGGGTGTGGGCCGGGCCGAGGCGCGGGCGCGGGCCGACGATCTGCTGGCCGCGGTGGGGCTGTCGGGGCGGGCCGGCCACCGCCCGGCCGAGCTGTCGGGCGGCGAGCAGCAGCGTGTCGCCTTCTGCCGGGCGCTGGCCAACCGGCCGCGCCTGCTGCTGGCCGACGAGCCCACCGGCAACCTCGACCCCGCCACCTCCGACGCCGTCTTCGACGTGCTCATGGGGCTGGTACGCGAGACCGGGCTCGCCGCCCTCGTCGCCACCCACAACGCCGGGCTCGCCGCGCGCATGGACCGGACGCTGCGGCTCGACGAGGGGCGGCTGGTCTAGGCGCGCGCCACGCAACCCAAGGGAGAGCCGCTCTAGGAAATTCGGGTAATTCGCGGGTGTGCCTGCCGAAACTCTGTGCCACTGCCCGCGAAAAGATCGGTCGCCGAACGTGTTTCTGTGTTTGCACTTTTGTCGCAGATGGGTAGTGTCCGCACCACTCAAGAACCGGCCCCGGTGAACAAGGGGCCTGCTGAACACAGGGGAGGTCCTCAATGGATCGTCGTTCGTTTCTGAAAACGTCCGCTCTCGGCGGCACGGCCGCCGCCGCGACATCGCTTGCCGCGCCGGCCATCGCGCAGGGCAAGCGCACGCTCACCATGGTCACGTCGGTGCCCGACGGCTTCGCGATCTTCGATGACGCCGCCGTCCTGCTGGCGCAGTACATCACCGACATGTCGGATGGACAGCTCACCGTCGACAAGAAGCCGGCCGGCGCGATGGTCGGTGCCTTCGAGGTATTCGACGCAGTGTCCTCCGGTCAGGCGGACATGTACCATTCCTGCGAGTACTACTTCCTCAACCAGCACCCCGCGCTCGCATTCTTCACGGCCATCCCCTTCGGCATGACCGCGCAGGAACAGGCGAACTGGTATTACCACCGTGGCGGTCAGGATCTGCATGACGAACTGTCGTCGATGTTCAACCTGAAGCCGTTTCTCGCCGGCCAGACGGCCATGCAGCCCGGCGGCTGGTTCAACAACGAGATCACCTCGGCCGAAGACCTGCAGGGCCTGCGCTTCCGCATGCCCGGGCAGGGCGGTCAGGTGCTCGGCCGCCTCGGCGTGTCGGTGCAGAACGTGCCCGGCGGCGAGATCTACCAGGCGCTTTCCTCCGGCGCGATCGACGGCGCCGAGTGGATCGGCCCCTATGCGGACGAGCGTCTGGGCTTCCAGGAGATCACGGACATCTACTACGCCTCCGGCTTCCACGAGCCCGGCTCGGCGCTGTCGATGGCGATGAATCTCGAGGTATGGGAAAGCCTAACCCCGGCGCAACAGAAGATCGTGGACGTGGCCACGCGCGCGGTCTTCATGACGAACCTCTCGCTGTCTCTGGCCGAGAACGGAGCGGCGCTCGCCCGCCTGCAAGACCAGGGCGTCACCGTCCGCCAGTTCCCCGAGGACGTGTGGGACGCCTTCGGCCGTGCCTCGGCCGAGGTCACCGAGGAGAACATGGGCGACCCGATCTACAAGAAGATCGCCGACAGCTACTTCGCCAGCCTCGAGGAATCGGCCTCCTGGTACGAGCAGGCCGATGGCGAGTACATGCGTCAGCGAAACCGCGTGATCGGTCTCTGATCCGGCACCGGCCGGGGGGGGGCGGATCGGCGCCCCACCCACGCCGCGCGATCTTCCGGCGCCGCTCCGGACGGGGCGGCGCCGGTCCATGGGCAGGCGCCCGCAGGGGCGACAGGGGGAACGATGCTCGACGCGTTCGTCTGGTTCTTCCAGCAGGTCATGCTGGGTTTCTACAATTTTTTCTACGCGATCCTGAACCCGGGCGACTGGTTGAACTGGTCGGACCCCGAAGCGATCGTGCGGGTCGTCTACTACGGTGGCTCGGTCGAGTTCTTCTTCGTGGTGTTCAACACCGTCGTTCTGCTGACGCTGATCGGGATCTGGCGCCCTGGCTTCATGTGGGGCGGCGTGCGGACGCTGGAGGGCGTGGCGAACTGGGTCGGCCGGGTGGCCGCCTGGGCCGGCCTGATCATGGTGCTGCAGCAGATCGTCATCGTCTTCGTGCAGCGGATCTTCGCGGTCAGCCAGATCACGTTCGCCTTCGGCACCTCGGTCACCTTCGACGTGTCCTGGTGGTCGGAGGGTCTGAAGCTCTACAACGCCATGCTCGTCGTGCTGTGTGTCTCCTACACCTACGTCCAGGGCGGGCATGTCAGGGTCGACATCCTCTACGCCAACGTCTCGTACCGCGCACGCAAGATCGTCGACATGGTGGGGGGCCTGATCTTCATGATCCCCATGTCGCTGCTGATCTGGCATTACGGGTGGTACTTCCTGTGGCGCCACCTCGTCGTGCCGGCACCCTCCGCCGGGGACACGCTCGACCGGCTGCTTCAGCGCGCGCAGATCCTGCGCTGGAACGTCGAGACCACGGGCTTCGCGCCCCAGGGCTTCTCCGCCTACTTCCTGTTCAAGGTGCTGCTCGTCCTCTTCGCGGCGCTCGTCTTCATGCAGGCCATCGCAGTGATCTGGCGCGCCATCCTCGAGATGCGCGAGGGCGAGGAAAGCGAGAACAAGCACCTCGACCGAGACAGGATCGGCGACCCGGCCGAAGAACAACAACACAAGATCCATTCGGGAGCCGCCTGACCCATGCTGTTCGGTCTGGACGGGGTCGAGATCGGCCTCATCATCGTATTCCTGACGCTCTTCGCCTCGATCCTGTCGGGCTTTCCGGTGGCCTTCGCCATCGGTGGCGCGGGCGTCATCTCGTTCGCCATCATCGCCGCGCTCGACTCGGCGGGCCTGCTCATCCACCAGGCCATCGACACCGGCTCGCAGGCCTACAGGCAACTGACCGCGGAGGGGGTGCGGCCCGAGACGATCTCGGTATTCCGATACCCCGAGCTGCCGCGACTGGAAGAGCCGCTCTTCCCCCTGGGCTGGGAGACGGCGCTCGACCGCAACCTCTCCTTCGTCGTCAACCGGATCAACGAGCGCGTGCTCGCCGGGCAGTCGATCGAGACCCTGCTCGCCGTGGCGATGTTCGTGCTCATGGGCATCACGCTGGAGCGGTCGCGCATCGCCGACGATCTGCTGACCAACATGGCCCGCATCTTCGGCCCGCTTCCGGGCGGCCTCGCGGTGTCGATCGTGGTCGTCGGTGCCTTCCTGGCCGCCTCGACCGGCATCGTCGGCGCGACCGTGGTCACCATGGGCCTGCTCGCGCTGCCGACGATGCTGCGCAACAACTACTCGCCCGAGCTGTCGACCGGCGTGATCGCGGCGAGCGGCACGCTTGGCCAGATCATCCCGCCGTCGATCATCATCGTACTGCTCGGCACGCTGGTGGGCGATCTCTACTCGACCGCCCAGGACATGCGCGCCCAAGTCGCCGGCTGCACCGACGCGCTGACCTTCCTGGGCGAGCCGGCGGTGCTGTCGGTCGGCACGCTGTTCCAGGCCGCGCTGGTGCCCGGCATCCTGCTCGCCGGCCTCTACGCCGCCTTCGCCTTCGGCTACGCGCTCTACAACCCTGCCAAGGCGCCCCCGGTGGTGTTCGACGACGACGCGCCGGCCGCGGCCGGCTATGCCAGCCCGCAGGAGCGGCTGACCTGGCTGCTCGGCGTGCCCGCGGCCATCGTGGTGGCGCTCGTCGTCCTCGGCGGCGCCGGCGTGATCGGCGGCCAGGGCGTGTCGGTCGGCACGACCACCGAGCAGCCGGACCGGCCGAGTCTTCGCACCAACGTCCCGGAGCAATGCCAGGCCTCGATGATCGAGCTGCACGGCCAGGAGGCATGGGACCGCGCCGTGGCCGAGCAACAGGCCATCGAAGCCGCGGGCGGTGAAGGTCGGCGCGACCTCACCGAGGAGGAGATCGCCGAGCGCACCGAGGCCGCGATCGCCGACGTGCCGCCCATCGGCACGGGCTTCGCCCTCGGCTTCGCGCTGCTCGGCGTGCTCCTGTCGATCGGCCGCGGCATCGCGCCCTCGGCAAACCCCACGCCGTTGATCGTCGGCGCCGCGGGGATCGGCCTCGCCTTCCTGTTCGACCTGGTGGTGTTCGACCCGCTCATGTCGCCGGGACTGCGGTTCCTCTGGCTGATCGTGCCGTTCCTGATGATCCTTTACGGGATGCGCGCGGCCATCGACATGATGGGCCGGTCGGAACTGCTCAGGGTGGTCTTCCCGCCGCTCGTGCTGGTCGTCGCGGTGCTGGGCTCGATCCTGGGCGGCATCACCAACCCCACGCCCGCCGCCGCGCTGGGCGCGGGCGGCGCGATCATGCTGGCCGCCTACCGGCTGCTGAGGGAAGACAACCGCTCGGGCAAGATCGTCATCCAGGGCGCCTTCGCCATCTTGCTGATGATCCTCGTCGGCGTGAACTTCGACCTGCGGGTGACGACCGCGACCGCCGGCTTCGAGAACTGGGTGGCCTACCTCGTGGCGCAGGCCGCCTATCTCTACGCGATCTTCGGCATCGCCTATTCGTGCTGGGTGCTCTGGCGCAAGACGGTGCTGACCCCGGTGGTGCGCGAGACGGCCAAGGTCACCTCGATGGTGTTCGCGATCCTGATCGGCAGCCAGATCCTCAACCTGACGCTGATCTCCTTCGGCGGCGAGCACTACATCCAGCAATGGCTGCGCAGCTTCGACAACGAGATGGTGGCGTTCCTCATCGTCATGCTCGTGCTGTTCTTGCTGGGCTTCGTGCTCGACTTCCTCGAGATCATCTACATCGTGGTGCCCATCGTCGGCCCGGTGATCTACGGCGGCACGCTCGACCCGAAATGGGTCACCATCATGATCGCGGTCAACCTGCAGACCTCGTTCCTGACGCCGCCCTTCGGCTTCGCGCTGTTCTACCTGCGCGGCGTCGCGCCGCCCGGCATCACGACAGGGCACATCTACCGCGGCGTCCTGCCCTTCGTGCTGGTTCAGGTCGCGGGGCTCGCACTGCTCTGGGCGTTCCCCGGCATCGTCACCTTCGTGCCCGACCTGATCCCGAACTGAGCCGAGCCCCCGGCCGGCGCCGACCGCGTCCCGACGGTCGGGCGACGGCGCGCATGTCCGCGGCGGCCACCGTCCGACGAATGGTCGCCGCATCGCCGCCCACCCCCCGTCGCCTGCGGGCGCGGCGCCGGGCCCGCGGCGCCGAGCGGTCGGGTCCACGCCCGTCCGCCAGGCACTCGCGCCGCGCCCCTCGCTTCTTCTTGCCGGAAATATCCTCCGGGGGTCCGGGGGTGGAAAACCCCCGGTCCGGCGGTGCAGCCCGGTCGCGCCGCTAGGTGCGGGGCGCGCGCATGTCGGGGAGGGTGATCTTGGCGACCTGCTCGGCGATCGGGTCGACCGACAGCGGGTGGGTCTCGCCGGTATGGCTCTCGGGGTCGCCGATATCCTGCCAGCGGCCGCCCTTGTAGATCTCGAGCGCGCCGAACCCTGCCTTGTAGCCCATCTTGGGCGAGCCCGGCACCCAGTAGCCGAGATAGACGTAGGGAAGCCCCGCCGCGCGGGCGATCTCGACATGGTCGAGGATGATCCAGGTGCCGAGGGAGTTCCTTCTCAGCGCCGGTTCGTAGAAGGAGTAGACCATCGACAGCCCGTCATCGAGCACGTCGGTCAGGCAGACGGCGGCGAGGTCGCTCTCTATATGGGGCCCGCCCTGGGGTGCTGCCTCCGCCGTCAGGCGGTCGGCGAGGCCGGGCAGCTTGTACTCCACCACGCGCGAGCGCACCGGCGTCTCCTCGATCATCGCGGCGAATTCGAAGATGTCCATGTCGGCCATGCCGCCGTCGGCGTGGCGCGAGTCGAGATAGCGGCGAAAGAGCGCGTATTGCTCTTCCGTCGCCCAGGGCGAGGTCGCCTGCCGGACGAGCGCGGAATTTTTTTTCAGCGTGCGCTTCTGGCTCTTCGTCGGAGCGAAGTCGGCCACACGGATGCGGGCCGACAGGCAGGCGGCGCAATCGGCGCAGGAGGGGCGGTAGAGCACGTTCTGCGACCGGCGGAAGCCCTGCTTCGACAGCGTGTCGTTCAGCGCCTCTGCATGCTCGCCCTGCAGCGCCGTGAATAGCTTACGCTCCATCCGGCCCTTGAGATACGGGCATGGCTGGGGCGCCGTCACGTAGAACTGGGGCGCGATGGGCAGCGTGTGGCGCATACGGGACGGGCGGCAGCGATGTCGGTCGTGAACGGGGCTTTCGGAGAACTGGTCTGCGGCGGCTTTGTCACAAAACCGTAGCAGCCGAGTTTCGTCCCGCCAAGCCCTGCGGCAACCCGCCTCGCGCCCTCGCCCGCGCCTTCGGCCCGCGTCTTCGGCCCGCGGCGCTCAACGGCGACGGTTGAGCGCCGCGGTGTTCAGTGCGAGGTCGGGGATACCTTGCGCCCGCGGCGTCGTCAGCATCAGCACGACCGAGACGATCTGCGGGATCACGAAGGCCATGCAGACCGAGTAGATCAGCGTGTGCAGCGCAGCCTCGGGCAGGGCGACCCGCTCGCCCCGGTAGTTGCGCAGCTCGATTCCCATGAAGCGCATCCCCCACGTGGCCGAGCTGCGGGCGAGCGTCACCGTGCGGTAGGCGAAGGAGAGCATGAGCCACAAGAGCGGCAGAAAGAACAGTGCCGTGAACAGCGTCAGCGGAATCGCGAGCAGCGTGAGAGCGAGCACGATGATGGCGTCGATCACCCAGGCCACCGCCCGCTTGGCGGGGACGTCGGCGTAGAACTCGCCGTGGCGGTCGGGGTCGGGCAGCTGCCAGTCGTGATCGGTCATGGCGGACATATCGGAAAGCCTTGTGCCGGGATCAATGTCGCGGTGTGCGCCGCGGGAGCGAAAGAGCCCGCCGCCGGGAGAGAGGCGGCGGGCCCTGGCCAGCTCCGGGGGGAGGGGGCCGGCAGCGGGCGGCGCGGGTCAGGTCGGCTGGCCGTCGGCCTCGTCGCCGCTCTCGGTGCGGGTCGCGCGGGTCTTGGCGCGCTCGTCCATGAAGGCATCGAACTCGGCCTTGTCCTTGGCCGCGCGCAGCCGCTCGAGGAACGAGTGGAACGCTTCCTGCTCCTCCTCCAGCCGGCGCAATGTCTCGTCGCGGTAGGCGTCGAAGGCGGCATTGCCCGAGGGGGCGTAGGCGTTTCGGCGGGTCATGTCGTTGCCGCGGCTGCCTTGGCCGGAAAACATGCGCTTGCTCCAGATCATGTAGGCGAGGAGTGCGAGGCCGAGCGGCCAGAAGAGGATGAAGCCGAGCACCATGGCGGCGATCCATGTGCCCTTGCCGCGGGCGTCGAGCCAGGCCTCGGCCCGGCCCAGCCAGCCCATGGCCTGTTCGGTCGCGGTGGTGAGGGACCCGGTTTGGGCGGTGGTCATGTCTGTCTCCGTCGTTGCCGTTTGGATGTGAAGCCTTTTCACATTCCCGAAGATGGGCGAGCGGGCGGTGCCAGGCAAGGGTAGATGTGAATGTTTTTCACATTTACTTGGCAGGCCGCTGATTTCGCAGAAAAGAAAACGGTGCTCGGGTGAGCCACATCTCGATCCCGGCGGCTCTGGCGGCGCGAGCTGCATCGCC
>LJNT01000070.1 GCA_001314685.1 Rhodobacteraceae bacterium HLUCCA09
TTCTTCTTCCTGTCCATGAAAGAGCATCCTTTGAGAGTTTCGCTCTCCGGACAAGGCGGGGCGGTTCACTCGGGAACCGCGTGCATCACGCGCTGCGCGCCTTCACCGCGCGCGACCGCAAGCCTTTGCGCGCGGCGGCCGAGACCTGCCGCGACACCCCCCGTCTCGACCTTACCGAGGCGATCACGGAAGTCGGGACGGGCGAGGCGGCGACGTCGTTCCTTGAGCGCAAGGGCGTGCCGGGCATGGCCGAGCGCACGCTGATCCGCCCGCCCGGCTCGCGCCTTGGCCCCGTCACGCCGGCCGAGCGGGCGGCCGTGCTTGCCGGCTCGCCCGTCGTGGGCAAGTACGACGTGCCGCTCGACCACGAGAGCGCGGCCGAGATCCTCGCCGCCCGCTCGCGCGCCGCTGCGGCCGAGGGGCACGCCGCCGGGGCGACAGACGCCGCGGCGGAGGAGGAGCGCGAATTCAATGCCGCCTGCCGCTACTCCGGCGCGCGCCCGGGCAGCGGCACATCCCGCCCCGCGCGCCGATCGTCGCGGTCCGACTCCGTGGGCGAGGTCTTCGCCAAGAGCTTCGCCCGCCAGCTTGGCACCCAAACGGGGCGCGCCCTGATGCGCGGCGTCCTCGGCGGGCTCTTCCGCGGCCCCTGAGCGCGGGCGCGGCCGGGCAAGGGGGGCCTGCCCCCGTCGCCGCCTTCGCGGCGACTCCCCCGGGATATTTGGGGCAAGAAGAAGGCCGGGTCCGGGCTTGGCGACATGCGGATCGCCCGGCATACGATACGGGGCACCGACCCCCTCTTCTTCTTGCAAAAAAGTATCCCCGCCGGAGGCGTCCGGCCGCGCAAGACGCGCAGCGCCGGCGCGAGACGCCGCCGGGGCAACGGGCTCGCGCCCGCGTGAGCGGGCGCCGGGCCCAACGGAGCGTGCGGCCCCTGGGCCGCAAGCGGAGGCGGGAGCGCTCCGGGGACCGGTAGGGCGTGTCGCCGGGCGAGTGGGCGTGCGGCCCGGGCGGGGCTCAGAGGCGGCGGATGCGCAGGCGGGTGAGGCGGTTCGCCTGACGTGCGGCCACCTCGAAGCGGAAACCGTGGAAGCTGAAGACCTGTCCCGGCGTCGGGATCGTCTGTGCCTCGTGGATGACGAGACCCGCCACGGTGTTCGCCTCCTCGTCGGGCAGCGACCAGTCGCAGGCGCGGTTGAGGTCGCGGATCGTCATCGCCCCGTCGACGAGGTAGTCGCCCGACTCGGTGCGGCGCACCGGGTGCTCGGGGTCGACGTCGAACTCGTCGGTGATCTCGCCCACGATCTCTTCCAGAATGTCCTCGAGCGTGATCAGACCCTGCAGCGCGCCGTATTCGTCGACCACGAGCGCGAAGTGGGTGTGCCGCCGGAGGAACTCGCGCATCTGGTCGTTGAGCGTCGTCGTCTCGGGCACGAAATAGGGTTCCATCGCGATGTCGAGGATGCGGAACGCTCCGATCCCCTCGGGCGGCGCCTCGGGGCCGCGCATCAGCCGGTCCATCGCGCGCAGGAGGTCCTTGGCGTGGATGACGCCGACGATGTTTTCCTGCTCTCCCTGGAAGACCGGCAGGCGGGTATGGGGCGAGCCGAGGGCCTGGCTCAGGATGTCTTCCGGCGCCGCATCGGCGTCGATCATCTCGATCTTGGAGCGGTGGAGCATGATTTCCTCCACCGTGCGGTCGACGAGGTGGAGCGCGCCGAGCAGGCGGTCGCGGTCCTCCTTCTCCACCGCGCCCTCGGCGTGGCCGATCTGGAGCGCGCCCACGATCTCCTCGCGCACCGAGAGCATCTGGTCGCCCGGCTCGATATGCAGGCCGAAGATGCGCAGCACGATACGGACGATCCCGCGCACCACGGCCACGGCCGGGGCGAGCACCGTTATGATGAGGCCGATGAGCGGGGCGGCGCGCACCGCGGTGCGCTCGGGGTCGGTGATGGCATAGGTCTTGGGCAGGACCTCGGAGAAGATCAGCACCGTCAGGGTCATCACCAGCGTCGCGGTGGCCACGCCGCCCTCGCCCAGAAGGCGGGTGAACATCGCCGTGGCGAGCGCGGTGGCGAGGATGTTGGCGAGGTTGTTGCCGAGAAGGATGCCGCCGATCAGCCGCTCATTGTCTTCCTTGAGCTTGAGCGCGCTCTCGGCCCCGCGCGAGCCCTTGTCGGCCATCGAGCGCAGCTTGCCGCGCGTGGCCGCCGTGAGCGCGGTTTCGGAGCCGGAGAAGAAGGCCGAGCAGACCAGCAGAAAGAGGATCGACCCGGCGGTGATCCAGAAGGTGAAGTCGAGGGCGGTGTCCATCGCGGGGCTTTCGGTGAGGAAACGCTCGCGGGAGTTATGGGCGCAGGGGGCGCGCCCATCAATGGCCCGTGGTCCGCGAGAACAGGTGGATGGTCAGAACGCCCGCGAGGATCAGCGCGATGCCGAGCAGCGCGGGCGCATCGAGGCGCTGGCCGAAGACGACGCGCCCGATGATCGCGATGAACACCACGCCGAGGCCCGACCAGACGGCGTAGACCACGCCCACCGGCATGGATTTGAGCACCAGCGACAACAGGTAGAAGGCCGTGCCGTAGGCCGCGACGACCAGCACCGAGGGGCCGGGGCGGGTGAATTGCTGGCTCGCCTGCAGCGCGGTGGTGCCCACTGTCTCGGCCACGATGGCCAGCACGAGCCAGACGTAGTGCAGCGGCATGCCCGCCTCCCGTCGCAGGGGCGCCGCCCGCCTCAGGGGGCGATGTAGCGGTCGCGCCGGTGGTTGAAGGCGATCACCCCGTTGAGGATGACCGCGCCGCCGAGCGAATACGCCACGACAGAGACGGGGAAAAGGGCGAGCGCCGCGGCGAAGAGCGCCGCGTCGAAGCCGATCTGCACATAGCCCGCCCGGATGCCGAGGCGGTCCTGCGCCATCAGCGCGATCACGCCGAGGCCGCCCAGGCTGCCCTTGTGGCGAAAGACGGCGAGCAGGCCCACGCCCGCGAGGCAGCCGAAGGCCACGGCGGCGAAGACGGGGTTGACCTCGCCCAGCGGCATCCAGCCGGGGATGAGCTCGACCAGCACCGACAGGGCGGTGACGCAGACGGCCGACTTGAGCGTGAACTCGGCGCCCAGTCGGCGCCAGGCGACGGCGTAGAAGGGCAGGTTGACCATAAAGAACACCCAGCCGAACGACCAGCCCGCGGCATGGGCGACGAGCAGCGCCAGCCCCGCCGTCTGCCCGGTGATGAAGGCCAGATGCGCCAGCAGCGCCACGCCGACACCCACCAGCACGAGGCCGACCGAGAGGCCCTGCGCATCCTCCAGCAAGGTGTGGCGCACCGCGTCAGGGTCGATCTCGATGGTCTGGAGCGGCGAGGCCATGCAGGCGGTCTGGGGCGGCACGGTGCGCGGGGAAAGGGCGCCGCGGACCGACGGCCTGACGATGGGCGGCGGTGCACGGTTTTTTGGCGGCGCGCGCCCCGCAGGACCGCCGGATGCCGGGCCGCGCGGCACCTCGCCCTTCGGGCTGCGGCCCGCCCGCCCCGACATCCCGCCCCGACATCCCGCCCCGACAGCCCGACGACGGGCGCGGGGCGGAGGCCGGCCGAGCGCCCCGGGCGGCCGGCGCTGTGCAGGCTCAGCCGATGATGGCGTTGAGCGTGGCCGAGGGGCGCATCACCTCGGCCAGCTTCGCCGGGTCGGGGTGGTAGTAGCCGCCGATATCCGCCGCCCGGCCCTGCGCTGCCGCCAGTTCCTCGACGATCTGCGCTTCGCCCTCGACCAGCGCCTTGGCGACGGGGGCGAACTCGGCCGCGAGCGCGGTGTCGTCGGTCTGGGCGGCCAGCGCCTCGGCCCAGTAGCGGGCGAACCAGTAGTGGCTGTCGCGGTTGTCGGGCGTGCCCGTCTTGTATTGCGGGCTTCGGCCGTGGTCGAGCACGCCCTGCGTCGCCGCCTCGGCGGCCGTTCCGAGCACCCGCGCGCGGGCGTTGTCGCGGCTCTGGCCCAGGAAGTAGAGGCTCTCGGCCAGCGCGCAGAACTCGCCGAGCGAATCCCAGCGCAGGTGGTTCTCGTCGACGAGCTGCTGGACGTGCTTGGGCGCCGTGCCGCCGGCGCCCGTCTCGAACAGACCGCCGCCGTTCATCAGCTTCACGATCGACAGCATCTTGGCCGACGTGCCGAGCTCGAGGATCGGGAAGAGGTCGGTCAGGTAGTCGCGCAGCACGTTGCCGGTGATGGCGATGCAGTCGCGCCCCTGGCGGATCGTCTCGAGCGTCAGGCGCGTCGCCTCGCGGGGGGCGAGGATGACGAAGTTCTCCATCACGCCCTCGGCCTCGAGGATCGGCTTGACGAAGGCGATGAGCTGCGCGTCGTGCGCGCGGTTCCGGTCGAGCCAGAAGACCGCCTGCGCGCCGGTGGCCTTCTGCCGCTCGATGGCGAGCTTCACCCAGTCCTCGATGGGCCGCTTCCGGGTAAAGCAGGCCCGCCAGATGTCGCCCTTCTGCACCTCGTGCGCGTGCAGCACCTCGCCCGCCTCGGTGACGAGACGGATCGTGCCGTCGCCGGGCGCCTCGAAGGTGGTCGGGTGCGATCCGTATTCCTCGGCCTTCTGCGCCATCAGCCCGACGTTCTGCACCGCGCCGGCGGTGGAGGGGTCGAGCGCGCCGGTCTCCTTGAAATACTCGATCGTCTCGTCATAGACCGACGCGTAGGAGCGGTCGGGGATGACGCACTTGCAGTCGTGCTGGCCGTCGTCGGGCCCCCAGCCCTTGCCGCCGGCGCGGATCACTGCGGGCATCGAGGCGTCGATGATGACGTCGGAGGGCACATGCAGGTTGGTGATGCCGCGGCCCGAGTCGACCATGTACATCGGCGGCCGCTCGGCCATCACCCGGTCGTAGTCGGCGCGGATCGCGTCGCGGCTCTCGGCCGGCAGCTGGTCGATCCTGTAGAGCAGGTCGCCGATGCCCGAATTGGGGTCGACGCCGGCGGCCTCGAGCGCATCCCCGTGCCTGTCGAACAGGGGCTGCAGCCATGCCGAAACGGCATGGCCGAAGATGATCGGGTCGGAGACCTTCATCATCGTCGCCTTGAGGTGCAGCGAAAAGAGCACCCCCTCCTGCTCGGCCGCCTCGGCGATCTGCGCGTCGAGGAACGACCGCAGCGCGGCGGCCGACATGAACGTGGCGTCGACCACGGTGCCCGCGTCGAGCGCCACGCCCTCCTTCAGCACCGCCTTGCCACCCGCGCCCTCGAACTCGATCCGGCCCTTGCCCGTCTGCGCCGCGGTGATCGTCACCGACCTCTCGTTGGCGTAGAAATCGCCCTCGGCCATCGAGGCGACATGGGTCTTGCTGTCCGACTTCCACTCGCCCATCGAATGCGGGTTCTTCTGGGCGTAGCGCTTGACCGCGGGCGCGGCTCGGCGGTCGGAATTGCCCTCGCGCAGCACCGGATTGACGGCCGAGCCCTTCACCGCGTCGTAGCGGGTACGCACCTCGCGTTCCGCGTCGGTCTGCGGCGCCTCGGGGTAGTCGGGCAGGGCAAAGCCCTGGCCCTGCAACTCGCGCACGGCGGCGACGAGCTGCGGGGTGGAGGCCGAGATGTTGGGCAGCTTTACGACGTTGGCGTGCGGCTCCTTCACCAGGTCGCCCAGCCAGGCGAGGTCGTCCGCCTGGCGGTGGTTGTCCGACAGGTGGTCGGGGAAGGCGGCAAGGATGCGGCCGGCGAGCGAGATGTCGCGCGTCTCGACGCGGACGCCCGCCGCGCCAGCGAAGAAGGCGACGATGGGCTGGAGCGAGGCCCGCGCCAGTTCGGGCGCCTCGTCGACCTTGGTGATGACGATGTCGGGGCCGGTGATGGGGCCGGTGATGTTCGCCATGGATGCCTCCCGCGCGGTGATGCAGTGTTCGCGCGCCCCATAGACCATCCGGGGCGTGACGAAAAGGATGTATGCAGCGGTATACCGTTTTGCCGCAGCGCGGCGCGTCCGGTTCGGCCCGACGCGGCCTGCCGCCATGGCCTCCCGTGACCTGAGGGAACGTGTCGCCCGCGCCCGCGGGCCGCTTTCCCCACTTGGGCGGGTCTCTCCGTAACACTCCCCTGCTTCTTTCTGTCTTCAAATACGCAAGGTGCGGCAGAGCGGTCGGGCGGGCCGCCGGAGGAGCGCGCTATACGGGGTTCTGGGCGCCGGCGAAGTAGAGCAGATCGCCCGCCTCGTCGAAGATCGGGCGGATGCGCAGGCGGTTGACGAAAGGCGTCCCGTCCTTGCGGTAGTTCAGGATGTCGATGGTGAAGCGGGTGCGCGCGCGCAGGCCCGCGCGGATCGCCTCGACGGCGTCGGGGTCGGTATCGGGGCCCTGCAGGAAGCGGCAGTTGCGGCCGAGCGCTTCCGCGGGCGTGTAGCCGGTCTGCCGCTCGAACTCGGGCGAGACGTAGATCATCGGATTGTCGGACTGGTGCGGGTCGGTAAAGACGACGCTCATCTCCACCTCGTCGGCCTCGAGCAGCGCCCTCAGATCCTCGGCCATGCCTGCCTCCATCTCACGGCGCGCACGCTACCGAAGCAGGCGACGGGGTCAACCGGGCGTCCGCTCGGGCCGTTGCGTCAGGGGCGGCCCCCGCGTCAGGGGGGGGCGCGTGCGGGGTCGCTCCTGCGTCAGGCCGCCGGCGGGGTCAGACGCGCCGCGCCCATGTAGAGCACGAGCCGGGAGGGCACGCGCCCGAAGATCGGGTCGCCGCGCCGGGTCACCCACACCGGGCCGAGCCCCGCGAGCGGCGCCAGCACGAAGCCCAGCCCCCCGAGCTCGCGCGCGATGTCGGCGGGGCGGATGAACAGCGCGGGGTCGTGCGTGCCCCGCGGCAGCAGGCGCAGCACCCCCTCGGCCAACGCGACCACTGCGACCCGGGCCGCCGCGGTGCGGTTGATCGTGTCGAAGAGGAACCAGCCGCCCGGCCGCAGCACGCGCGCGACCTCCGCGAGCACCTTCGGCCAGTCCTCCACGTGCTCCAGCACGTCGACGCACACCACCGCGTCGAATGCGGCGTCGGGATAGGGCAAGGCCTCGCCGCGGCCCACGGCATAGGCGATCTCGCGCTCGGTCGCCTCGGCATGCGCCCTGGCCGCCGCGACCGCCTCGGCCGCCGGGTCGATCGCCGAGACGCGCGCACCCCTGTCGTGCAGCGCCTCGGCCATGAAGCCCCCCGCGCAGCCGAGATCGAGCACCTCCGCCCCCTCCCATGCCATGTAGCGGTCGAAATGGCGCAGGCGCGCGGGCACCATGTTCTTCAGCGCGCGCACCCAGCGCACATCGTCCGACCACCACTCGGCGGCGTGGGCGTCGTAGATCGTCAGGTCGTTCAGCTTTCCGTCGGGCATCGGCGTCTCCGGGGGCGTGGCAGGGGCAGGGGCAGCCAGTAGGGGGTGCGGGCGCGATACGCCTCCCACTCGGCGCCGAACAGGCGGGCGAAGCGGCGCTCCTTCAGCTTCGGCGCGGCGAGGCAATAGGCGGTGTAGGCTGTGGCGAGCGCGAGCTGGTCGGCCGTCCAGGTCGGCGTCGTCCACAGCACGAGCGCGAAGCTCACGTAGATCGGCTGGCGCACGAGGCGGAACAGGTCCCTGACCGGCATCGGCGGAAACACCGGCCGCCGCCCCCGCGCCAGCGCCGCCCAGCCGAGAAAGCCCGCCTGCACCTCGGGCCCGGCGTCGAAGCTCGCCTTGGTCAGCAGCGCCCACGAGCTGGCGTAGAGCGCCGACACCGCGGCGAGCGCCCAGCCCTCGGCCTGCCAGACGACGACCCCCGAAGGCGTCCACAGCGTGAAGAGCGCGAGCAGCTGCAGCGAGGCGATGGTGGCGTAGGTCGTGGTGGCCAGCGTCGTGCCGTGCGGCGCGGGAGCGAGGCGGGCAAGGATGCGCCGTCCCCGGCCGGTCAGCAGGAAGGAATGGGCGAGCGGGAACTGCACCAGCAGCAGGGCATTCGCCAGCGCTGCCCAGGGCCAGGGCACAGCGCCCCAGGTCTGTGTGAGCCCGGTGAACAGGCCCCACACCATGGCGAGCCCCGCCAGCGCGAAGATGCC
The DNA here is from genome assembly GCA_001314685.1 of Rhodobacteraceae bacterium HLUCCA09. GTDB lineage: Bacteria > Pseudomonadota > Alphaproteobacteria > Rhodobacterales > Rhodobacteraceae > HLUCCA09. The sequence goes on from LJNT01000070.1 coordinate 8,068, forward strand.
GTGGCAGGCAGCGCCCCATGCGAGCGCGATCCGCAGCGCGCTCCGGTCGCGCGTCACCCCGATCCGTTCCGCCAGCCGTGCGCCGCGCGGCGGCGTCGTCCCCGTGCTCCCTGTCATGCGCGGTGACATAGGCGCCCGCCGCCGCACGTCACGCCTTCCCTGCGCCGAGGCCGCACCTGCCGAGGCCGCACCTGCCGCGCCGTGTCGGGGCCCGCAGCAGACAGGGTGCCGCTCGGGCTCGGCCATGGCATGGGCCCCTCTCCGGCGGGCGCGGGGCTGCGCGACGGCGCCCCGGCACCCCCCCCGGGCTGCCCGCGAAGAGGCGCCCCGGCGCGGCGCCCCCGGTTCGCGGCGCGGCGCCCCCGGTTCGCGGCGCGGCTGGCCAGAGCGACCGCGCGCCCCTAGGGTCGGGCGCGAGAGGCAAGGGAGGGCCCCATGACCACCTATTTCGACGATCTCGAGACGCGCAGCCCCGAGGACCGGGCCGAAGGTCTGGCCGAGTGCCTGCCCGCGCAGATTCGCGCCGCACAGGCGCTGCCGGGGTATGCCGAGAGCCTCGCCGGGATCGACCCTGCCGCCATCGACGGCCCGGCCGCGCTCGCCCGCCTGCCTGTGCTGCGCAAGGCCGAACTCGGCGCGGCGCAAAAGGCCCGCCCCCCGCTTGGCGGCTTCTCGGCCATCGACCCCACGGCGTTCGCCCATCTCTTCCAGTCGCCGGGGCCGCTCTACGAGCCGGGGCAGGTGAGCGACAACTGGTGGCGGATGGGCCGGTTCCTCCATGCCGCCGGCGTGGGCCGGGGCGATATCGTGCAGAACTGCTTCGGCTACCACCTCACGCCCGCCGGCATGATCTTCGAGAGCGGGGCGCGGGCGGTGGGGGCGACCGTGCTGCCCGCCGGCACCGGGCAGACCGAGCTGCAGGTGCGCGCGGCGGCCGATCTGGGCTGCACCGCCTATGCCGGCACGCCCGACTACCTCAAGGTCATCCTCGACAGGGCCGCCGAGACGGGCGCGGAGCTTTCGCTCTCCAAGGCGGTCGTGTCGGGTGGGGCGCTCTTCCCCTCGCTGCGCGCCGAGTATGCCGAGCGCGGCATCGCCTGCCTGCAATGCTACGCCACCGCAGATCTGGGCCTCATCGCCTACGAGGCACCGGCGCCCGGCGGGGCCGCGTCCGAGGGCATGATCGTCGACGAGGGCGTGATCGTCGAGATCGTCACGCCCGGCACGGGCGACCCGCTGCCCGAGGGCGAGGTGGGCGAAGTGGTGGTCACCTCGCTCAACCCCGACTACCCGCTGATCCGCTTCGCCACGGGCGATCTCTCGGCGGTGCTGCCGGGCACGAGCCCCTGCGGCCGCACCAACATGCGCATCAGGGGCTGGATGGGCCGCGCCGACCAGACCACCAAGATCAAGGGCATGTTCGTTCGCCCCGAGCAGGTGGCCGACCTCGTCGCCCGCCACGCCGAGGTGAGCCGTGCCCGCGTGACCGCGACCCGCGCGGGCGAGCAGGACGTGATGACCGTCCAGGTCGAGGCCGAGGGCGCCGATGCCGAGGCCATCGCCGCGACGGTGCGCGAGGTGCTGAGGCTGTCGGGCCGGGTCGAGATCGTGGCGCCCGGCAGCCTGCCGCGCGACGGCAAGGTGATCGACGACAAGCGCAGCTACGACTGATCGTCGTCGCGCTTCACCGGCGGCGAGACAGGCATCACCGATCTGCCGTGCGTATTTGGAACAGAAAGAAGCCGGGGATCCGGGAAGGCCGAGCGGCGCGCGGGGCTCGTGGAACAGGCGGGCTGCTCGTCGGTTGTATCGGATTGATCTGAACGAGGGAAAAAGACCATGCGCCCGAGATACGCCCCGCCGACGGCCCTCACCGCCGCCCTCGCCCTCTCGGCCGGGGCGGCGCTGGGCGACCGCGCCCTGCTGATCGGGCTGCCCGACGAAGCGCCGCTGACCGCCGCCTTCCGCGAGGCGGGCTTCGAGGTGACGGCCGCCCCTGGCGAGAGCGTGTCCGACATGCGCGCCGCGCTGTCGGGCCTGCTCTCTGCGGCCGAGCCGGGCGAACGTCGGGCGATCGTGCTTTCGGGCGCCTTCGTCCATGACGGGCGGCAGGTCTGGCTCGTGCAGCGCGCGGAGGGCGCCGCCCCCGACCGCGGCGCGATCGGCGACGTGGCGCTCGCGGTCGACACCGCGCTCGCCGTGGCCGCCGGCGCGCCGGGCGCGGCCTTCGTCGCGCTGGCCGACGCAGCGGAGCGGCAGGCGCCGGAGCCGGGGCAGGGACTGGAGCCGGCCCTCGTGCCGCCGCGCGACATCCCCCAGGGCGTCACGGTCCTGCATGGCGGCCTGCGCGACGTCTCCGGCGTGCTCGCCCGCCGCGCCCTGCGCCCCGGCGCCGACCTCGCTCAGGCGGCCGAACGGCAGGGTGGCGTGGCGACGCTGGGCTTCCTGCCGCAGGGCCACGCGATCCTCCCCGAGGAGGCGGCAAGCGCGGCACCCGCCGCGGAGCCCGACGCCGGGGAGGCCGAGGAGCGTGCCGCCTGGGAGCGTGCGCAGCAGGCCGACACCCGAGATGCCTGGCGCGCCTATCTCGACTCCTACCCCGACGGCACCCGCGCCGCGTCGGCCCGCGACGCCCTCGCGCGCATCGAGTCAGATCCCGAGCGTCGGGCGGCAGAGGCTGAGTCGGCGCTCGACCTCGACCGGCTGCGACGCAGGCAGGTGCAGAGCCAGCTCGCCATCCTCGGCCACGAGCCGAGGGGCGTCGACGGGGTCTTCGGCCCCAACACGCGCGCAGCCATCGCCCGCTTCCAGCGCTCCGAGGGCTACGACGACACGGGCTATCTGACGCGCGCGCAGCTTGAGGAACTTTCGGTCGCCGCCGCCCGACGGCAAGCGGAGCTCGAGGCGCAGGCCGAGCGGCGGCGCCTGCAGGCCGAGCGCGAGGACCGGGCGGTCTGGCAGGCGACCGGCGCCGACGGCGACGAGGCGGGCCTGCGCACATACCTCCAGCGCTACCCCGACGGCGTCTTCGCCGAACGGGCGCGAGAGGCGCTCGCCGCCCTCGAGGGCGAAAAACGCGCCGCAGCCGAGGCTGCCGACGCCACTGCGTGGGAGCGGGCGCGCGGCGCCGACACGGTCGACGCATACCGCGGCTATCTCGAGGCACGGCCCCAGGGCGCCTTCGCTCCCGAGGCGCGCGCCCGGATCGAGGCGCTGCGCGCCGAGGCCGCCGGCGCCGGTGCGCGCGAGGCGGCCCGCGCCTCCGAGCAGCAGCTCGGATTGAACGATGTCACGCGGCTGCTGGTCGAGCAGCGCCTCGCCCAGCTCGGCCTCGATCCTGGGACGGCCGACGGGGCCTTCGACGAGTCCACGCGTCAGGCGATCCGCGCCTTCCAGCGCAACCGCGATCTCGAGCCGACGGGCTATCTCACGCAGGCGACCGTGGCGCGGATGCTGGCCGATCTCGGCGGGCTTCTCCGATAGCACCGGCCGGGCACGGCCGGAGGCCACAGGGTGCCCCTTGATCGCGGAGCTGCGCCACGGGCCGGCCGCGGTTGAACCGCCCGTCTGCTGCATCATCTTGGTCGAAATACTCCGGGGGGCGCGGGGGGCTGGCCCCCCGCCCTCCGGCAGAGATCCCGCCCTGGCCGCGGGCCGCCCTCGCCCCCTCCGCCCGGCCCTCGCGAGGAAACCGTCGATGAAATGGGCCGCCGGGGGCATGCCCGGCGGCCCATTTCGCGCGAGACGCGGCGCGGCTCAGCCCTGGCGGGCCTTGAACCGCTTCTGGGTCTTGTTGATCACGTAGACGCGGCCCTTGCGGCGCACGACACGGCAATCGCGGTGCCGGTTCTTCAGCGACCGGAGCGAGTTGCGGACCTTCATGGTCGTCCTCCATTCCTTCCGGCGCTGGCGCGCCCGGGTTGATCCTGTCCGGCCCGCGGGGCGGTCCGGCGCGACGCATGGTGGGCGGTACTGGGATCGAACCAGTGACCCCTACGATGTCAACGTAGTGCTCTACCGCTGAGCTAACCGCCCGCCGCCGCAGGACCCGCTGCGCCTGCCTGCCGGGCACGAAGCCCGACAGCGACAGGACGCGAGGGCGAGCCTCCGCGTCGACAGGCGGGTCTATACGCGCGCGGGATGGGGGGTTCAAGGGTCTTTACGGGCCGCCGCCGCGGTGTCGGCCGGGGGCCCTGCCGCTCGTCGCCGCCGCGATCTTCGGCCGCGATGCAGGGCCTGTTGCCGCACGCGCAGGGCAGCGACACCCAGGCGCCCGGCTCGTGCCAGCCGGCAGAGCCATGCCGGGGGCGTGCGGCGCTTCATGGGGCCGTTCTGCCGCGCATGTGCCATGCCGTGCAGAGGCCTGCGCCCGAGGCCATGCGACAGGCGGCTCGGCAACGCCCGGCGCGCGCCGGACCGGACGGCGCGCGCGCCGCATCTGCCGCAAGGGTGGGATCGAAAGGTTTTGGCGCGCTCCGCGATCCCGCTATATGTAGGCCAGCCGCAGGAGTGCCGATGCAAGACGCGCCCCCCATGCCCCATGCGCCCTACACGCTCGCCGTGCCCGCCGAGCGGACGACCGGGGTCGTCTTCGCCTCGCCCCACAGCGGGCGCGACTATCCGTGGGAGCTCCTGCGCCGCTCGATGCTCGACGAGCGCGCGATCCGCTCGTCGGAAGACGCCTTCGTCGACAGCCTGTTCGAGGCGGCCCCCGCACTCGGCGCGCCGCTGCTCGCCGCGCGCGCCCCCCGCGCGTATGTCGATCTCAACCGCGGCGCCGACGAGCTCGACCCGGGCGTGGTCGAGGGAGTGCGCCACGTGGTGCACAACCCCCGCATCTCGTCGGGCCTCGGCGTGATTCCCCGGGTGGTGGCGAACGGTCGCGCGATCTATCGCGGCAAGATCAGCCTGGCGGAGGCACGCGGACGGCTCGCCGAGGTCTGGGTGCCCTATCACGCCACGCTGCAACGCCTGCTGACCGAGGCGCGGCGCGATGCCGGTCTGGCGATCCTCGTCGACTGCCACTCGATGCCGCACGAGGCGATCGATTCGATCACGTGCGGCGGGCGCACGCCCGACGTCGTGCTCGGCGACCGCTTCGGCGCCGCAGCCGCGCCCGAGATCGTCGAGCGGATCGAGGCCGCCTTCGTCGCGGCCGGCCTGCGGGTCGCGCGCAACGCCCCCTTCGCGGGCGCCTACATCACCCAGCATTACGGCCGCCCCTCGCGCGGGCAGCACGCAGTGCAGATCGAGATCGACCGCGCGCTCTACATGGACGAGCGCGAGATCAGGCCCCATTCCGGCTTCGCCGAACTGCGGGCGACGCTGACCGCCGTCATGTCCGAGATCGTCGCCCTCGCCCGCCCTGCCGAGCCGCTACCGATGGCGGCCGAGTAGGGGTCCTGCCGGACGGGCCGACGCGTCGCCTGCCAGGGCTCTCGCCCGTGCGGAGCGATGGGAACGCCCTTCGAAGGGCGTTGCGATGCGCTTTGCAAAGCGCATCACAAGGCGCTTCGAAGCGCCTTCTCCCGGCGGCCAGCGGTGCCTTGGGGCGGTCCCGGACCCGCGCCGCCGCGCGGCACGGTCACCGCCCTTCGAAGGGCGGTGACCCGGTCCGGCCGTCACCTCAGCGCGCGACCCTTGAGGATCGCGCCGTCGCCGAATCGGGCGCGGATCGCGTCGGTGGCGCGCTCGGCCTCGGCACGGCGCGCCGCGTCGGCGTCGAAGAGGTCGCCACCACCGTCGGCGCCGGCCTCTGGCGCGAGTTCCGCGAGCCCGACGCCGATCAGGCGGAACGGGCCCGCGGGCGCCTCGTCGAGCAGTGCGCGGGCGGTGCGATAGAGGCGGTCGGCGATCTGGGTGGGCTCGCGCAGGGCGGTGCGGCGGGTCAGCAGCGCGAAATCCGAGCGCTTGAGCTTGAGCACGACCACCCGGCCCGCGAGGCCCCTCGCCTTCGCCCGGTCCGAGACCTTCTCCGCCAGACGCCACAGGTGGCCGTCGAGCAGGTCGGCGTCGGCCGTGTCCTCGCCGAAGGTCGTCTCGTTCGAGATCGATTTCGGGCGCGCGTCTGGTTCCACGCGCCGCGCATCCTCGCCCCGCGCCAGGCGGTGCAGCCGCGCACCGGCCGAGCCGAAGCGCGCGGCGAGATCGCGCATCTCCCAGCGGCGCAGGTCGGCGAAGGTGCGGATGCCGGCGCGGGCGAGCGCCTCTTGGGTGGCGCGGCCGACGCCCCAGATCAGGCTGACGGGGCGGTGCTCGAGGAAACTCCCGGTCTCGGCCCGGCCGATCACCGCGAAGCCGCGCGGCTTGTCGAGGTCGGAGGCGACCTTGGCGAGGAACTTGTTGTGCGACAGTCCGATCGAGCCGGTGAGGCCCAGCTCGTCTTCCATCCGCTTCACGAGGCGGGCGAGCAGCACGGCGGGGGGCGCGCCGTGCAGGCGGGCGGTGCCGGTGAGGTCGAGAAACGCCTCGTCGAGCGAGAGCGGCTCGATCGCGGGCGTCAGTTCCTCCATCATGGCGCGGATGGCGCGCGAGGCCGCGACATAGGCCTCGAAGCGGGGGCGCACGACCACGGCCTCGGGGCACAGCGCGAGCGCCTTGAACATCGGCATGGCCGAGCGCACACCGTAGGTGCGCGCGACATAGCACGCGGTCGAGACCACGCCCCGCCGGCCGCCGCCCACGATGACCGGGCGGTCGGCGAGGTCGGGCACGTCGCGCTTCTCCACCGCTGCGTAGAAGGCGTCGCAATCCATGTGGGCGATCGTCAGGTCGAAGAGCTCGGGATGGGCGAGCACCCGAGGGCTGCCGCAGGCGGGGCAGCGTCTCGGAGCGCCGTCGGTGCTGGCGAGGCAGGAGCGGCAGAGCGCGGGCATGGAGGCGAGTATAGACGTGC
>LJNT01000187.1 GCA_001314685.1 Rhodobacteraceae bacterium HLUCCA09
CTTGGCCTTCGCGTATCCCCCACAAAACTCGGGAACAGAAGGGACCATGCCGGAACACTCCGCACAAGGGATGGGTCTAATTGTCAACGGGCAAATACATCTACGGAATCTCTCGGGAAAACTGGGCACTCATAGGGGCGGCCCTACGGGCTGCCATTTCTCCTTGGAAACTATTGATATTACGACCCCTTCTTCCGAAGGGGTCCCACGATTCTCGTTGCGTGGGACACCTTGCCCCCGGCGTGCGCGCGCGACGAGGTCGAAACCGCTCTCGGCGAGGCGGGCACGGTCGACGTCGACGACATGCAAAGCGGAAGACTTGAAGTCCGAATGAGAGAGTCGCGCGGCGATCTCGGAGACGGATGCCCCTGCTTCGGCGAGCTCATGGGCGGTGCGCTTCCGGAGGCTGCGTCTCCCCAGCTCGAGATGAAGCCGCTGAGCGTGGCCGCGAGCACCGGTGCGGTGCAATTATCGAAGAATACCTTCAAGCTGCGAGGCCCGGCTCCAGTTCTTCCTCGAAATCAAGAGCCCTTTGCCCGGCCGCCCCGCCTACATCGTAGCTCATGTCGGTCTCCGTGCGATACTGCGTGCAGGGGACCATCCGGCAAAAACCCGAACATTCGGTAAATCTCGGGCAAACCGCCTAAAATGCGACCTATTTTCCTCGGCTCGCCGCTGCCGCGATCTCTGCCACCAAGGGCGCAAAGCGGTCGGGTGGCGCGGCCTGGCCCGTCACCCATTGATAGAGATCCTGATCGTTCTCGCACAAAAGCGCGTCGAACCCGTCAAGGGCGGCGCTGTCCATCACCTCCAGCCGCGCCTCGGCATAGCGGCTCAGAATGATGTCCATTTCCTTGATCCCACGGCGCATCGCCCGCATGCGCAGGCGCTTGACCCGGTGGGCGTGCGGCTCATCGGCGCCGCCCGGTGCCTCCACCGGGGCCTCACTCACCGGCTTCTTCCCGCAGCTTGGCGCGCAGCGTCTTTTCCAGCCGCCCCAGACGGTCGGTCGATCGGGTCATCTGCGCCCGGATGTCCCGGATTTCGGTCAGCATATCCATCACGTCGCGCGACAACTCTCCCATGTCCGGCGCGCCCGGCCCCTCAAGGCGCCCGAGCAGCCACCCCTGCCCGCCCCGCCCCTGCGCGCCGCCGAGTAGCGGGAGGGGGCCGCGCGGAGCGGAAAACGGGCCGCGGCGCCAGCCGCGGCCCCCGGGTCGCCGCCGAAGGCGGCGAAACACGCACGTCCCGAAGCGCCCGGCTACCCCTGTTCCCTGTGCCCCTGTGCCCCTGTGCCCCTGTGCCCCGACGGTCGCAGGGCACCCTCGACACGCGAACACGGTTACCGAAAGCGACCCGGACCGGGTTCCGCGGCGGATCGCCGCCAAAGGCGGCGATACATCTGTCGCCCGCCCCGCGGATCGCCGCCGTCAGGCGGCGATCCTCAGGCCGCGTCCTCTGCCGCCTGCCGCCGCCAGAGCCGCGCGTAGCGCCCTCCGCGGGCGAGAAGCTCGGCGTGGCTGCCCTGCTCCACAACCTCGCCCGCGTCGAGCACGGCGATCCGGTCGGCGTCCACGATGGTCGACAGGCGATGCGCGATGGCGATCACCGTGCGTCCCTCGCCCATCCGCCGGAGCGAGGTCTGAATCGCCTGCTCGGTGCCGGTGTCGAGCGCCGAGGTCGCCTCGTCCAGCAGCAGGATGGGCGGGTCCTTCAGGATCGTCCGCGCGATGCCCACCCGCTGCTTCTCGCCGCCCGAGAGCTTCAGCCCCCGCTCGCCCACAAGCGTGTCGTAGCCCGCGGGGAGCCCGGCCACGAAATCGTGGATCTCGGCGGCCCGCGCCGCCGCCTCGACGTCGGCGCGCGTGGCCTCGGGCCGGCCATAGGCGATGTTGTACCAGATCGTGTCGTTGAACAGCACCGTGTCCTGCGGCACCACGCCGATGGCCGCCTGCAGGCTCTCCTGCGTGACGTCTCGCACGTCCTGTCCGTCGATCCGCACCGCGCCGCCGGTGACGTCGTAGAACCGGAACAGCAGCCTCCCGATCGTCGACTTGCCCGAGCCGGTGGGGCCCACGATCGCCAGCGTCTCCCCCGGCCCCGCCCGCAGCGTGACGCCCTTCAGGATCTGCCGTTCGGGCTCGTAGGCGAAGCGCACGGCGTCGAAGACCACCTCGCCGCCCGTCACCCGGAGCGGATGCGCGCCGGGGCGGTCGACCACCTCGGCCGGCTGGTCGAGCAGGTCGAACATCTGCCCCATGTCGAGCAGGCTCTGCCGGATCTCGCGGTAGACCGTCCCGAGGAAATTGAGCGGCAGCACGATCTGCAGCATGTAGGAGTTCACCATCACGAACTCCCCCACCGTGTAGTCGCCCCGCATCACGCCGAGCGCGGCCATCACCATCACCCCGGCGACGCCCGCGTTGACGATGATCGCCTGGCCCGTGTTGAGCGCCGCGAGCGAGGTGGTGGTGCGGATCGAGGCGCTCTCGAAGCCCTCCATCGCCACGTCGTAGCGCGCCGCCTCGCGGTCGGCGGCGCCGAAATACTTCACCGTCTCGAAATTCAGCAGCGAATCGATCGCGCGCTGGTTGGCGCGCTCGTCCTGCTCGTTCATCTCGCGGCGGATCTGCAGCCGCCACTCCGTCACCGTGAAGGTGAACCAGACATAGACCGCGATGGTGACGGCCAGCACGACGAGGAACGTCCAGTCGAACAGCGTCACGAGGATTCCCGCGATCAGCAGCAGCTCGAGGATCAGCGGACCGATGGAAAACACCATGAAGCGCAACAGGAACTGCACGCCCTTCACCCCCCGCTCCATCACGCGCGAGAGGGCGCCGGTCTTGCGCGAGATGTGGTAGCGCAGGCTCAGGCGGTGGATGTGGGTAAAGGTGCGCAGCGCCAGCTTGCGCAGCGCCCGCTGGGCAACGGCGGCGAAGACCACGTCGCGCAGCTCCTGGAAGCCGGTGTTCATCAGCCGGGCGAGGCCGTAGGCGATGGTCAGGCCCACCGCGCCGACCGCAAGCATCCCCGCGCCGGGGTCGACCTCGCCGGCGAGCGTGTCGACCGCGCGGGAATAGATCAGCGGAATCGTGACCGAGACGAGCTTGGCCAGCACCAGCAGCGCCAGCGCGCCGACGACGCGGATCTTGAGCCGGCGCGCCTCCTCGGTCCGCGCGCCCGGCCAGATGTAGGGGATCGCGTCGCGCAGCACCCGCAGGCCGCGCGCCCGCTCCTCGGCGCGGCGGCGGGCCGCCTCGTCCTCCGTGCGCGGGCCGGTGCCGCCGGCCCTGTCCCCATTCCCGGCCCCGTCCGCTCTTTCGTCGCTCATCGGTCCTCCGCGGCCCTGATCGGGCGCCTTCGGGGGCGAGGCTAGGCCTCCGGCGGGGGGAAGGCCACCGCCCGCGCTCGATTGTGCGCGCCCCGGAAATTCCCTGTTTCGTGCGATTTCGTGGCGAAGGCTGGATGAATGCCGCGAAGCTGCCACAATCAGCGCCATATCTGGACGTGCGCTCGCCCCGAAGCCGCCCCGGCACCGCCCCCGCACGATCCCGGGGGCGCCGCGGGGGCGCCGCGCGCGTCAACCGAAACCGTCAGGGGGAGGCGACAGCAATGACGACATCTGTTCTGCGCAGGATAGAGGCCGCAGCGGCGGCGATGGGCACGGGGCTCGGCCGGTTGCTCGACCGCATCGCCCGCGACCGCCGCGACCGCAAGATCGAGCGCCTCAAGGCTCATCTGTCGTGGCACCCGGTGGAAAGCCGCGACCGCGGGCCGCGCATCCGCCGCTGAGCCGATGGCGCGGGGCCCTTCGGGGCTGTCCTGCGTCACCGCGACCGGGCCGCCGGGCGCGGCCTGCGCCACGACGCCCGGCCGCCTTGCGCCGCGGGGCGCCCGCTGCTAGCTGTCACGCAATCCCGATGGAATTGGTCGGAAACCGCTCGTGACAGCCTCCGCCCCAGCCGAGCCACAGCCTCTCCCGCCGCGGCTCTCCGTGACCGGCCTGACGCGCCGCCTCGGCGGGCGCACCGTGGTCGACGCCGTCGATCTCGGGATCGCGGCAGGACAGGTCACCTGCCTGCTGGGCCCCTCGGGGTGCGGCAAGTCGACCACGCTGCGTCTGATCGCGGGCGTCGACCGGCAGAACGCGGGCGTGATCTCGGTCGATGGCCGTCCCGTCTCGGACGGGCGCATTCACCTGCCGCCCGAGGCGCGCGGCATCGGCCTCATGTTTCAGGACTTCGCGCTGTTCCCCCACCTCTCGGTGGGCGACAACGTGGCGTTCGGGCTGAAGGGGGGCCTGCGCGCCCATCGCGCGCGTGTGGAGGGCCTGCTCGCCCGGGTCGATCTCGCGGGCTTTGCCGACGCCTACCCCCACCAGCTCTCGGGCGGCGAGCAGCAGCGCGTGGCGCTCGTCCGCGCCCTCGCGCCGCAGCCGGCGATCCTGTTGATGGACGAGCCGTTTTCCGGCCTCGACAACCGCCTGCGCGACGAGGTGCGCGACACGACCCTCGCGCTCCTGAAGGAGGAGGGCACGGCTGTGCTGCTCGTCACCCACGAGCCCGACGAGGCGATGCGCATGGCCGACGAGATCGCCCTGATGCGCGCGGGCCGCGTGGTGCAGCGCGGCTCGCCCTACCACATCTACAATAACCCCGCCGATCTGGCCGCCGCCGCCTTCTTCTCCGACGTCAACGTGGTGCGCGGGATCTCGCACGGCGCGCTGACCGAGACGCCGTTCGGCCGCTTCCTGACGCCGGGGCTGCGCGACGGGCAGCTCGTCGACATCGTGATCCGCCCGCAGCACCTGCGGATCGACTTCGACCGGCAGGGCCGCGGCCCCCTGCCGACCGAGACCGACGGGGTCGCGGCCCGGGCGCTGGTGGAGCGGGCGCGCTTCATGGGCCGCGAGAGCCTCGTGGAGTTCGTCTGCGAGGAGGGGAGCGCGCGGCTGACGGCGACGGTGCCCTCGGTCTTCCTGCCGCGCCCCGGAACGCCGATGTGGCTGACGATCCGGCGCGATCGCTGCTTCGTGTTTCCGGCAGGCGAGTCGCCTGACGTGCCGGCGGTGCACCGAGCCGACCACGCGCCGGCGGCCCGCGCGGCAGAGTGAGTCGGGTGACGCTGGCGCAGCCCCCGGCGTGGCGAAGGCGTTTCGAAGGGCGTTGCGCGCGCCCTCTGCACGGGTCCGCGGCGCCCCGTTCGCCGGTCGTGTCCGGAGGGGCGTCGCGTCACGGCTGCGCGCTTTGCGAATTGCCCCTTTGATCCGGCGCGCTTGCCCCTTATGTAGGGCGCGACGGATCAAGGAGCCCGCGCGCCGCCCACCCCGTCCCGTCTTGGTCTTCGGGCTGCGCCAGCGAGGGAGCAATTCATGGGCATCGGTCAGATCGGCATTCCCGGCCTCATCCTCATCGCGGTCGTCGTCCTCGTCCTGTTCGGGCGCGGCAAGGTGGCGTCGCTGATGGGCGAGGTCGGCAAGGGCATCACCGCCTTCAAGAAGGGCGTCAACGAGGGCAAGCAGGAGCTCGAGGACAAGTCGTCCGACGGCGACACCGCTGCCGCCCGCGACGTCTCCCCCGAAGACAAGGACAAGGTCTGAGCGGCGGCCCGCCGCCCCGGGCCTGACCCAGCATGCTCGACCTCGGCTGGACCGAACTCCTGCTCATCGGTATCGTGGCCCTCATCGTTGTGGGGCCCAAGGATCTGCCGGTGATGTTCCGCGCGCTCGGCCGGTTCACGGGCAAGATGCGCGGCATGGCGCGCGAGTTTTCCCGCGCGATGGACGAGGCCGCCGACCAGTCGGGCGCCCGCGACATCGCCCGCGACCTGCGCTCGATGTCGAACCCGCGGTCTGCCGCGACGCAGAAGTTCAAGTCGGCCGCCGGCCTCGACGACATCGAGAAGGCCTTCGACGACGAGTTGGAGGACGAGGGCGCGAAGGACACGAGCGCGCGGCCCGATACGCCGCCCCAGGGCCCCGAGACGGCCGCGCTGGCCGAGAAGCGCGCGGCCGAGGCGAAGGCCCGGCGCGACGAGGCGGTGCGCCGCGCCAACGAGCGCTCGGCCAGCTTCCGCGGCTTCGAGCATGAGGGCGACGCGGGCGCCGGGCCGGCGCCCGAGCCCGGCGGCGATGCGCCGGCGCGCAGGGCCGAGCCCGTGGGCGGCGTGCCCGACACCGAGGACGCCGCCGCCGCCGAGGCGAAGCAGGACAAGGCATGACCGACCGCCCCGACGAACGCGACGAGGTCGAGGCCTCCGCTGCCCCCCTGATCGAACACCTCGCCGAGCTGCGCACCCGGCTGATCCGCTCGGTCGCCGCCTTCTTCGTGGCGATGGTGGCGTGCTTCTTCGTCGCCGAGCCGATCCTCGACCTGCTGGTCGACCCGATCGCCGACGTTCTGCGCGCCCGCGGCGAGGATCCGCGGCTGATCTTCACCGCGCCGCAGGAAAAGTTCTTCGTCCTGATCCGGATCAGCCTCGTCTTCGGCTTCGCGCTGTCCTTCCCGATCATCGCCCACCAGATGTGGCGCTTCGTGGCGCCCGGCCTCTACCGGACCGAGCGGGCGGCCTTCTTGCCCTTCATCCTCGCCTCGCCGCTGCTGTTCATGGCCGGCGCCTCGTTCGCGCACTGGGTGGTCACGCCGCTGGCGATGAACTTCTTCATCGGCTTCTCCGACGCGGTGCCGGCCATCGCCAACCTCGTCGCGGGCAACGACCCCAACGTGGCCGACCCCGCCCCCGGCACCGACGCCGAGCTGCGCACCGTCTTCCTCGGCTCGGTGCGCGAGAGCCTCGATCTGTCGCTCAAGTTCATCTTCGCCTTCGGCCTGTGCTTCCAGCTGCCTGTGCTGCTCACGCTGATGGGCAAGGCGGGGCTCGTCTCTGTCGAGGGGCTGAAGAACGTGCGCAAATACGCCGTCGTCGGCATCCTGACGCTGGCGGCCCTGATCACGCCGCCCGACGTGGTCACCCAGGTGATCCTGTTCGCGGTCGTCTATGCGCTCTACGAACTGTCGATCCTCCTAGTCGCCCGCGTCGAGCGCAAGCGCAACGCCGAGCTGCGCGCGCAGGGCCTGCTCGACGACGAGGACGAGGAAACCGCCTGATGCGCGACGGCGCGCCGGGACGCGCGGGGCCGGACGACGGCGCCGCGCTCGAGCGGATCGCCGCCGCGCTCGAGCGGCTCGCGCCCGCCCCGCAGCCCGCGCCCGATTTCGGCGCGGCCGACGCGTTCGTCTGGCATACCGCGCCCGACCGGCTGGAGCCGGTGCCGGTCGTCTCGCGCGTCGACCTGTCGCTGCTCGTGGGCATCGACCGCTCGCGCGACACCCTGCTCGCCAACACCCGCCAGTTCGCCCGCGGCCTGCCTGCCAACAACGCGCTGCTCTGGGGCGCGCGCGGCATGGGCAAGTCGTCGCTCGTCAAGGCGGTGCACGGCGCGGTCGTGGCCGAGGGGCTGCCCCTCGGGATCGTCGAGCTCCAGCGCGAGGATCTGCCGTCGCTCTCCCGCCTGCTCGCTCACCTGCGCGCCGCCCCGCACCGCTTCCTGCTGTTCTGCGACGACCTGTCGTTCTCGCACGACGACCAGCACTACAAGTCGCTCAAGGCGGTGCTCGACGGCGGGATCGAGGGACGCCCCGAGAACGTTCTGTTCTACGCCACCTCCAACCGCCGCCACCTGATGCCCCGCGACATGATCGAGAACGAGCGGGGCTCGGCGATCACCCCGTCCGAATCGACCGAGGAGAAGGTCTCGCTGTCGGACCGCTTCGGCCTCTGGCTCGGCTTCCACCCCTGCAGCCAGGACGAGTATCTCGCCATGATCGACGGCTATTGCAGCGCCTTCGGCCTCGCCGTCGACGCAGGGATCCTGCGCGCCGAGGCGATCGAATGGCAGGCCACGCGCGGCGCCCGGTCGGGCCGCGTCGCCTGGCAGTTCTTCACCGATCTCGCGGGTCGGCACGGCCTGTCCCTCGGTGCGGCGGAGCGTTGACGCCCGACACTTCGCGGCCCGGAAAACGGGCCTCTTCTCGGCAGCGAGGCAACCGCGCGAGGGGAGAGTCGGACATGACATGGACACGTTACATCATGGCGCTGTGCGCCGCCGGCCTGATCGGCGCAGGCTCCACGGCCACGGCGCAAGACATCCAGGCCGGCGAGACCATGATCGCCTTCGCCGTCTGCCACGGCGAGAGCGGCAAGGGCGCGGGGCCGATGACGGAGTGCCTCGGCATCGAGGTGCCGCCGCTGACGACGCGGGCCGCCGATAACGACGGCACCTTCCCCTACCTCGAGGTCTTCCAGGTGATCGACGGGCACATCGGCGTGCGCGGCCACGGCGGCGCGATGCCCGTCTGGGGCGACCGCTTCTCGACCGGCGCACGGGGCGCTTACGGCCCCTTCGGCGCCGAGGTCGTCACGCGCGGGCAAATCGCCGTGCTGACCGACGACCTGATGTCGACCCAGGAGTGACAGGAGGCGCCTCCCGGCCTGCATCGGCCCCCGCCGTCTCGGCGCGGGCGGCAGCTCACCCGAGCCAGGTCTCGTAGTCGGAGACCAGCAGGTGCCGGGGGGCCTCGTCCTCCTCGATTTCGGCGAAGCGGCCCAGGGGCTCGCAGAAGACGTTGTCGGTCAGGTCGTCGTTGACGGTCGAGACCTCGCCCACCAGCACGTCGCCCCCCTCGCCCCAGAAGGCATGCCAGTCGCCCGGCATCAGCGTCACGCTCTCCCCGGGCGCGAGCCGGATCACCTCGCCGGGGGCGAAGGGCCGTGCGATCCCGTCGCACCAGACCGTGCCGCCCCGGTCCCTGGCGAATCCGCCCGCCGCGTCGGAGCCGTAGAGTTCGACCGCCAGAGTGGCGCCGCCACGGTTGATGATGTCCTCCGCCTTCACGATGTGCCGGTGCATCGGCGAGAGCTGGCCCTCGCGCGAGATCAGGAGCTTCTCGGCATAGCACATCCCGCCCCCCGCCCGCAGGTCGGGCATCCGCCCGTTGCGCAGGGTAAAAAGGGCCAGGCCCACCCGGTCGAAATCGCCCTGCCCGTAATCGGTGATGTCCCAGCCGAGCCGCGCCTCGACCACGCGCGCGGCCTGCTGCCCGCGCGCCCGGAACGCCTCGGGCGACCACCACGCGAAGGGCGGCAGGCAAAAGCCGTGCGCGGCGATGAGCTCGGCCGCCTGCCCCATGATCGCGTTCACCTCCGACCGTTTCATGCGCCTCTCGCCTGCCCTGCCGATGGGGCGCGCCCCGCCCCTTCTTCTTGCCTCAAATATCCCCGCCGGAGGCTCCCGCCCGCGCCACCCGCGCAGGCGCCGGGCCTGCGCCCGGCGTTCATCCCAGCGCCCCGGTCCAGTCGTCGACCGCCGCGCCCAGCGCGGCCCAGTCGGTATATTCGGTGTCGCCCTCCGGATCGACCGCCTCGCCCTTCTCCCGGGCGATCCGGCGCATCATCCAGCCCTTGAAGTAATCGTATTCGCCAAAGCGGAAGGCCCCCGCCACATGCTCCACCCGGCCCGGCCGCCAGCCGGTCGCGCGGGCGAACTCGTCGGCGATGGCGCGGAGTCCCTCCCATTCCTCGGCATCGTCCCCTGCCGCGCTTAGAGAGACGGACAGGAACAGGCCCGGCCGCACCGAGAGCGCCTGCGCGTTGCGCTGCGCGACCTCGACGAGCGCCGGCTGGTAGCGCCCGCCATGGATCGAGCCCGCGAGCACCGCTGCGCCGAAGCGGGCGACATCGAGGCCCTCGGCATCGTCCACGTCGAGCAGTTCGACCGCGTGGCCGGCATCGGCCAGCCGGTCGGCCACGAAACGGGCGACCTTGCGCGTCTGCCCCTCGGTCGTGCCGTAGGCGACGAGAATCTTCATGTGGCACCCTCCCCGGTTTTTCGCCGGAAGGGTCTTCCTGTCGCGCATCCCGGTCAAGCGCAGACGAAGACGGGGCGGCGCGTGTGCGCAGAACGGGGCGCGCCAGGGCGGCGGCGGGTGGCCCGGCGCCGGGCGCGGGGCTCAGGCGCTGCGCAGAACCGGGGCGCGTTCGCCCGCCTCCCACGCCGCGACCGCGGCGCCGAACGCCTCGAAGAGCGGGCGCGAGACCGGATCCTGCGCGGCGCGGTATTCGGGGTGCCACTGCACCGAGAGGGTAAAGCCCGGCGCCCCCTCGACATAGATCGCCTCGGCCGTGCCATCCTCGGCCCGGCCGTCGATCACGATGCGGCGGCCGGGCGTCTTGACCCCCTGCCCGTGCAGCGTGTTGGTCAGTACCTCGGTCGCACCGAACAGCCGGTGGAACGGCCCGCCCTCGCGCAACGTCACGGTGTGGCGCAGCGCGAACTTCTCTTCCAGCGTCCCGTCGGGGGGCATGCGGTGATTCATCCGCCCGGGCAGGTCGCGGATCTCGGGGTGGAGCGTGCCGCCCATCGCCACGTTCACCTCCTGGAAGCCGCGGCAGATGCCGAGGAGGGGCTGCCCCCGCTCCACCAGCGCGCGGATCAGCGGCAGGGCGACGGCGTCGCGCTCGCGGTCGAAGGCGCCGTGCGCCTCCGTCTCCGCCTCGCCGTACTCCTCGGGGTGGACGTTGGGCCGCCCCCCGGTGAAGACGAAGCCGGCGCAGGTGTCGAGCAGATCCTGCACCGAGACGAGCCGCGGATCGGCCGGGATCAGCAGCGGCAGCGCGCCGGCGACCTCGGCCACCGCCTCGGAATTCATCATTCCCCCGGCGTGGGCGGGATACTGGTCGTTGATCCAGTGGCGGTTTCCGATGATGCCGACGACGGGTCGGGCCATTGCGCGCTCTCTCTGCTGCTTGTCGGCAAAAGATATACGCCCTGTCGAGAAACACAACGTGAAGCGCCGCAGGGGGCGCCCTGCGGTGCGGCACGTGCCTGAATACCGGGCACGATGCGGGCTCAGCGCGCCGGGTCAGGGCCGTTCGTCGCCCCTTCCCCGCCGGGCCTGTCCGTGCCGCCTGCTGCGTGCGAGGATCGCCGCGCCCGGCGGCACCTTTCCGAACAGTGGCGCACCTCCTTCCACACCTGCGCCCATTTGCGACGCCAAGCGAAGGGGCGGCCGCAGGTGGCACAGGTCCTGGTGGGCAAATCGCCCTTCCGCCGACGCTTTGCCATCACAGGTCGAGCTTGAGCTGGCGGGGCGCGCGCCGTCCTGGGGGCTCCGGCGGCCTCGGCTCGGGGTCGCGGCGGAAGCGCGTCGGCACGCTCGGCTCCCTGCGGCTGGCGTGCCTGGTCACGATCCGGTCGGCCGCGGCGCGGAACGCCGCGCCCTTGCGCACGCCCCAGACCTTTGACGAGGCGTCCTTCGCCGCCGCCTTAACGTCGACCAGCGGCGCGGGGTAGGCGCGCCCCAGCAAGCGCCCGGCGCCCTCCCACAGCCAGGGCTCCTGCAGGTGGCGGTCGGGCACCTCGGCAAGCTCCGGCACCCAGGCCCGGGTGAAGGCGCCCGACGGGTCCTGGTCGTGGCCCTGCTTGACCGGGTTGTAGATGCGCACCGTGTTCATCCCCGTCGTGCCCGACTGCATCTGCACCTGGCTCCAGTGGATGCCCGGCTCGTAGTCGGTGAACAGGCGCGCCAGGTGCGGCCCCGTCGCCCGCCAGTCGAGCCAGAGGTGGTAGGAGGCGACGGCCATCAGCATCGACCGCATGCGAAAGTTGAGCCAGCCGGTGGCGGCGAGGTATCGCATGCAGGCGTCGACGAAGGGCAGCCCGGTCTCGCCCCTTTCCCACGCGGCGAGGCGCACCGGGTCGGGCGTGCGCGGCCGCAGCCCCTCGTAGGCGGGATGCAGGCAGGCATGCTCGATCGAGGGCTGGTCCTCGAGCTTCTGCATGAAGTGGTCGCGCCAGGCGAGCCGCGAGGCGAACGAGGCGAGCGACCCGGCCCAGCCGTCGCGCCTGCCCTTCGCTTCGGCCGTGCGGGCCAGCGCCGCATGATGCGCCTCGCGCAGCGACAGCGTGCCGAGCGCGAGATGGGGCGAGAGGCGCGAGCATGCCCGCTCTCCCGAGACGGGCGAGGACATGTCGCGGCGATAGGTGCGCCCGCGCTCGGTCAGGAAGCTGCCGAGCAGCCGCTCGGCCTCGGCCCGGCCGCCTGCCTGCCGCGCGGGGCACGGATCGGGGGCCATGCCGAGATCGCGGGCGGAGGGCAGCCGGCCGGGCGCGACGCCGGCGCGGCGCCGGGCGCGAATCGGGTCAGTCGCGCAGCAGCTCGTTGATGCCGGTCTTGGC
>LJNT01000063.1 GCA_001314685.1 Rhodobacteraceae bacterium HLUCCA09
CCTGCGTGCCGACACGCATAGGTCAATGCCTGCTCTGCAGCCGCGCCAAGCCCAGGATCAATAGGGCGGCCTCAGACCGGCCTTCAGCATCGCGTCCGCTGCCACGGCGAAGGGTACCGCATCGACATTATCGCCAAAGGCCCGAACGACCTCACGGTCGAACGCCACCTGTTTGGAGTAGTGTTCTTCGGCCCCGGATGGCCGCCATCGCGCGCTCGCTGTTCGACCGTTCCGACCTGACGCTTCAACGAGGCCGGGGCGCGGGGCGCCCCGGATGGGGCGACGTGTCGGTGACCATCAAGACGAGGTTTTACCCGCTTCAACGAGGCCGGGGCGCGGGGCGCCCCGGATGGACGGGCCGGAATGGCAGCCGGCCGCTTCTTCAACGATGCTTCAACGAGGCCGGGGCGCGGGGCGCCCCGGATGCGACGACGCCCGCGTGGTGAAGGCAAAGGACTTCCTGCTTCAACGAGGCCGGGGCGCGGGGCGCCCCGGATGGCTGACAGCCTGGAAGATTTGCGCCGCCGCTTTGGGCTTCAACGAGGCCGGGGCGCGGGGCGCCCCGGATGCTCGCGCGGCTCGTCACCAGCGACACCTGACCGTCAGCACCCGGCTTCAACGAGGCCGGGGCGCGGGGCGCCCCGGATGCCGGCCCGCGTGAGCAGCACCGCCGCCCCCACCGCGTTACCGCTTCAACGAGGCCGGGGCGCGGGGCGCCCCGGATGCGCCAACCCGCCGGTGAAGGATCGGGTGCTGGCGGTGCTTCAACGAGGCCGGGGCGCGGGGCGCCCCGGATGGTTCGTCTTGAAGGCGGCGTTCTCATCCATGGTGAGGCTTCAACGAGGCCGGGGCGCGGGGCGCCCCGGATGCTGCGATCCGCTGCGCGACCTGCCGCTCGGCCTCGGCGCTTCAACGAGGCCGGGGCGCGGGGCGCCCCGGATGGTGACCTGGCTGGTGCGCCCGCTCGGCGGCGGCGCGCCGGGCTTCAACGAGGCCGGGGCGCGGGGCGCCCCGGATGGCCCGGCGCGGAGCTCGAAGTCGGAGGCGCTGGTGATGCTTCAACGAGGCCGGGGCGCGGGGCGCCCCGGATGGGTCGCGCCGTCGACGTTTCCAGCCGGCACCGACGGGCTTCAACGAGGCCGGGGCGCGGGGCGCCCCGGATGACCGCCTCGCCGAAGCCCACGCCGTCCACCGCCATCACGCTTCAACGAGGCCGGGGCGCGGGGCGCCCCGGATGCGAAATGCACGAGACCGCCACGCCACCGATCGAGGTGCTTCAACGAGGCCGGGGCGCGGGGCGCCCCGGATGGCCGCCCTGCGTCTCTTCCCTGCGCCGCGCGCCGAAGGGGCTTCAACGAGGCCGGGGCGCGGGGCGCCCCGGATGGGTGAATATGATCTCGGAGCACTGGCCGAGAAGCTGGCTGCTTCAACGAGGCCGGGGCGCGGGGCGCCCCGGATGCGCGCAGGTCGTCCGGCACGGCCGGGTCCGGCGCCCGGAAGCTTCAACGAGGCCGGGGCGCGGGGCGCCCCGGATGGGCCGTCCCCTGCTCGCCAAGCAGGCAAACCATTCCTGCGGGCTTCAACGAGGCCGGGGCGCGGGGCGCCCCGGATGATCGCGACCCTGGGGAGATGATGGGCCTCGGCCCGCGCTTCAACGAGGCCGGGGCGCGGGGCGCCCCGGATGACGGGCAGCTCAACGAGGCGCTGCGGTCGCGGCCCTGACCCGCTTCAACGAGGCCGGGGCGCGGGGCGCCCCGGATGATCGGCGATGCCGCCCACGGCGAGCCCTGGGTTTTCCGTCGCTTCAACGAGGCCGGGGCGCGGGGCGCCCCGGATGTCGTTCGGGGTGGGGATCGGTGCGCGGGGGGCAAAGGGGGGCTTCAACGAGGCCGGGGCGCGGGGCGCCCCGGATGCGCCCCCGGCGGCCGTGGTAGGGTGCGCGCGTCTGTCGAGCTTCAACGAGGCCGGGGCGCGGGGCGCCCCGGATGGTTGCATGTGCTGCGGGAGGTAGCGCGCGTAGGTGCGGCTTCAACGAGGCCGGGGCGCGGGGCGCCCCGGATGCTTTTGCGGCACCCGGTTCGAGTGGATCGCGCCGTGCCGGCTTCAACGAGGCCGGGGCGCGGGGCGCCCCGGATGCGGTCCGGGTCATCCGGGCGGTGTCGTTGATCGCGCGCACCAGGCTTCAACGAGGCCGGGGCGCGGGGCGCCCCGGATGCGGTGACTTCGTGGAAACTCCGATCCGCCTGACGTTGCCGCTTCAACGAGGCCGGGGCGCGGGGCGCCCCGGATGCTCGTTCGACAATGAGACGGCCACGTCCTATGACGTGAGCTTCAACGAGGCCGGGGCGCGGGGCGCCCCGGATGTGCGAGGCCTGCGGCTGCGCCATCCAGCACGCGGAGCTTCAACGAGGCCGGGGCGCGGGGCGCCCCGGATGGATGGCGAGCCCGTGCTGAAATGCGGCGGCCACAACACGCTTCAACGAGGCCGGGGCGCGGGGCGCCCCGGATGTCCCCCCGCGCGGCCAGGTCGGCGAAGTCGGCGCCGTGGTCGCTTCAACGAGGCCGGGGCGCGGGGCGCCCCGGATGCTCGGTGGTCGTCTCGCGGTTGACGCCATACCAGCCCTCGGCTTCAACGAGGCCGGGGCGCGGGGCGCCCCGGATGGGCTACACAAGCAGCAGCCTGAAAGGATGGCAAGATCCGGCGTGGATGCGAGCGCTCGCGCAAATACAGCCGAGGTCTGCGGCAGGCACCCTTCAGCAAGCTTCACAATGTCAAAGAGCTGCAAGAGTTTCAAGGTCTTGCCACGTGCGAGAGCTGGCCATGTCCGCTGCATCACCGGAGTCCTCGCACTTTAGATCACGATAGCCCGGCGCTCGACCCGAGTGAAGGTCTTCCCGAGACTTTCGACCGAAGGCGTCGTACGGTCGGCCGGGCCGAGGTCGAAGATCAGGACATGGTCTTCGCCTGGCTCGATCGCTTCTTGCAGCCGCGCGGCGAGGCTGACCCGCCGCCGCGCGGTCAGCCGGCACTGGAAGACGGAGAGCTGCACCCACGTGCCATGACCCTTCATCAGCTTGTAGACCCGTCGCCAGCGCTTGGGGTCGGAGATGTCGTAGACCACGAGATAGAGGCGTTCCTCGGCCATGGTTCACCTCGGGACGTAGTGGGGCATCGTCGGGATCTCTCCCATCAGGTGACGGGCGAAAAGGCGGCATTGCACTGCAATCAGGCGTCGCATCGACAGTCGGTAACCGAAGACGGGATGCGTGGTCTCCTGATCCAGACGCCTCTCCCAGGCTGAGATGAAAGCCTTGCGACCAGAGGGCGTGAGCGCGCACGAGGGACCGTTGCGGATGAAGTCCTGGGGGCCGACCTCGCCGTTGTTGACGGCCATGAGGACGACGCTGTCGGCGAGGATCGGGCGGAAGGGCTCCATCAGGTCGAGCGCGAGGGAGGGCCTGCCGTGGCGCGGCCGGTGAAACATGCCGAGGTAGGGATCGAGCCCCGCGGCAGTTGTCGGCCCCACGAGCGCGCGGACGAGGAGGGCGTAGGCGAAAGAGAGCAGGGCGTTGACCGGATCGGCCGGCGGTCGGCGGTTGCGATGCTCGAACCGGAATGCCTCCCGGGCGGCGACCGCGCCAATGAGGTTGTCGAATGCACCGAAATAGAGCGCCGCTGCCTCTCCCTCGATGCCCAGCAAGGCCTCGGCGGTGCGGGCATGCGGCGCGGCCTCCGCGAGCCGCTTGAGGCGGGCAAGGAGGTCGTCGGGCGCCGTCTCGCCCTTCCAGTTGCGGCGCAGGATCGTCCTCTGGTTGCGGATCTTCGCCGCAACCAGCGCACGCGCGATCCGTAGGGCATGGGCCGGGTCGGCTGCGGCGGCGTGCTGGGCGATCCGGACGTCGATCGCCTTGGTGCCGGTGCCGGTCGTGTGCCCCAGCAGCCATCCCCCTGTGGAGAGCCAGGACACCGGCGTGTCGCGCGACATGAGGGCGTGGAGCGTGGGCGTCGTCAGCGTGACCGGCCCCCAGAGAACGAGATCCGAGATGTCACCGAGTGCGATTTCGGTCTTGGCATCCTCTGCCTCGACCAGGAGCGTCTCGCCGGATTTGCGGATCCGCGCACCCGGGGTCTGCACGTGCAGCGGCAGCGCTGCGTCGGCGTCCGGCGCGAGGGTGCGCGGCACGACATCCCGCCGGAAGAAGGAGACCTCGTCGGGCAGGCAGATCGACGCCAGCGCACAGCGCGGGCATTTCGGAGAGGCGTCGAGTGGGGGCGGCCGTCGGCGTGCCGCCGCCGCGAGGCGCAACTCGGCGATGGCCCTAAGGGTCGTCTCGCGCAGGTCGTCGTCAAGCACGACGCGCACGCGCTCGCGGCTTGCGGCAAACCAGAGGGCGCCCTCGGTCACGGTGTAGCCCGCATCCTCGAGGATCAGCGCCTGGGCGCAGATCTGCACCCGCTCGGGCTCGTGGGCACCCTTATCCAGGTGGGGACGCTTGCCGCGCTTGAGGTCGACTGGCACGACCTGACCATCGCCGCCTTCGATCACGTCGAGCCGGGCGACAATGCCGAGGCGCTCCGAACATAGGTTGACCGAGCGGGTGCGGAATGGCCGTTCGTCCTCGGGCCCCGGCAGCTTGCCGGCAGGCCGGTCGGTACGGGCGTGGACGCGGCGGCCGTCCTCGGTGTCGGCGGTGTCGGCCCACTCTCCGTCGACCCACATCAGGTAGGCGAGGCGCGGGCAGTACACCCATTCGTTGATCATGCGAACGGGCACGAGGGGCGTCTCTCCGGTCGCCGGCGGCGCCGGAAGCGCGAGTTCGCCCTGCCGGGTATCGGTCATGGTAAGTCCTCCGGGCGCGGGATGCGCCAGCGAGGCCGGGCTCAGACCCGGAGGGCGGAGGTCTGTCGAAATCGGGGCAGCCTCACGGGGCCGCACCATCCAGGCTCGCGAACAGGCCGCCGCCCTTGTGGCGGGTTCGGCCGAGCAGGAGAGGGCCACGGACCGGGTGGGCGAAGGTCAGGCGAAGGCGTCCTGAAACACCATCAGAGGGGCCGGCTCGCACCTCGAGCACGTCGATGCGTGCCGGTGGGAAGCCGCGACGCCGGAGGTCGCGTGCCGCGTCGGTGGCCAAAGCCTCCTTGGAGCTCATGCCCTTCTCGTGGCGCGTCACCCGGTAGGGCGTGACGCTTTCCCAGACCGATGCCGGGCGCAGCAGCGGATCGTCGTCGTAGAGCGGCAACGGGGCGGGGAAGAGGCGGCCAGCGCGCCCGGCTGTGAGCGTGGTGAGGCCGTCCATCCGGCGTCGCAGTAGGCGGCGGTGCCGGGCGCCCTCGTGGGAGGCGGAGTCTGCGTCCGGTTCGCCCTCCGGCTCGTCCGACGCGCGTCGGTCGAGGAGATCCGGCGGCAGGATCAGAAGGCGCGACCGCGGCAGGTCGGCGACATAGGCGACATGGGCGGCGTGCCCCGGGCGGCTCGGCGCTCCATCGGGCGCGTGGCCGGTGATCCATGTCGGCGCATCGTCGCCGAACCGGGCGAGGGTCGCGCGCCGGAGCGCCTGCGCGACGAGGTCCCATCGCGCGTCGGCACGTCCCTTGGTGATGCGGAAGGCGAGGATCAGGCCGCCGGTACCTTCCACCTCGGCCTCCGGGATCGGGCGCATCAGACCCAGCCCGGCGAAGCGCCCGTCGCCGATCAGGAGGGGGCCCCGAACCGCCTCGGCGAAACGGATCTCCGCGTGCCACATCTGATGGCTGGAGAAGCGCGTGCCTTCGGCGAAGGTTTCGGCCCGCGCGCCTGCGCCAGAGAACGGCTCCCGGCGCACCGCAACGTGCGACAGCGGGACCGTGACTCCCGCATGGCGCAAGGCGGTCGCCACGGCGCGGGCGGCGGCGGTCTCCTCCTGCGCGCGCTCCGATCCATCCTTCGCCTCGCCGGTGCCGAGACGGCGGCGCCTGACGGGCAGGGCGAGGGCGGTTTCGGAGCGCCAGAGGCGGGCGGGGCCGCCAGCATCTCCGAGATACCGATCGAGCATGCCGGTGTCTGCCGCCGGGACCGGCAGGCCCCAGCGCTCGGTGAAGGCCTCGCTGCCACCGAGGGCCCAACGCAGGTCGGCGCGGTCGAGCGCGCAGTCCGCCGGGATCTCCACTGCAAGGCGGCGGATCATGCCGTCGCCGTGCTTGCCCACGGTCGGCACCGCGAAGGCACGGACCCGGCGCGCCTTGTCGCGCGGTCCAGCGCCGCGGCCTGTTACGAAACGATCGGCCTCGGCCTTCAGCCCGGAACCCAGGCGCTCCGCCGTGTCGGCGAGCCATTCGGAGACCAGCTGCGCCGCCAGGCGGCTTGGCCACCGCCGGAAGCGGCCGTCCGGGGTCCGGAGCTCGTAGGTCAGACGGACCGGCGCGGCGTCGTAACGGATGCGTGCGAACCGGGGACGGGGCGGGTTGGCGAAGGCCACCCGGGCCTTGCGGCCCGTTCCGCTCCGAACGAGGCGTTGGAGGAAGGCCGCATGGCGCAGGTCGAGGCTGTCGAGGCTGCCCGGCACGGGGCAGTCGAGTCCGCCAGCCCCGGCGCCCGTCGGCCGGTGCGGCCGCAGGCCGGGATCGCGGCGCAGCTCTTCGGCACCGTTGTCCGGGAGCACCAGGGCACGGGCAAAGGCCGGGTCTGTTCCGCGGCCGAGTTGGAACAACGCCTCCGCAAGCGGCGTCACGCCGTCCGGGACGTTATCCACATCCGGCCAGAGGTAGACGATGCGTGCATCGCGCGGCAGCAGACGGGCCTGGATCGTCTTGCCGATGCGGCTCGGACTGGTGGGGTCCTTCTCCACATCGCCGTCGTTGTTAGGGACGAAGCTCGTGAACGCACGGGTGACCTCGCAGACCGGCGCGAGGATCTCGGGTGCCGCCTGCCGCTCGAGCCACCGAAGCGCGCGATCGTGCTCTGCTTCCCGTCCCGGACCCACCCCCGCGACCAGCGCCTGAAAGAGCCGGCCGGGCGCGGGCGGCCAGTCGGGGACGCCGTGGTAACGGTCGTCGAGCAGGCGCACCTCGATCGCCAGAGCGGGCACGATTCAGCCCTTCTTCCCGGCGTCGTCCACGGCGCGCTTCTTGTCGAAGGTCACACGGCGGCGTTCGGCGACGCCGAAGGCGGCGGCGGCTTCCTGGGCGAAGGTGCGCGCGGTGGCGTGATCGAGAGTCATGGCGGTGCGCTTGCCGTCTCGGTCGACCCGCTCCACAGAGATCGGGCCGGCGGGCACGAGCTGGCAGCCTGCGCGCAGGAATCCGTCCTGCGGCGCGGTGGCCGCTACCAGGGACAGACCGAGGATGTAACGGCGCAGGTCGTCTGCTCGCTCCCCGCCGAGGCGGCGCAAGGCGACCAGATTGATCGTCACGTCGCGCCGGATCTCGCCGCGGGCGACGATCCCGCCGTGCTGGCGCGTGGAGGGCACGTGCACGTAGCCGCGTTCGGCCAGTTGGCTGCCCGCCTTGCCCTCCTGCTTCTCCCGTTCCTTTTCCGAGAACACGTCGAGGGCGGCATAGTCGAGCGCCGGAACGTACTGGGCGGACCGGGTCAAAGGGTCGACGTCCCAGGCCCGGATCACGGACTGCACGATCCGCGGCAGCTTGGCCTGCGTGTCGCGACTGTCCCAGACACCGAAGACCAGCGACGTCGGCGCGAGCCGGGCGAGCGGCGCGGCGTCGCCACGGTCAAGGAACGCCCGGAACGCGTCCTGCGCCTCGGCCGCGAGCTCGGTACAGCGGATGACCGCGTCGCCGAGGCGGTGGCCGGCATCGAGGATCGACAGAGTCCGGTCATTGCCGTAGGCGATGTCGACCTGCGGCACGAGAGCATCGAGCGGCGGCTCCTTGAACAACGGCTCGATTCGGTTCGCCTGGGAGCCCACGCTGTCGATGGCTGCCACCTTTGTGCCGTCTGAAAGTTCGTCAATGTTGTAGCCGATCCCCGCATAGGTCGCCGGAAAGATCGGCATCCCCTCACCCTCCACCGGCATGAGGCGTTCGCGGATGTGCAGCGCCACGGGCCCGGCTTGGTCGATCCAGCCGGCGAGATCGCCGGGCGTAACTGGTGTAGTCATGTCGGGGTCTCCTCGTCGACTCGGGTGATGCACTTCGCCTGACCCTCTTGCCCGGGCCAGCCGAGCGTCATGTGGAATCGCCGGAGGGGCAGACCCGGAAAGATCGGATCGGGGCAGCCAAGGGCAGCCCGGGCGAGCGGCAGCGGCAAGGGCATGCCCCAGGCGGCGTAGCGGTAGCTCAGCCGCGTCCCGCGGTGCGGCCGGGCGTGGCGGAGGCCTATGGCCGCGAGGAGCTCGACCAACGGATAGCCGACCATGGTGACGGCGCCGTGCCGGTTCGGCGAAAAGCCCGCGTCGAGCGGCACGTAATCCCGCCGCCAGTCGAAGCGGAAAGCTGCTGCTCTGGGGGGCCGAGAACGCGAAGGGGTCGGGGCGAAGCGTCGCCGGGTCCTCCGGGAGGAGGTCGAGCGCGTCCCTGGCCAGCGCGACGCCGGGATAGCCGCCGGCACCGGCCCAGAACTTCATGGCGTCGGCGCGTGCACCGTCGGCCCAGTGATCGACCACCAACCGGTGCTCGCCGTGAACAAGAACGCAGGGCAGCCTGTCGCGGGCGCCCGCATCCGGGTAGGGATACGCGCCGGGGCCGTAGACCGCGCTGGCCTTGAAGGTCATGGACTTGCCAAAAGACGCATCCTTTCCGTCGGGCGTCGCGGCACAGACCTCGGACCGTGTAAGGAACTCGAGGACGGCGAGGATCGGGTCCTCCTCGCCGTCCGAGGTCAGCGCGAACGTCTCCCGGCCCCCGGTCAGATCGAAACCGCCCGTGACCGGGCCGCAAAGGATCTCGGCGGCTTCCATCAGGCCGAGGCATGCGAAAACCTGGCCGGGGTTCGTCGGATCGACCGGGATCGTCGCCTCAGCCATCGGCGCGCTCCTGTTCCGCTTTCGACGCGGCGCGATCGGCGGCGCGGAACACGGCCTCCCACCAGGCGAGGCCCCATGGGCCCCAGAGCCGCGAAAGGCGCGCGAAGCGCAGGGCGGCGGCGCGCGCTTCGGCGACCATCGCAGAGGGCGGCCCGGCATCGCCCCCGTGGGCGGCGAGGAACGGGCGCGCATGGCCGTGGTGGCTCGCGATGAGGTGGAGGACGAGATCCCGCTCGTCGTCGGCGAGGGCAGCGAGCCGGGGATCATCCACCGACCCGACGAGCGACCCGAACTCATGGCGATAGCCTTCCAGCTTCCGTCCGTCGCCCCCATGGGTCTTGGCCCAGGGGCCTCCTTCCGGCTCCGCGTTCATCGCCGTCTGCCAGTGGCGTGCCCCCTTGCCCTTGTCGTGCAGGTCCGCCGCCAGGTCCAGGAGCGCCCGATCCGGCTCCGACAGCTGCAGGGCGTGCGCGATCTCGGCGGCATGACGCCCGACATGCGCGGTGTGATCCGCCAGGGTCACGTTCCGACCGCGTGAGCGGGCATCGCCCGCCGTGTCCCGTCTGGCGTCGCCGCGGGCCCTCACCACGAGCGTGTCGACGGCCTCGGCCGCGACCTCGTCCGAGAGCGGCAGTGCGAACAGGACGGGGGCGTTTTCTTCGGCCTCGACCTCACCGTCACGCGCGGTTTCGACGACGATGCTGAAGCCGACCGTGTCGGCCCACGATGGCGCGCCCTCCCGCGCCGTCGCGGCGTCGGCGCAGGGGACAGGTCCCGCGGCGGTCGCGTCGAGAGTCCCGCGCTCCGTCAGACCACCAAGGCGTGCGTCGAGCACGACCGTGCGGCCTACCAGACCGGTAACGAAACGGTCGACCTGCACGGAGGACCCACGCATGCGGGCCCGGAGCGCGCCCAGCGTCAAACGCTCGGCCGCGCGTCCCTGCCGGTCGAGCGCGATGAGCGCGACCTCCCGTTCCTCCATCGTTGCGTCATCCGTCAGCTTCGCCCCGGCACGCTTCTTCAGCCAGTCCCTGAACGGGCCGATCTCAATCTCCAGTACCTCGGACAAGTGCACGGGCGCGGACTCGAAGAAGCGGGTGATCTGATGCTCCGTCACGTCGCCGCTGGGCCGGTCGGGAAGATGGCTCCGCCACGCCAGCCGCACACGGGCCTCCTCATCGACCCAGCCCCTGAGGAACGGCGCGACGTCGGCTCGGCCGGGGTGGTCAGCCAGGCCGGTCAGGCTCCACGCGTCGATCTCGGCGCGGGCGAGCGGTGGTCGTAGCGGCGCGGGCGTCGAGGCGCGTTCCACGACCGCCGGCGCTTCGGAGGCGAGGGCGACAAGCGCGGCGGGCGATGCGCTCTCGAGGCGCGCGAGGAGCTCGCGGCAGGAAGCGAGAGAGGCGCCGCGGCTTTCTGCACTCCCTCCGTCGCAGACGATGATCCGCGCCGCGCCAAGGCCGCGTCGGTTCACCCGGCCGAGCCGTTGCACCATGCGCTCCCAAGCGACGAGATCCAGGACCGCGTGGTCGGCATCCAGGTCAACGCCAACCTCCGCGGCCGAGGTTGCCACGAGGATCCGCGCGCCCTCCGGACGCGGCGAACCTGCCAGAAAGCCGGCGTCCCGCAGTTCTGCCTCTGCCTTCATGCGCTCCCAGGCCCGCCGGCCGCCGGTGAAGGTCAGCACCGCGCTCTGCCCATGCACCTTGGCAAGGCTGGCGGAGACCTTTTCCGTCTCGCGACGGCTGTCGAGGAACACCACGATCCTCCGATCATCCTCGAAAAGATCGGACACGGCGGCGACGATATCGTCCGTGGTTGCGCCCCGGCGCAGTTCAACCGCCTTCGGCGCGTGGAGGCGTTTCGATACGGTCGGATTGGCCCGGTCCGTGTCGTCCAGGCGAATGATGGTGGGGGGTGCCCCGTCCTCGACGCCTTCCCCTGGTCGCTGCGTGGCCGACAGCGCCATGACGCTGAACGGTGGGGCGGGCGGACGAAAGGTGCCCGCAAGCGTCGGATCGCCCGCGACGCTTCGGATCATCGCCGCGAAGCTCGGCGCCAGATGGGCCTCGTCGAGTACGAGAAGCGTGTCTGTCCCAAGAAGGCCGGCATGGACTGGCCGCATCCCAGGCGAGACCCCGTATCCGGAGAACAGCAAGCGCGACCCGATCATGTCGACCGTCCCTACGACGATGGCGAGGTCGCCCGGCGCGTCGAGCCATGCGCCCGAATCAATGTGCTGGCCCCGCAGGGTGCCGAGGCGGAGGCCCGGACTGGCCGGTCCGGCGACCTTGTGCCAGTTCACAGCCAGTGTTTCTGCTTCACTGCTCGCCTGATCGACAACGGCACGGCGGTCGACGACGTAGACAAGCCTGCGCGGCAGCTTGCCAGGCGAGTCGGCTGCGCGGCTCGCATGGGCAAGCAGCCAGCAAGCCAGCACCGAGGTCTTGCCGAGACCGGTCGGGACATCGACAGCGGCCGGAACCTCGCCTCGCCGCAGATGCTCCCATACGCGGGCCTGCCACGGAAAGGGAACGGCGTCGCCTCCAGTGAGCCGCTGAAACTGATCGGCGAAGTTACTCATGCGAGACTTCTTCACACCCTTAATGAGCGGATGGAAACGTGCGCGACCCGGTTCGGCAAGCCCAAAAACGCGCGCCCCTGCCGTATCGGCAACCGGGTCTGGTCGCGAAAGCAGACCTTGGGGTGACCTGCTGCGCAGAGCCTCCTGCGGGTGAAGAGCATCCTCGAAACGAACCCGCCTCCAAATCGACCCGGAGGATCGGCGGCATGGATCGGGGCCAACACATCGCGGTCGCCCCCGACTGCCCCTCCTGCCTTCCTCCGCCTCGCGTGGCGCGTTTTCAACTGACTCGGACCCGGGAGCCGATGGTCCGTCGGACCTCCGGGGTAAGGGCCGGGCAGCCGTGAGAGGCTATGGCCGAAGCGGCATCGACCAGACACTGCTTCGATCCCTACCGTCTGCCCTTCTCGACCACCCTCACGAGCCGACGAAAAAAATCTCCGGGCACCGCGATGGGCGCCGTCGTAGCCCCTTCGCAAGTCACTGATATGACGTGATTTCGGCCGTGACGGAGTCAGTTTCCTGGCAGGCCCATGGCGCGCCCGACCGCCTCCAGTTCCTCGATATCGCAGGAACGGACTTCGGAGGTGACGCAACCGGCCAATATCA
>LJNT01000218.1 GCA_001314685.1 Rhodobacteraceae bacterium HLUCCA09
GGGCGCGTTCTTCTTGGCCTGCTCGAACATGTCGCGCACGCGGCTGGCGCCGACGCCCACGAACATCTCGACGAAGTCGGAGCCCGAGATGGTGAAGAACGGCACGCCGGCCTCGCCGGCCACGGCGCGGGCGAGCAGCGTCTTGCCGGTGCCCGGAGGGCCGACCAGCAGCGCGCCCTTGGGAATCTTGCCGCCGAGGCGGGAGAACTTCTGCGGGTTGCGCAGGAACTCGACGATCTCTTCCAGATCGTCCTTCGCCTCGTCGATGCCGGCCACGTCGTCGAAGGTCACGCGGCCCTGCTTCTCGGTCAGCAGCTTGGCCTTGGACTTGCCGAAGCCCATCGCGCCGCCGCGGCCGCCGCCCTGCATGCGGTTCATCAGGAAAAGCCAGATGCCGATCAGCAGGATGAAGGGCAGAAGCGTGCCCAGATAGGCCAGAATCCCATTCTGCGTCTGCGGCTCGGCCACCACTTCGACATTCTGCGAGATGAGGCGGTCGGCCACGTCGACGTCCTGCGGCTTCACCGTGGTGTACATCGTGCCGTCGCTCGCGCGCACCCGCAGGCGCTCGCCGTCGATCGTGACCTGGGCGATGTCGCCCTCATCCACCATCTGCACGAACTCGGAATAGCTGAGCGTGCGGGCCGACATCGTCGACTGGTTGCCGCTGAACAGGTTGAACAGGGCAAGGATCAAGAGGAAGAGGACGACCCAGAATGCGATGGAACGGGCGTTTCCCAAGAGAGAGCTCCTTCGGTGTCGGACGCGCGTCGGGGACGCGGGCAGCGGCGTCGCGCTTGTGCAGAAAGATAGAGACGCGACGCCCCGGTTCAATGTGAAAGAAGCGTGGCGAGGCAGTCGTCGACTGTAAAGACCGGTTGACACTTCCAGCCCTCACCCAGCCCGGCGAGCGGCGCGGCCACCAGCCTGTCGCCCTGCCAGAGCGCAGGACTCGCCATCAGGCTCTCGCGCGGGGGGCGGGGGCCGTCGGTGTCGGGCAGGGGGCCGAGGGCGCGTTCGCCGAGGGCGCGCACGGTGTCGGCACCCGGCGCGCCGTGGGCCGGCTCGAGGCGCCAGAACCCGTCCCAAAGGACGTCGGGCCGGCTCTCAAGTGCCGCCACCGCCGCATATTCGCGGGCGATGCGGATGGTGCCGCGGCGCGCGCTGACGAAGCAGCCGTGCAGCGTGCCGCCGCGTCCGCGCACCAGCCCCTCGGCCAGGGCGCGCAGCGGCCGGTAGCGAGGCCGGTAGGGCGAATGGCTGCGCCAGCGCAGCAGGTGGGCGAGCAGGCGGTGGCGGATCTCCGCCGGCTGCGAGGCGAACACCTCCTGCGGCAGCGTCAGGTCGCCCCTGTCCAGCGCGAGAGACGACGCGGCGACGTGTCGCGTCATCTCTTCCAGCGCCGCCCGCGCGTCGGCCATGCGCGCCGCCGTCTCGGCCAGTCGCGCATCATCGAGACCCAGCGCCGCGAGCGCCCGCCGCGTGCGCACCCGGTCGAAGGCGGGGTCGTCGTTGGTCGGGTCGTCGGTCCAGGCCTGTCCGCGCGCGTTCAACTCCTGACGCAGGGCGTAACGCTCGACCTCGAGCAGGGGCCGCAGGAAGCGCACCCCGTCCGAGACTCGCTCCTCCGCCATCGCCGCCAGCCCGTCGACGCCCGAGCCGCGCGCCAGCCGCATCAGCAGCGTCTCGGCCTGGTCGTTGCGGGTGTGGCCGAGCAGCACGGCGGCCAGCCCCTCGCGCGCGGCCCAGTTCGCCAGCAGGGAAAATCGGGCGCGGCGCGCGGCGTCCTGCAGGTTGCCGTTGCGGTCCCACTGCCAGGCGAGCACCCGGTGGGGGATGCCGAGCGCGCGCGCCGCGTTCGCCACCATGCGCGCCTCGTCGCCCGCCTCGGGCCGCAGGCCGTGATCGACCGTCACCGCCTCGAGCCGCGTGCCCCGCGCCGAGGCCCAGTCGGCGGCGAGGGCCATCAGCGCCATGCTGTCGGAGCCGCCCGAGACGGCGAGCCCGAGCGCCGCGGGCTCGGCGCCGGGAAAGGCGCGGGCAAGCGCGGCGGCGAAGGCCTCGCTCGGCCCCGGGTCAGCCGCAGCCAAGGCGCGAGAGCTCGGCGGCGGCCTGCCCGGCCGCGTCGCTGTCGGGAAAGCGCGACTGCACCTCGCCCAGCGTGACGCAGGCGTCCTGCGTCTGGCCGAGCGCGCCCAGCTTCTGCCCGAGCGAGAGCAGCGCGGCGGGCGCGTTGGGGCCCGAGGGCGCCTGGCTGAACGCCTCGAGATAGGCGCGCGCCGCGTCGGCCGTCTGCCCCAGCGCGTCCAGCGCCCGGCCGCGCAGGAAATGCGCCTCGCCCGTCACCGGCCCGCCGGGGTAGGTCTGCACGTGCTGGGCGAAGAGGCGCGCGGCCTCGTCGTTGTCGCCGGCCTCGAGCGCGGCGCGGGCGCGCTCGAAATCCTCGCGCTCGCCCACGGCCATCTGGGGGCCATCGGTCTCGGGCGTCTCGGTGATGTCGGGCTGCGGCGCGTCGGGCTCCGATCCGCCGAGCGTGGGCGTGTCGCCGAGCGCGCCGATGTCGCACGAGGGCTCCAGCTCGCACAGCCGGAACTCGAGATCGCCGATCCGGTTCGTGCCGTCCTCCACGACCTGCTCGACGCGGAACGACAGTTCCTCCGTCCGCGCGGTCAGCCGTTGAAGCTCCTGCTCGATCAGGTCGACCCGCTCGATCAGGCTGTCCGACGCCGGCGGCGCGGACGGCCCGCCGGTGGTCGAGAGCTCGGTGCCGAGGCGCTGGATCTCGACGTAGAGCGCGGCCAGGTCCTGGCGGATGTCGGCCAGCGTCTCGGTGTCCTGCGCGGCGTCCTGCGCAGGCGCGGCTCCGGGCAGAGCGCAGGCGGCGGCGAGCAACAGGGCGGCGGCGCGGCGCATGGGTGTCTCCTCAGCTGCCCGCGCCGGCCTCGAGCACCGTCACCGCGCGGCGGTTCTGCCGATAGCAGCTCTCGTCGGAGCAGACCTCGATCGGCCGCTCCTTGCCGTAGGAGACGGTGCGCAGGCGATCGCCGGCGACCCCCTGGCCGATCAGGAATTCCTGCACGGAGTTGGCCCGGCGGGCGCCGAGGGCGAGGTTGTATTCGCGGGTGCCCTGCTCGTCGGCGTGGCCCTCGATGATGGCGCGGTATTCTGGGTTCTCCGACAGCCAGCGCGCCTGCGACGACAGGGTGTTCTGCGCCACCGAGGTGAGCGACGACTGGTCGACCTCGAACAGCACCCGGTCGCCCACCGTCTCGCGGAAATACTGCGGCGAGTTGGGGGCGGCGGTGGCCTGCGCGCCCGCGCCGGGGCCGCCCGCCCCGCCCGCGCCGCCGATGCCGCCGGGATTGGCGCAGGCCGACAGCGCCAGCGCGCCGATCAGGAGCGCCACGCGGCCGAGCGGCCGGCGGAAGGAGTGGAGACTCTGGGGTGCCATGGTGCCTGTCCTGTTCTTGTCTGCTTCGTGACTGCCGTGTGACGTGCCTGCCGGCCGCGCCGCGACGGAGCCGTTGCCGGACAGTTAACATTTGCCCGCGGCCAAGGAAATGCTCGTCGCGCCGGCGCGGCCCGCAGGTGGGCTCCGCCTGCCGCCCCGCTCCGCTCCGCCGCGCCCGCGCCCGCGCCCGCGCCAGGCGGGCGCGGGGCCCAACCGGAGGAGCGCCCGGAAGGGCGCGAGAGAGGGCGGGAGCCCCCCCGCGCCGGCACGCCCGCCCACCTGCCGGCCTGGGCTCATGGCAGGAGCGGCGACCAGGCCGGGTCAGAGGCCGAGCCGGGCGTGGGCACGCGCTTGAGGTTCCTTCCCGACACGTCGACCGAGTAGATCTCGGGCCGCGCCTCGGCCCCCGCGCCCTGCCGGGTGAACATGAGCACGCGTCCGTTCGGCGCCCAGGTCGGCCCCTCGTCGAGGAACGAGGCAGTGAGCAGCCGCTCTTCCGAGCCGTCGGTGCGCATCACCCCGATGTGAAACCGCCCCGAGGCCTGCTTGGTGAACGCGATCAGGTCGCCCCGCGGCGACCAGACCGGCGTGCCGTAGCGGCCGGGGCCGAAGCTGATCCGCCGCGCCTCGCCACCCGTGCTGGGCATCACGTAGAGTTGCGGCGTGCCCGAGCGGTCGCTCTCGAACACGATCTGCGAGCCGTCGGGCGAGAACGAGGGCGCCGTCTCGATCGAGGGCGCCGAGGTCAGCCGTGTCGCCTCGCCCCCGCCCAGCGCGCGGGCGAAGAGGTCGGTATTTCCCCCGCGCGAGGCGGAATAGACGACGCGGCTGCCATCGGGCGAGAAGCGGGGCGAGAAGGTCATCGTGCCGGCCTCGTCGGCCAGCACCTGCCGCTGCACCGTGCCCACATCGAGCAGGTAGATCTGCGGAAAGCCCGTCTCGTAGCTGGTATAGAGCACCCGGTCGCCCGTGGGCGAGAAGCGCGGGGCGAGCACCAGCGTCGCATCGTCGGTCAGGAACTGCACGTTCTCGCCGTCGTAATCCATGATCGCCAGCCGCTTGCGGCGCGCGTCCTTCGGCCCTTCCTCGGCGACGAAGACCACCCGGCTGTCGAAATAGCCGCCCTCGCCGGTGATTCGGCCATAGACCTGGTCGGCCACCTTGTGCGCGATGCGCCGCCACGCCTGCGTGGTGCCGCCCAGCCGCAGGCCCTGGCCCAGCTCGGCGCCCGCGAAGACGTCGTGCAGGCGGAACCTGGTCTCGACCCGCCCGTCGGAACCGACGCTGACGGCGCCCACGATCAGCGCCTGCGCGTTGATGGCCTTCCAGTCGGAATAGGCCACCGACTGGTCGAAGGACGACACGCTGGCAATATGTGCCTCGGCCGGAATCTCGCGGAAGAGGCCGGTGCTCACGAGGTCGGCCGCCACGACCCGCGTGATGTCGCGCGCGACCTGCTCGGCGGCGGCGTTCTCGGCCACGAAGACCGGCACCGCGAAGGGCAGCGGCTCCACCACGCCCTCGGTGATCTCGATGCGCAGCGGGCCGTCCTGCGCGGGCGCGGGCGTGGCGGCCCAGATCGCGACAAGGCCGAGGATGGCCATGCCCGACAGGCCGAGCTTCGACAGAAGTGTGGCTACGAGGAATCTCAACACGAACATGGCGGCCCCTTTCGCTGGCACCGGTCGTATAGGGGAAACGGAGGGAAGATGCAGGCCATGTCGCTCACCGCAGCCTCATCTCTTCGGGGTTGAAGACCATCTCGATCTCTTCCCACTGGGCGTATTTCTCGGGCGGCAGGTCGTAACCGCCGCGCTGGCAGCGCAGGATCGCGCGCCGCGCCGACTGGAAGGCCGACTGGATCGCCGCGTCGGACCCTCCCGAGGCCTCGAGCATCTGCAGCGTGCCGTCGATCACCGTGCCGTCGGGGCTCATCCGCATGCCCACCGTCACAGTGACGTTCGCCGCCTCCGAGCCGACATCGACCACCCAGCATTCCTGAACGGCCAGCCTCAGCGCGTCGCGCTCTCCGGCCGTCATCGGCGGGCCGGGATCGCCCTGCGCGGCGCCGCCCCCCGCGACCGCGTCGGCCACGGCGCCGGCTATCGCGTCGGACAGCGGGTCGGATTCGGGTTCGGGCTCTGGCTCCGGTTCGGGCTCTGGCTCTGGCTCGGGCCGGGCGACCTGCTCCGGCTCCGGCTCCGGGGACGGGGCAGGGCGGTCGGGCCGGGTTCGCGGGCGTGGCGCGGCGGCGGGCGCGAGCGCGATCTGCTCCGCGCCGCCTTCCTCCGTCGCTTCCGTCACGATGCGGGTGCTGGCGGCCTCGGGCGCCTCCGCCTCCTGCCGCTCGGCGGGCTCGGGCGAGGTCTCGTCGGCGGGGACGGGCTCGGCCGCCTCCTGCATCTCGGGCGCCACGGCCACGTCGCGCTCGGGGCGATCGGCGGGGCGCGGGGCGACGCGCGGCGCGGGCGCGGGCGTGTCGCCGGGCTCGGGCGCCAGCACCTCGCCCGCGGTTTCGGGCACCGCGGGCGGGGCGGCGGCCTCGGGCGGCGCGGAGTCGGGCTCAGGCTCCGGTTCGGGAGTCGGCTCGGGGTCTGGTTCGGGCTCCGGTTCGGGTCGCGGCTCCGGCTCCGGCTCCGATTCCGCCTCCGCCCCCGGGCTCGGCGTGCCGCTGCCGGACTGCTCCACCAGCGCGGCGAACTCCGCTCCCGAGATCACCGATACCTCGGTGACCTGCATCGCCTCGTCGAAATCGCCCGAGAAGATGCCTCCCACGAGCGCCAGGAGCACCAGCGCCCCGTGCGCTCCGCCGGAGATCTTGAGGGCGGTCGACAGCTCCATGGCGTCTCAGCCGTCCCGCCCGTCGAGGCGCGGGCCGCCCGTCTCGGTTACCAGCCCGATGTCGTTGAAGCCGCCGGCGTTGAGCGCGCCCATCACCTGCATCACCCGCTCGTAGGGGATCGCTCCGTCGGCCCGAAGGAAGATGCGGGTGTCGGCCCGCTCGGCCGCCACCGCCCGAAGGCGCGGCACCAGGTCGCTCTGGTCGACCTCGGTCGTCATGATCGCAACCCCGCCGTCGGCCGTGAGCGTCACGGTCAGCGGCTCTTCCGTCACGCTGGGCAGCGCCTCGGCGGAGGTCTCGGGCAGGCGCACCGGCACGCCCACGGTCAGCAGCGGCGCCGCCACCATGAAGATGATCAGGAGCACCATCATCACGTCGACGAAGGGCGTGACGTTGATCTCGGACATAGCCTGGGTGCGGCCCCGGCGCTGGCGCCGCGTCCCGCTCCCGCCGCCCCTGCGGCTCCCCGACATGGCCATGTCAGGCGTCCAGCTGGCGCGACAGGATGGTCGAGAACTCGTCGGCAAAGCTCTCGTAGCTGCCCACGATCCGGTCCGAGTCCGCCGTCAGCTTGTTGTAGAAGATCACGGCAGGGATCGCCGCGAGCAGGCCCAGCGCGGTGGCCAGCAGCGCCTCGGCGATGCCGGGCGCCACCACCGCGAGGCTGGTGTTCTGCGCGATGGCGATCTGCTCGAAGGCGTGCTTGATGCCCCAGACCGTGCCGAACAGCCCGACGAAGGGCGCCGTCGCGCCGACCGTGGCGAGGAACGACAGGCCCCCGTTCAGCCGCTCGGCCTCGCGCGCGATCGCCACGTCCATCGCGCGCTCGATGCGGGACTGACTGCCGGGGATCAGCCGGCCATCCTCGCGGTGGCTGCGGCGCCACTCGGTCATGCCGGCGGCGAAGACGCGCTCGGCCGCACACGAGGGAGCGTCGGCGATCTGGTCGTAGAGCTCGTCGAGCGGCTCGCCCGACCAGAACGCCCGGTCGAACCTGGCCGAGGCCCGGCGGGCGGCGCGGTAATTCACCGTTTTCTGGATGATGATCGCCCAGCCCCAGATCGAGGCGACGACCAGCATGATCATCGTGAGCTGCACGATCGGCGTGGCGCGGGCGAACAGAGCCCACGTGGAGAAGTCGACTTCCGCGGCTTGGGCGGCGAGTGGTTCCATGGCCTCTTTCCTGCTCGGGGGGCGTCAGGCCCCGGTCCCGCATCTGACGGCGGTTTGCGCGTAATCTTACAGGGTTTGAAGGGCAAAGGCCAACACGAAGGCGTGCGCGTGTGCCCGTCAGACCTGCGGCACGAGCCGTGAGCGGAGCTCCGCCGGCAGGCGGGCGGGGCGGCCGTCGGTGCCGATACAGGCCAGCGTCACCCGCGCCGCGAAGCACAGCCGCCCCGTGTCGTCATGCGTCACCCGCTGGTCGAGCACCAGCCGCGCCCCCGTCGCCTCGACCGCCTCGGTCGTCACGGTCAGCCGGTCGTCGAGGCGGGCGGGCGCGCGGAAGGTGGCGTCGAGATGCGTGACGGCGAAGACGCGGCCGGCCTCGCGCATCGCGTTCTGGTCGATCCCGAGTCCGCGCACGAGGTCGGAGCGCGCGCGCTCGACGAATTTCAGCCAGTTGGCGTGGTAGACGATCCCGCCCATGTCGGTGTCTTCGTAGTAGACGGTGACGGCAAAGGCGTGCATCGGCGGTCCTGTGGCAATCTGCATGCGGTATTTCCGATCGGGACGGCACCGGCGCCTCTAGCGCGCAACGGCCTGCACGCCAAGATCGCCGCCCGAGACGAGGCAGGTTCCCGCGCAGTCCGCCGCGCGCACGAGGCGAAAGCTCGGCGGCATGCCCTCGGGGCAGACCCGTGCGTCGGTATACAGGAACGCCCGGTCGCGCCATGTCGTGCAGGCGAACGTCCCGCGCCCGGTCAGCGTGGCGAGCACCCCGGCGACCGTGGCCCATTGCAGGTGGTGGGTGTAGTCGATCGCCACGGGCGCTCCGGAGCGCTCCATCTCGGCCGCGAAGCGCGCGACCCACGGGGTCGGTGGAACCTGCCTGTATGCGTCCTGCGCGAAGACCCGGCCCGGCAGGTTCTGCGGAAGCAGGGCGCCGGCGGCGAGCGCGACCGTCGCCACGAGCCCGGCCAGCACGGAGGCGCCGCGCGCCGGGGCGGCGGGGGCGCGCACGGCTCCGCCGCGACGCGGCAGAGCGGCAGCCCCGGCGATCAGCGCCGCGCTCATGGCCCCGGCCACGACGAGCAGCGAGCGGAGGTAGAGCACCGAGTGTGCCTCCATCGGGGCCGGCGTATCCCAGTAGGCCGCCGCGGTCGCGGCCAGCGATGCGACAGACAGAACGGACAACCGCGCCAGGCGGCCGGCGAGCAGGCGCCCGGGCGGGGCGACGGCGAGCCGTGCGACGGCGACGAACAGGGCCGCGAGCAGCAGCGGCAGGTCGGGCCCGAGGCTGCCGTCCACGGCCGCGCGCAGGCCGTCCCATCCCGCCGTCGGAGCGGCGGCCTGCACCTCGAGCGCCGCCATGATGTCGCCGAAATTTCCACCCGGCAGCTTCGTCGCCTCGACGGCGATCGGAAGCAGAAGCGCCGCGCCGATGCCGAGGGCCGCCAGGCCGTGCAGCGCCAGCCTGCGCCGTGGCGGCCAAGGGGCGTCGCTCACCACGGCGAGCAGGAGCGCGACGGCGAGCACGAGCGGCACCAGAACCGCCATCGTGACGTAGCCATGCACGAGCATCCCGCAGGCCAGCACGGCGGGGACGAGCGCGCGCGCCTCGCGCTCGGCCAGCCAGGCGAGGCTGACCACGAGCAGCAGGAACGGCGCCTCGATCCGGCGCGGCATCCACACCCCGCTGAGGTCGCGCCCGAGAAAGGCCACGGCGAGCAGGGCGATGCCGGCCGCAAGCGCGAGAGAGCCGCCGGGCACGAGTAGCCGCGCGAGGCCGGTGGCGGCGCCGGCGACGAGCAGGGCGTTAAGGGTGAGGCTCCCCCACATCCAGGCGTGCAGCCGCCCGACGGGCAAGGGCTCGAACAGGACGTTCCAGTAGAAGAAGACCGGCCCCGGATGGTTGAACTTGAAGCGCGAGTAGTGGCCCGTCGTCAGCCATTCTCCGCGGGCGAGGGCGTCGGCATGCAGCATGTCGGCGGCGAGATCGCCCCAGACCCCCACCTCGGAGAACAGATCGGGCACCGAGACATACACGATCAGGCCGAAACTGACGGCGAAGGCTGCGGCAAATTCGGAGGCGGCTTTCATCGCGTCACCCTAGGGGCTGCCGTCACCGGTCGCCAGACGGGTCGGCCCCGTCGCGGGGGGCGGTCCCGCACGCATGCTGCGGCCGCAAGGCGCAGCCCCCGGCCTACCGCGCGACCGCGACGAGCCCCATCCCCTCGCCCGTGGCGCGGCAGGCCCCGTCGCACGTCGTCACGGGCACGATCCGGAAGTCGGCCGAAGCGCCTCGGGGGCAGACATACGCCTCGGTGTAGAGATACGCCATGTCGTGCCATGTCGTGCAGGCGGCGATGCCGCGGGCGCCCAGCTCCACAAGC
Source organism: Rhodobacteraceae bacterium HLUCCA09 (assembly GCA_001314685.1). Taxonomy (GTDB): domain Bacteria; phylum Pseudomonadota; class Alphaproteobacteria; order Rhodobacterales; family Rhodobacteraceae; genus HLUCCA09. Next base: position 9,848 of record LJNT01000218.1, read on the forward strand.
AGGCCGGCCGACACCTCCCAGTACATGTGCTCGGCCTTGTCGATGGCCACCGGGCCGGGCGTGGCGCTGCGCGGCCCGGCCCGTTCCACCGCGTCGGCCAGGCGGTCGATGACGGGGCGCACGGGATAGTTCCGGTAGACCTGCGGGTCGAACACGCGGGACGGCAGGTTCTGCGGCAGGGCCGTGGCGGCGGCGAGCACCGCGCCCGTCGCCAGCGTTGCGGCGCCGGCCGCGGTGCCGGGCCCCGCAGCGGCCAGGGCCCCGCTGGCAAGGCGTGTCTGCAGGGCGTCGAGCAGGGCCGCCGTCGCGACGGCGGCGGCCACGACGCCCAGCGTCCTGAGATAATGCACCGAATGCCCCTCCATCGGCGCCGGGGTGCCCCAATGCGCGACCACCAAGATGGCGAAGGCGGCGAGCGACAGGCCCGCGAGGTGCGCCGTCCGCGCCGCGACGGGCGGGCGGGGCGGCGCCGCGGCGAACAGCATCACGATCAGCAGGAACACGGGCACCAGGATCGCGACCTTGCCCCCGAGGCTGGCGCCCACCGCGGCCCTGACGCCGCTCCACCCGGCCTCCGGCGCCGACCCGGACCGGTCGAGCGCCTCGAGGATGGCGCCGAAATTGCCGCCCGGCAGGCGGCTCGCCTCCACCGCGAGGGGCAGCACGAACAGCGCGCCCACGCCGAGCGCCGCGCCGCCATGCACCAGCAGCGCGCGGCGCGAGTGCCACGGTGCGCGGCTCCCCCGCGCGAGCACGAGCGTGACGGCCAGCAGCGCCGGCACGATCACGGCCATCGTGACGTAGCCGTGCACGAGCATCCCGCAGGCGAGCGCGGCCGGGACGAGCGCGCGCGCCTCGCGCCCGGCCAGCCACGCAAGCGAGACCAAGAGCAGCAGGAACGGCGCCTCGAGCCGCGCCGGCATCCACGCCACGCCGAGGTCGCGGTCGAGATGGGCGGCGGCGAAGAGCGCGACGGCGACGGCGACCGGCGCCGAGCCGCCGGGCGCGAGCAGCCACGCGAGCCCCGTCGCCGCGCCGGCCACGAGCAGGGCGTTGAGCGTGACGCTGCCCCAGATCCAGGCATGCGCCCGGTCGACCGGCAGCGCCTCGAACAGCGCGTTCCAGTAGAAGAAGACCGGCCCCGGATGATTGAAGCCGTGGCGCGAGTAATGCCCCGTTGTCAGCCACTCGCCGCGCGACAGCGCGTTGGCGTGCAGCATGTCGGCGGCCAGGTCGCCCCATGTCCCGACCTCGAGAAAGAGGTTGGGCGCGGCGATGTAGACGATCGCCGCGACGGCGGTGGCGAAGGCGGCGGCGAAGGCGAGCGCGAAGGACGCGAGGGGGTTCATCGGGGCGGCCTCTCCCTGCGGGCGGGCGCGAGGCTATACCGCTTCCGCCCCCGGCGCGATGCCGGGCGGGGCACGGGGAGCGGCGGGTGAGGATCGGGCGCCGCAGCGCGGGCGGCGGGCTCAGGCCAGCGCGCGGGCGGCGGCGACGCCGGCGGCGACCGAGCCCGCGGTCAGCACGGTGCCCCACGCGATGTCGGTGGCGACCATGGCGGGGTGCCAGTCGCGCATCACCGCCCACGAGGTAAGCTCGTAGGTGCCGTAGGCGACGAGGCCGAGGACCGCCCCGTTGAGCGCCCCCGCGCCGACGCCCTCGCGCAGCCCCGGCAGCCCGGCGAACCAGACCATGCCGAAGAGGTAGACCAGGTAGAACAGGATGGCCGGCAGGTAGCGCAGCCCCTCCAGCAGCCCCTCCCCGAGATGGCGCTGGAACAGCGGCTTGATGACGGTCGAGAGCATGAGCGCGTCGGCCACGAGGAAGACGGCGCCGGTGACGAGGGTGAGGACGACGATCTGCATGGCGGGCAGGTAGCGGGGCGCCTCAGCCCGACCAGGCGGCGCGCACCTCGTCGGACCAGCCGAGCGTGTGGCGCGTGCCGTCCGACAGGAGCGGGCGCTTCATCAGGGTGGGCTGGGCGGCCAGCTGCACCTCGGGCTCGCTCTCGCGCAGCCAGTCCGACAGGCCGCGCCATGTGGTCGACTTGCGGTTGACGAGGCCGTCGCCGAACTCGGCCACGAGCGCGGCCCACTCCTCCTCCGACAGCGGATCGGCCCGCAGGTCGCGCAGCGTCACGTCGTGGCCGTCGGCCTCGAGCGCCTTGCGGGCTTTCTTGCAGGTGTCGCAGGTGGGCAGGCCGGTGAGCCCGTATTATTCATCGAAATCGGGGAGGGCGGCTGGCGTGCCCGCGAAAGCTCTGTAGAATCAAGCTCCTACACAAGGTCCGAGAGCAGCCC
>LJNT01000156.1 GCA_001314685.1 Rhodobacteraceae bacterium HLUCCA09
CCGCTCGGGCCCGGTCGACGCGGACACGGTGCGCGCCGTCGAGGACGCGATCCTGACCCGCGCCCGTCAGCTGCGCGTGCAGGACAGCCGGCTCTGACCCGCTCCGGCGGGGCGCGACGCATGCCGGAACGCCCCCGCCCGCGCAGGGTTTACCCCCGTCTTTGCCCGCCGTATCTGTCGCCCGTCCGAACCAGAGAGACCGCGCGCCCATGTCCCGCCTGACGCCGTCCGAGATCGAGCCGAAGTGGCAAGCCGCCTGGGAGGAGGCCGGCTGCTTCGTCGCCCGGCACGACCCGGATCGCCCGAAATACTACGTGCTCGAGATGTTCCCCTATCCCTCGGGGCGCATCCATATCGGGCATGTCCGGAACTACACGATGGGCGACGTGATCGCCCGCTACCGCCGCGCCCGCGGCCATGCGGTGCTGCACCCGATGGGGTGGGACGCCTTCGGCATGCCGGCCGAGAACGCGGCGATGGCCTCGGGCGGCCACCCGAAGGACTGGACCTACCGCAACATCGCCGACATGCGCGACCAGATGAAGCCGATGGGCTTCTCCATCGACTGGTCGCGCGAGTTCGCCACCTCCGACCCCGAATACTACGCCCAGCAGCAGCGCCTGTTCATCGACTTCCTCGAGGCGGGGCTGATCTACCGCAAGTCGGCCATGGTCAACTGGGATCCGGTCGACATGACCGTGCTCGCCAACGAGCAGGTGATCGACGGCAAGGGCTGGCGCTCGGGCGCGCCGGTCGAGCGGCGCGAGCTGGTGCAGTGGTTCTTCCGCATCTCCGACTTCTCGGAGGAACTGCTCGAGGCGCTCGACACGCTCGAGAAGTGGCCCGACAAGGTGCGGCTGATGCAGGCCAACTGGATCGGACGCTCGCGCGGCCTGCGCCTCTCGTTCGATCTCGCGGCGCCCGCCGCCGGGCACGAGCGGATCGAGGTGTTCACCACCCGCCCCGACACGCTGATGGGGGCGAGCTTCGTCGCCGTCTCGCCCGATCACCCGCTGGCAAGGGCGCTGGAAGAGGGCGATGCCGACCTCGCCGCCTTCAGCGCCGAATGCCGGCGCATGGGCACCTCCGAGGAAGAGCTCGAGACCGCCGAGAAGAAGGGCCACGACACCGGGCTCAAGGTGCGCCACCCGCTGATCGAGGGGCGCGAACTGCCCGTCTGGGTCGCAAACTTCATCCTGATGGAGTACGGCACCGGCGCGATCTTCGGCTGCCCGGCGCACGACCAGCGCGACCTCGACTTTGCGCGCAGATACGGCCTGCCCGTCATCGACACGTTCCGGCCCCTCCCCTTCACGTCGGACGCGGAATCGGCCGAGCAGGAAGGGTTCGTCTCGCCCGAGATGGGCTCCGACGCCGCGTTCGTGCCGCAGAAGACCGAAAAGGTCCGCTGGATCGACCACTTCGCGGGGTTGACCGCGGCTACGGGCGAAGAGGCCATCGACGCCTCGATCGCCCATGCCGAGGCGCGCGGCTGGGGCGAGGGGGTGGTGCAGTTCCGCCTGCGCGACTGGGGCATCTCGCGCCAGCGCTACTGGGGCTGCCCCATTCCGGTCGTGCATTGCGAGAGCTGCGGCGCGGTGCCGGAAAAGCGCGAGAACCTGCCTGTGAGGCTGCCCGACGACGTCAGCTTCGACCAGCCGGGCAACCCGCTCGACCGGCACCCCACCTGGCGCGACGTGCCCTGCCCCGAATGCGGCAAGCCGGCCAAACGCGAGACCGACACGATGGACACGTTCGTCGACTCGTCGTGGTATTTCGCCCGCTTTACCGCGCCCCGTGCCGAGACGCCGACCGACCCGGAGGAAGCCGCTTACTGGATGAACGTCGACCAGTATATCGGCGGCGTCGAGCACGCGATCCTGCACCTGCTCTACTCGCGGTTCTTCGCGCGGGCGATGCACCTGACCGGCCACCTCCCGGAAAAGAGCAAGGAGCCGTTCGAGGCGCTGTTCACGCAAGGCATGGTCACCCACGCCATCTACCAGACGACCGACGATCGCGGCCGCCCCGTCTACCACGCGCCCGACGAGGTGGAGCTGCGCGAGACGGGCGAGATCGTGGTGCGTGCGACCGGCGAGAGGGTCGAGGTGATCCCCTCGCAGAAGATGTCGAAGTCCAAGCGCAACACTGTCGATCCCGCCGCCATCGTCGCGCAGTATGGCGCCGATACCGCGCGCTGGTTCGTCATGTCCGACAGCCCGCCGGAACGCGACGTGGAATGGACGGCCGCCGGCGCCGAGGCGGCGTTCCGCCATCTCTCGCGCGTCTATCGCATGGCGGCCGAGACCGACCCGGCCGCGCCCGGCGCCGAGGCCGAGGACGCGGCGCTGCGGCGTGCCAGCGCCCGCTGCATCGCCGACGTGACCGAGGGGATCGAGCACTTCGGCTTCAACACCTCGGTGGCCAGGCTTTACGCCTTCACCAACACCGTCGCCCGCTCCGCCGCCTCGGGCGCGGCCCGGCGCGAGGCTCTGAAGGTGATGGCGCAGCTCATGCAGCCCATGACCCCGCACCTCGCCGAAGAGATGTGGGAGATGCTCGGCGGCGAGGGCCTCCTGGCCGAGCAGCCCTGGCCCGAGGCCGACCCCGCCCTGCTCGTCGAGGACACGATCACGCTTCCGGTTCAGGTCAACGGCAAGAAGCGCGGCGAGATCACCGTGCCGAAGGATGCCGCGAAGGACGTGATCGAGGCGCTGGCGATGGACGAGCCGGCAGTGCAGCGCGCGCTCGGCGGCGGCCGGCCGAGGAAGCTGATCGTCGTGCCGGGCCGCATCGTCAACATCGTGGTCTGAGCATGGGCCGGGGCGCGCCCTCCCGCCGCCGGGCGCTGGCCGCGCTGGCGGTGCTCGCGGCCCTTCCTGCCTGCGGCTTCTCCCCCGCCTACGCGCCCGACGGGCCGGCGACGGCGCTACGGGGGCAGGTCCTGCCCGACACGCCGGGCGATGCCTACGCCTTCCGGTTCGTCAGCCAGATCGAGGAGCGCCTGGGCCGCGCGGGCGAAGGCGCCCCCTTCGCCCTCGGCTACGGCCTGCCACGACGCACGGTCGAGACCGCGCAGACGGGGTTCGGCAGCCCGCTGCGGCTGTCGCTCGAGGGGGCGGCAGAGTACGCACTGCGCCGGCAGGCCGACGGCGCAGTGGTGACGAGCGGCCGCGTCACCGGCTTCGTCACCTATTCCGACGTCGGCACCTCGGTCGCCGTCCGCTCCGCCCGTGCGGATGCCGAGCGCCGCCTCGCCACCCTGCTTGCCGACCGGGTGGCGACCCGCCTCGTCGCCGCCGCCGGCGGCGCCGACTGGGCCGACTGACCCGGCCGGCCCGATGAAGCTCTCCGCCCGCAACGCCAGGGCCTTTCTCGCCCGGCCCGAGCCGCGGCCCGCAGCGCTGATCTACGGCGCCGACCCGATGCGCGTGGCGCTCAAGCGGGCCGACATGCTGGCCGCCCTGCTCGGCCCGGGCGCGGACGCGGAGATGCGCCTCGAGCGGATCGACCCGGGCGAGGCCCGCCGCGCCCCCGGCGCGGTCGCCGACGCGCTCAAGGCCACCGGCTTCTTCCCCGGCCCGCGCGCCGTGCTCATCGAGGAGGCAGGCGACGGGGTCGCCCCGGCCGTCTCTGCAGCGCTCGGAGCCTGGGCGGAGGGCGACGCGACGCTCGTCGTCACCGCCGGCGCGCTGGCCGCCCGGTCGAAGCTGCGCAAGCTGGTCGAGGGGCACGCCGCGGCCGTGGCGCTTCCGGTCTACGACGATCCGCCCGGCCGCGCCGAGATCGAGGCAGAGCTCGCCCGCGCGGGCCTGTCGCACGTCGACCGCGCCGCGATGGCCGATCTCGAGGCGCTTGCCCGTGCGCTCGACCCCGGCGATTTCCGCCGCACGCTCGAAAAGATCGCGCTCTACAAGCATGGCGACCCCGCGCCGCTCACGTCGGAAGAGGTCGCGCTCAACGCGCCCGCCACGATCGAGGCCGCGCTCGACGACGTGCTGCGCGCCGCGGCCGAGGGCCGGCAGGCCGAGATCGGCCCCCTCATGCAGAAGCTCGAGGGGCAGGGCGTGCAGCCTGTCGCCATCGTCATTGCCGCCTCGCGCCATTTTCGCGCGCTGCACGCCGCCGCCTCCGACCCCGCCGGCCCCGCGCAGGCCCTCGGCCGCCAGCGCCCGCCCATCTTCGGCCCCCGCCGCGATGCGATGACCGCGCAGGCCCGGAGCTGGGGCCCCCGCAAGCTGGAACAGGCGCTCAGGCTCCTGCTCGACACCGATCTGGCGCTGCGCTCGGCCGGGCAGACCGCGCCCCAGGCGGCGCTCGTGGAGCGCGCCTTCGTCCGTCTCGCGGTCATGGCGCGGCGCTAGCTCGCCGCCGCGTGCCCGCCAGGCGCGCGCCCTGCTTCTTTCTGTTCCAAATACGCGATTGCGCCGCGCCGGCCGCCCTGTGCGGCGGGCCCACTCAGGCCCCGGCGGCGCCGCGCCTCCCGGCCCTGGCCATCAGCCGCTGGTGGGCCGAGACGGCTCGTGCCTCGAAGGCCACGCTCCGCACGAAGCGGTTCTGCGCGAGGTTGATGCGGTGCAACAGCGGCTCGTCCAGCCCCTCGGCGAAGAGGCGGTCCTCAAGCATCGCACGTTCCGCGTCGTCGACGTCGAGCAGGATCGGGCGCCCGCCCTCCTGCGCGACCTGCACCGAGACGAGCGTCAGCACCGGCACCCGCGCCAGCCCCGATTGCTCGACGACGAGGTGCAGGTCCTCGCTCTCCATCCCCCGTCCCGCCGCGATGCGCGCCAGCACGTCGCGCGCGCGCAGGTTCAGGAGGTCGAGGCCGCGCGCGGCGTCGGCCTCCGGGATCAGCTTGCGCCGCTTCTCGGGTGTCGAGACCGACAGCAGCGTGCTCTCGACCATGAAGACGATGGCGAACATCAACAGCGGCGCCTGGCTGATCGCCAGCGCGAGGTCGGGGCGGATGAGCATGGCGATGGGAAAGGGCGACAGGGCCATGATGTAGCGCAAGGGCGCCTGGTCGAACACGATCCGCCAGAACACCCTGCGGAAGAGCGGCCGCCGCGGGATCACGCGCAGGCCGCGCCCGAGCATCTGGGCGCCCACGCGCGTCAGACGCAGCCGGCGCGCATCGACCACGGTGGAGGGGGCGACGACGAACATGATCAATAGCTATCGCGTCTCGCCCGCGAATCTAGCGCTGGCGCCCCTGCGCGGGAAGCTCCGTGTCTGCGCGGCTTTCCGCGGTGTGCGCCGCACCCATGCCAGCGGCCCCGACGCCCCGGCGCCTCGACCGGCATGGGGCGCCGGCCTCAGCGGCCCACGGCGACGTAATCGCGGAATCCGGCGGCGGCCACGTCGACCGGGCTGTAGACGTTGCGCAGGTCGGCCATGCGGGGCGCGCGCATCGCGCCTGCAAGGCGGGCGAGATCGAGCGCGCGGAACTCGTTCCACTCGGTCAGGATCACCACCGCGTCGGCCCCCTCGGCGGCGGCATAGGGGTCGTCGTGCCATTCGACCCCCGGCAACAGCGCCTCGCCCTCGCGCCGCCCCTGCGGATCGACCACGCGCACCGTCGCGCCCCCGCCGACGAGCGACGGAACGATGGTCAGCGACGGCGCCTCGCGCATGTCGTCGGTGTTGGGCTTGAAGGTGACGCCGAGCACCAGCAGCGTCTTGCCGTTGACCGAGCCACCGCAGAGGTCGAGCACCTTGTCGATCATGCGTCGCTTGATGCCGTCGTTCACGCGGATCACTGTTTCGGTGATCTCCAGGGGGCGCGAATGGTCCTGCCCGATCCGGGCGAGCGCGCGGGTGTCCTTTGGAAAGCACGAGCCGCCGAAGCCGGGGCCGGCATGGAGGAACTTGTTGCCGATCCGCCCGTCGAGCCCCATCCCCTTGCTCACCGCCTTGATGTCGGCGCCGACCGCCTCGCAGAGGCCGGCGATCTCGTTGATGAAGGTGATCTTGGTCGCCAGGAAGGCGTTGGCGGCATACTTGATCATCTCCGCCGATTCGAGATCGGTGTAGACGATCGGGAACTCGCGCAGGAAGAGCGGGCGGTAGATGTCGCCCATCATCTCGCGGGCCCGCTCGGCCTCCACGCCGACCACCACGCGGTCGGGTCGCATGAAATCGTCGATGGCCGCGCCCTCGCGCAGGAACTCGGGGTTCGAGGCGACGTCGAATTGCGCGTCAGGGTTGGCCGCGCGCACCCGCTCGGCGACCTCGCGGTTGGTGCCCACCGGAACCGTCGACTTGGTGACGATCACGGCGTAGCCGGTCAGCGCCCGGGCGATCTCTTCCGCGGCGGAAAAGACATAGGTCAGGTCGGCATGGCCGTCGCCCCGGCGGGTGGGCGTGCCCACGGCGATGAACACCGCGTCGGCGCCTGCCACGGCCTTGGCCAGATCGCCGGTGAAGGTCAGCCGCCCCGCCTCGACGTTCTTCTCCAGCAGGCGGTCGAGGCCCGGCTCGTAGATCGGAATCTCGCCGCGCTCGAGCATCTCGATCTTGGCGGGGTTCTTGTCGACGCAGATCACGTCGTGCCCGAAATCGGAGAAACACACCCCCGAGACGAGCCCGACATAGCCCGTTCCGATCATTGCAATCTTCATCGCCAGTCCCCTGTCGCGTCGCGCCGGACCGACCGGAACGGTCGCCGCGCGGGATGCGCATGGTCCATCCCTGCCGGGGTGTCAATGTGAGGGTGACTCAGCGCTCGCCGGCGTCGCCGAGCGCCTCGTAGCGCGCGACGTACCAGTCGACGAAGCGGGCGATGCCCTCGGCCAGCGGCGTGGGCGGGATCTCGCCCACCAGCGCGCGGGCAAGCGTGGTGTCGGCCCACGTCGCCGGCACGTCGCCCGGCTGCATCGGCAGCAGGCGCCGCTCTGCCGGCTGCCCGAGCGCGGCCTCGACCGCGTCGATGAAGGCGCCGAGCTCGACCGGGGCGGACGCGCCGAGATTGACCACCCGCCACGGCGCCACCGGAGACAGGCTGTCGCCCGGCACGGGCGGCGCGCGCTCCGCTGCGCCAGAGGGGGGAGGGGCGAGAGGGATCAGACGCACGAGCGCCTCGACGAGGTCGTCGATATAGGTGAAGTCGCGCCGCATGCGCCCGTGGTTGTAGACGTTGATCGGCTCGCCCGCCCGGATCGCGCGCACGAACCTGAACAGCGCCATGTCGGGCCTCCCCCACGGCCCGTAGACGGTGAAGAAGCGGAACATCGTCACCGGCAGCCCGTGCAGGTGGGCATAGGCATGGGCCATCGCCTCGTTCGCCTTCTTCGTTGCGGCGTAGAACGACAGCTGGGTGTCGGCCTTGTGCGTCTCGGCGTAGGGCATCTCGGTATTGGCGCCGTAGACCGACGAGGTCGAGGCCATCAGCAGGTGCGCGGGCGGATGGGCGCGCGCCGCATCCAGCACCTCGAACGTGCCGACGAGGTTGGCCTCGACGTAGCTGCGGGGCGCCTCGAGCGAGTAGCGCACGCCGGCCTGCGCGGCGAGGTGGATCACGGTGCCGGGCCGCTCCTCGGCCATCAGGCCGGCGAGAAGGCCGGGCTCTTCCAGCCGCGCCTCGACTGCGCGGAAGCCCTCGAAGGCGGCGAGCTCGGTCAGCCGGGCGCGCTTGAGGCGCACGTCGTAATAGTCGGTCACCGCGTCGAGACCGACGACCCGCCAGCCCTCGGCGAGCAGCCGCCGCGCGACGTGATAGCCGATGAAGCCGGCCGCGCCGGTGACGAGGGCGGTGCGCGGGACCGTTTGGTGGCCGGGGTCGCTCATGCCCCTCCATTGCCCGAGCGGGCCACGGGCGGCAATGGCGAATGGCCCCGCTCCGACCGGCGATCAGGGCGCCGGCGGGCGGAGGCAGTCGGCCGGCAGGCGCCACGCGCCCATCGGGCGCTCGCGGTAGGCGCCGCTGTCGGGGGCGAGCGTGGCGATCGGCGCGATGGAGCCGCAGCGCTCGGGAAGGTCGTCGAGCCGGCCGACATAGAGCACCTCGCCCGTGACGCTGTCGGGCATGGCGCGGGTCTGTTCGTAGTGATTGGCGGGGCGGCCCCGGGGCGGGCGGGCCCAGATCGTCACGCCTGCGTCGCGGCCCGTGTGGAACAGGTCGGCCTGCAGCGATCGCCCGTCGACCACGACCTCGCCGCCATGCTCCCGCGCCAGCGCGAGGATGTCTCGGCTCATCTCCGCCTGCCCGAGATACCGCGCGAAGAGCAGCCTGTCGCCCACGCGCCACTCGGTGCCGAAGGCGAGCGCCAGCGGCAGCGCGGCGGCGAAAGCGGTGTGGAGCGCGAGGCTCGCCCACAGCCAGACGCGCAGCTTGGTCATGAGCCACGGCACCACGGCGAGCAGCCCGGCGAGATAGGCCGCCGCCGCCCAGTTGGCATAGGCCTCTTCCAGCAGGGCCTGCCCGCAGACGACGGCGACGACCGGCAGCGACAGCCACAGCAGGATGCGCCGCTCGCCCGAGCCCGCGCCGCCGCGCACACCCAGCCACAGAAGCGCGCCGAACAGGACCGGCCCGAAGACGATGAACTGCGCGCCGAAGAATTCGGCGAGGCCGGCGACGTTGAGCCCCGACCGATCTCCCGGCGCGCGCACCCATTCCACGTTGTCCAGCGTGTGCTGCAGCGTGGTGAGCCCGTTGGCGACGTTCCAGCCGACGTTGGGCGCGGCCGCGAGCAGGAACCCCAGCGCGCCCCAGCCCGCCGCGCGCCAGCCCGGACGCGCCGCCGGCACGAAGAGGGCGGCGAGCGCGGCGCCCATCGGCCCGTAGACGGCCGCGTATTTCCCGAGGAACGCCACGCCCGCGGCACACCCCGCCGCCAGGGCGAGCGCCCAAGCCGACCGGCCTGCTGCCCGGCGGTCGAGCGCGGCGAGCCAGAGGCCGAGCGCGGCGGCGAGGAAGGGGAACATGATCGTGTCGGTCGAGATCAGCGCGCTGCCCACGCTCACCATCGGCAGCGTGACGTAGAGCGCCGCGACCCACGCCGCCGCCCCCCGCCCGTAACGGTGGCCCGCGATCCAGGCGAGGATGAGCGCGGTCGCGGCGTGAAAGAGCGGCGCTGGCAGTCGTACCCAGAATGGCGCATCGGAGCCGCCGAGCTCGACCGAGGCGCGGATCACCCAGCCGATCAGCGGCGGCTTGGAATAGTAGCCGAAGGCGAGCTCCTGCCCCCAGAACCAGTACTGGCTCTCGTCCATGTAGAGGTCGGTGCGGTTGAGCGCGAGCAGCGCCACCCGCGCCGCGGTGACCGCGAGCACGACGGCCAGCGCCCCCGGCAGCCATTCACTCGGGCGCGCGGCGGCGTTCGGCATGGATGAGGACGAGGTTGCGCAGGTAGATGAACACGCCCATCGACTGGCCGAGGATGAACACCGGGTCGCGCCGGTAGATCGCGTAGGCCAGCAGCACCAGCCCGCCCGCGATCGAGAGATACCAGAACGCGACCGGCACCACCGAGCGCCGCTCCCGCTCGGAGGCGAGCCACTGCACGAGGAAGCGGGCGGTGAACAGCAGCTGACCGCCGAGACCGAACACGACCCACCAGAACTCGGTCCAGGTCTGGACGCCGAGCCAGCCGAAGGCGGTGGGCTCGGTCATACGCCCGTCGTCTCCCGCGCCGTTTCGCGCTCCGCTGCCGGGGCCAGGGCCGTGCGGGCGATCCCCACCTCCTCGGGCGCGGCCTTCTTGCGGCGCTTGACCAGCCATGCCACGCCGATCAGGTCGTGCACGCCCGCCACCGCCCGGCGCAGGTTGCTGTATTTCGACCGCCCCGCCATGCGACCCCGGTGGCTGACGTCGACCAGCGCCACCTCCCAGCCCTGCGCCTTGAAGAGCGCGGGCAGGTAGCGGTGCATGTGGTCGAAATAGGGAAGCGCGAGGAAGGCGTCGCGACGAAAGCCCTTGAGCCCGCAGCCGGTGTCCCGCGTCCCGTCCTTCAGCAGCCACGCCCGAAGTGTGTTGGCGATGCGCGAGCCGAGGCGCTTCGACAGCGTGTCCTGCCGGCTTACGCGCTGGCCCGCGACGAGGCCGAGCCCGGCGCGGGCCTCGGCCAGAAGCGGGGTGTAGAGCTTTGGAAGTTCCTCGGGCGGGTTCTGACCGTCGCCGTCGAGCGTGCAGACGACCCGCCCCCGCGCGGCGAGCACGCCGGAATGGACGGCCGCACTCTGCCCGGCGGCCGTCGCGTGGCGCACGAGGCGGATGCGCGGGTCGGCCGCGGCGAGCGTTGTCACCTCGCCCGAGGTGGCGTCGCGCGAGCCGTCGTCGACCGCGATCACCTCGACGGCCGTTCCCTCGCAGGCGGCCAGGATGCCGGCGATCAGGGGGGCGACGTTGGGCGCCTCGTCGTGCATCGGGATGACGACAGACACCTCCGGCGGCGGGCCGGCGGCGGCAGGGCCTTGGGAGGGGGGCGACTGTGTCATCGGCGGCCTCGCGCGGGTCGCTTCCCGTTAACAGGAGGGCGGAGGGGAAGTCCACTCGCCCCGCCGCGCGCGCCCCTCAGACGCGAACGAGCGTGTCGCCGACATTGATCGTGGGCGTCAGCACCACGCGCTCTCCGCCGCCTTCGGGCGCGTCCCCGGCCGCGGCGCCGCCCTGCGCGGCCGCCCCGGCCCGCGACGCCACGATGCGCGCCGCCGCCTCGCCGATCTGGCGGCGGCAGGCATCCATCGTCGCCAGCCGCTTGGGCAGCCCGTCGAGCAGCTCGATGTTGTTGAAGCCGGCGAGGCCCATCTTCCCGGGCACGTCGATGCCCTGCTCCAGGCACCAGAGCAATCCCCCGGCCCCGATCATGTCGTTGGAATAGTAAAGGAAATCGAGGTCGGGCGTGCGTTCGAGCATCGCCTTCGTCATCTCGCGCCCCTTGGCCAGCCCCGAGCCGCCCGAATAGAACTCGCGGTCGGCCACTTCGATTCCTGCCTTGGCGAGCCCCTCGGTGAAGCCCTCGAACCGCTTCCGGGCCCGGTGATCGAGCGGCATCTTGGTGCCCATGAAGCCGATCCGCCGATAGCCCTGCTCGACGATGGCCTGTGCCATCATCAGCCCTGCCCGCCGGTGCGAGATGCCGACCACCGCGTCGACGGGCTGGCCGTCCGTATCCATGATCTCGACCACGGGGATGCCGGCGCTGGCCAGCATGGCGCGCGAGGGGTCGGTACGCTCCAGCCCCGCGATGATGACGCCGGAGGGCCGCCACGACAGCATCTCGTAGAGCACCTGCTCCTCCCGCTCGGGGCGGTAGTGGGTGACGCCGAGCACCGGCTGCAGGCTCGTCTCCTCGAGTTCGCCCGAGATGCCGTTCATCACTTCGGGAAAGACCATGTTCGACAGCGAGGGGATGATGACCGCGACGAGGTTGACCCGGCTCGAGGCGAGCGCGCCGGCGATCTTGTTGGGCACGTAGCCGAGGCGCTTGGCGGCGGCGAGCACGCGCTCGCGCGTGGCCTGGCTGACGTCGCCGCGATTGCGCAGCACCCGGCTGACGGTCATCTCGCTGACGCCGGAAGCTTCGGAGACGTCGCGCAGGGTCAGTGGTCGGCGCAGCTCGGTCATCGTGACCTTCCTTCTCGCAACGGGTGCGGAACGTGTCCTACCCGACCCGCCCGAGATACGCCACTCGCACCTCGCAGGGCAGCGACCATGCGTCACTTCCCGAGGCGACACCCGACCCGGCAGGACTGGGCGACGCTGCGTCAGCCCGTCCCGACCGGTCGCGAGGGCCCTTCCGATGGCATGGGACGAAGAGAAATCGCGGAGCGGAAGCACCATGCCGCCACCTCTCGAAACGATTGGTAACGCCGAGGAAATCCCTGGGCGAAATGCTCGGCGAACCGCACGCGCAAAGCCCCACTCCGAGATCCCGGACGCGCTCACCCGTGCCGGGTTCGGGCGCCCTGGCCGCAGACCGTGGCCTGGCGCGCCCTGACGAATTGACGTCCGCGCAACTAACCCTGTAAGTGCGGGGCACGCGACCCCGTGGCTCAACTGGATAGAGCAGCCCCCTCCTAAGGGGCAGGTTGCAGGTTCGAATCCTGCCGGGGTCGCCA
>LJNT01000174.1 GCA_001314685.1 Rhodobacteraceae bacterium HLUCCA09
TGATGAGGCCGCCGTCGCAGCGCACGAGGCTGCCAGTGACGTAGCTGGCGCGCGCGCTGCACAGGAATGTTGCGGTGTCGGCGAACTCCTCGACCGTGCCGTACCGCCCGGCGGGTATCGTCGCGCGGCTCGCCGCGCGCGTCTCGTCCAGCGTCTTGCCGGTGCGCCTGGCGGCAGCGGCGTCGAGCTCGTCCACACGCTCGGTGTGGATGCGCCCCGGGAGCAGCATGTTGACGGTGATGCCGTCGGCCGCGAGATCGTTCGAGAGAGACTTCGCCCAACCCACCAGCGCCGAGCGGGCGAGGTTGGACAGGCCGAGGTTGGGGATCGGCTGGATCACGCCCGACGAGCCGATGCGAGCCGATGGCGAGGATCCGGCCCCAGCCGTTCCGCCGCATGTGCGGGACCAGCCGCGCGGCGATCTCGGCCACGCGCACCACCATCGTCTCGAGCTGGCCCGGCAACACAGAGAGGTCGGCATCGGCCATGCGCCCCGGCGGCGGCCCGCCCGTGTTGGAGATCAGGATGTCGACGCCGCCGAGCGTCTCTTCCGCCGCCGCGGCGAGCACGTCGACCGAGCCGGGATCGGCCAGGTCGGCCACCACGTAATCCGCCTTCGCGCCGGCCGCGCGGATCTCCTTCGCCAGTTCCGCCAGCCGGTCCTCCGTGCGTCCAGTCAGCAGCACGTGCACGCCCTCGGCGGCGAGCGCGCGCGCGATCCCGGCCCCGAGCCCCCGGCTCGACGACATCACCAGCGCCGTCTTTCCCTGCAATCCCAGGTCCATCAGCCCAGCGCCTCCAGTTTGCGGTCGAGCCGCGCCATCAGGCGCGTCAGTTCCTCGTGGTCGCGCGCGGTCAGCGCCGGGCCCGGGGCGCGCACCTTGGGCGAACCAATCACGCCGCGGCGGTGCAGGATCTCCTTGCGGATCGCGAGGCCGATGCCGAGTTGCTGCTCGTAGCGCACCATCGGCAGGTAGGCGTCGAACAGGTCTTCCGCGCCGTCGACGTCGCCGGCCTTGTGGCGCTCGACTACCTGCACCAGCATCTCCGGGTAAGCGAAGCCCGTCATCGCGCCGTCGGCACCGCGCTGTATCTCCTGCGGCAGAAACAGCGCGGCGTTGCCCACCAGGATCGACATGCGCGGCGTGTCGCCCGTGCCGCTCTCGGCGCGCACGCGCGACAGCTTCGTCAGGCCCGGCCAGTCCTCGTGCTTGAGCATGACGATCTGCGGGTGGTCGCGGGTGAGCGTCAGGATCGTCTCGACGGAGAACTGCACGCCGGTGGTCTGCGGGTAATCCTGCAGGCAGATCGGCACGTCCGGTCCCAGTGCCGCGCAGACCTGCCCGAAATAGCCCTTCAGCTTGGCCTCGGTCGCCAGCCCCGGCATCGGCGCCACCATCACGCCGGCCGCGCCCACCTCCATCACCTCGTGCGAGAGGCGAGCCATGTTGTCGAGCCCCGCCCCCGAGACGCCGACGACGACGGGAATGCGGTTGCCGACCCGGTTCAGCACGTGGCGGGCGAAGGCGAGCGTCTCCTCTCCGGAGAGCTTGGGCGCCTCGCCCATGATCCCCAGGATGGTAATGCCCATCACGCCGCAGTCGAGGTAGAAGTCGATCATCCGGTCGGTGCTGTCCAGGTCCAGCGCGCCGTCCTTGCCGAACGGCGTGGCGGCGATGATGAACACGCCCTCCGAATGTCGGTCGATCCGGTGTGTCATGGCATTCTCCCTCGTGGTCTCCCGCGCGCATCGCCGCGCGCCGTCTCAGCGGACGAACAGCTGCCGCGGGTAGTTCGTGAGCCGCTCGTAGCCGCTTTCGTTGATCGCGATCGTCTCCGACATGCCGAAGCCGCGGGCGAGCACGTAGGTGTGGAACACCATCCCCGGCTCGAAGCGCCACGTCGCGTCGGGCGTCGCCTCGAGAGGCTCGCCGCCGCTGGGCTGGAGCAGCAGACCGACCGAGTAGAACGTCTTGTTGGTGTAGCTCTCGCGCAGCCCGGCCGACAGCACGCCCTCGCGGTAGACCGCGTCGGGCACGTGGGCGGGCACGCCGGGGCGGACCTCTCGCAGCGCGTCGTCCTGTATGGCGATCAGCCGGGAGACGACCTCCTCGTCGCCGTCCTGCACCGGCGCCACGCGGATCGGGCGCATGAACCGGGCATGGTAGTGGCGGACATTCGGCGTCACCTCGATCTGGACGATATCGCCCGCCTCGAGCACGCGGTCGGAATAGCCGCCATGCAGATGGAAGGCGCGCGCCCCCGAGGACATCACGCCGGGGCCCGGCAGGTCCGAGCCGGTGCGGATCATCGCCGCGCAGATCTCCGCGGCCATCTCGCGCTCGGAGACGCCGACGCCGGCACTGTCGATCGCCGCCTGCATCCCTGCCTCCGCCGCGCGGCCGGCCCGGCGCTGCAGCGCGATCTCGGCAGGGGACTTGATCAGGCGCAGATTGGTCGCGAGGTGGCTCGCATCGGCCCAGCGCGCGCCGGGCAGCGCCGCGCGGAGCGCGTCGAGGCGCGCGGCCGAGAGCGGCCAGGCGCCCATCTCGACGGCAAGGGCGGGCGAGGAGCCGATCCGGTCGCGGATCGCGGTGGCGCCCACCGCCACGGGGGCGTCGGTGTCGGTCCAAAGCGCGCGGTCGGGGAAGACCGAGGTCGCGTCGAGGTAGTAGTCCTCCACATCGCGGCAGACGATGCAGGGTCGGCCCTCGGTCGGCACGATTGCGAACTGGAAGGAGCCGTAGCCGCGGGTGAAAAAGCCGGTCAGCCAGGTGACGGATTCGGGCTGGAAGGCGAGCAGCGCGTCGTGCCCCCCGTCGCGCAGTCGAGCCTGCACGCGGGCGAGGCGGCCCTCGTATTCGGCGCGGTCGAACCAGGGCTCGAAGATGAGCGGCGGCGCATCGGCGGCGGCGTCAGCCATGCCGCACCAGGTCGCAGAACCGGGTGAGCATGGTCTTGGCGACGGCGGCCTCGTCGGCGCTGGCCTTGAGCACGTCGATGTCGGCGCCGTCGGCCTCCATCCGCTCGCGGTTCTGCTCGAACCAGACCGGCGCCTGCGCCTTCGTCACTTCCGGATGGCCCTGGATGCCCCAGACGGGCGCGTCGCGCCAGCGCCAGATCTGGTTGGGGCAGTCGTCGGAATAGGCGAGGATGCGCATGTCCGGATGGCCCGCGCGCACCTCGTCGTTGTGCCAGACGAACATGTGGACCGTCGGCGCGATGCCGGACATCAGCGGGTCGCGCGCCGCGTCGTCGGTGACGGGCAGGTCCTTGTAGCCGATCTCGCAGCTCTCGCGCCGGAACACCTGGTCGCGCCCGCACAGGGCGGAGGCGAGGATCTGGCTGCCGAAGCAGATGCCGAGCATCGGGATCTCGCGCTCGGCTGCGTCCGCGATCAGGTCGTGCTCGCGGTGAATGAAGGGCACGTCATCGTAGGCGCCGTGCGGGCTGCCCGACAGGAAGATCGCGTCGTAGCCCTCGAGGCTGTCGGGAAACTCGCCGTTATACGCCCAGTAGCGATCCACCTCGAAGCCCCAGTCCTCGAAACGCGCGTCGAGGCGCGCGACGGTTTCCATCTGCCGGCCGTTGCCGAGGTAGAGAAGCCGATGCTTGCCCATGGTGCCTCCGTTTGTGTAGACCGGTGGTATACCGACATGACGATGCGGTGCAAGGCCCCCAGCGCGGAGAGGAGAGTGCCATGCGGATCGACCTGAACGCCGATATGGGCGAGGGCTTCGGCTCGTGGCGGATGGGCGACGACGACGCGCTCCTCGAAGTCGTGACGACGGCGAACGTCGCCTGCGGCTTTCACGCCGGCGATCCGCAGATCATGCGCCGCACCGCCGAGCAGGCGCGCGCGGCGGGCGTCGCGGTCGGGGCGCATCCGGGCTATGCCGACCTTGCGGGCTTCGGCAGACGGCCCGTCTCGGGGATCACCGAACGCGAGATCGAGACTCTCGTCGCCTACCAGGTCGGCGCCTTCGCCGGCGCCTGTGCTCTGGCCGGACATCGGATGACGCATGTGAAGACCCATGGCGCGCTTGGCAACGCCTGCGCCGACGACGAGGGGCTCGCCCTGGCGGTGGCGCGCGGAATCCGCGCGGTCGATCCGGGACTGCATTTCATGGTCATGCCCGGCAAGGCCACCGAGCGCGCGGCCGAACGTCTGGACCTGGCCCCTATCCGCGAGGTGTACGCCGACCGCGCCTATGCCGACAGCTTCAACCTCGCCCCGCGCGCTCAGCCCGGTGCCGTGGTCCACGACCCTGCAACAGCGCTCGCGGCGGTGCTGCGCATGCTGGAGGACGGGCAGATCGTGTCGGTCGGCGGCAAGGTCCTGCCGGTGCAGATCGACTCCGTTTGCCTGCACGGCGATACCCCGGAGGCGCTGGCCATGGCGCAGCGCCTGCGGTCCGGGCTGGAGGAGGCGGGGCACGAGGTCGCCCCGGCCGTGCCGCCCGCCTGAGGCGACAACTGGCCGCGGACGGCGCAGTCAGCCGTCGGGATCGGCGCGGCGCGCGTCGTGCACGCCGTCGATCAGGTTGGCGTGGTGCAGCCGATCCGGGGTGGCATCCGCGGCGACGAGCCGGGCGGGCAGCGCGCGAAGCCAGGCCACATAGTCTCGTGTGGCGGCCAGGGCGGTCTCGGGCGACACCTCGACGAGGCGCAGCGCGTCGCCCGCCCGGCTCTGCGCCAGCCGGTCGAGATCGGCGGCGATGACGCAGGCGATCTTGGGGTAGCCACCGGTGGTCTGGCAGTCCCGCATCAGAACGAGGGGGCGTCCGTCCCCTGGCACTTGCACCACCCCCGGCAAAACCGCGTCCGACACGATGTCGGCGCTGGCCCGGTGCCGCAGGGCCGGGCCGTCGAGGCGTATGCCCATCCGGTCCGAGCGGGGATGGACACGCCACTCGACCTCGAGGAACCGCGTCCATTCGCCCTCGGAGAAGTGGCTGTCCTGCGGGCCGCGCACCACGCGGAGGGCGCCGCCGGCTCCGGGCAGCCGGCCTGCGAAGCGCAGCAGAGATCCTGCGGGCGCCGGCCCGCAGGGCAGCCTCGCGCCGGCCTCCAGCGAACCGCCGCCGAGGCCCGATCGCAGGTGGGCGGACCGACTGCCCATCTCGGGCGCGGTGAGCAGCCCGCCGGAGACGGCAAGGTAGCCATAGGCGCCCGGGCGGGCCGCCGAGAGCGTCACCTCGGCCCCATCGGGCACATCGACGGCCGTGGCCGGCGGCACCGCGCTCCCGCCGACCGAGAGATCGGCGCCAACGGCGGCGAGCCGGACCGGGCCGCCGCTGGAAGAGAGCCGCGCGCCGGCGACCGTGACCTCGAGCGCCGCCGCCCCGGCGGGGTTGCCGACCAGCGCGTTGGCGAGGGCGTGCCGCGCACGGTCCGCGGCGCCGGCCCAGGCCACGCCGTAGCGCCGCAGGCCGAAGCGACCCGCATCCTGCACGGTCAGTCCCGGGCCGCAGGCCTCGATGTGCAGCGTCGGGCTCATGCGAGGCGCTCGGCGACGCGGGCGCCCCCGGCCGCCTCGGCATCGAGCGCGTCCCAGTCCTCGGCGTGCACGGCGCGGAAGGCGATCCTGTCGCCCGGCGCGAACAGGAAAGGCGGGTCGCGCGCCGGGTTGAAGGGGCGCACGGGCGTCCGGCCGATCACGTGCCAGCCGCTCGGCCCCGCAACCGTGCCGATGGCGGTCTGGAAGCCGCCGACAGAGACCGTGCGCGCCGGGATGCGCAGCCGCGGTTCGGCCCGCCGGGGCATGGCGAGGGCGGGGTCGAGACCTCCCAGATAGCAGAAGCCGGGCTGAAAGCCGATCATGTGAACCCGGTAGCGCCCGGCGGCGTGCCGGGCGACGTAGGCCTCGGGCGCGAGGCCGGCATGCGCCGCGATGGTCTCGAGGTCCGGCCCCGCCTCGCCGCCGTAGAGCACGGGCACGCGCCAGAGGCGGCCCGCGCCGGGCTCGGCGGGAAGGTGCGCCGCGAGGTTGGCCAGCCGGGCGCGCGCCGCGGCGAGGTCGGCGCGCTCGGGGTCGAACACGACGAGCAGGGCGCGATAGCTCGGCACGGTTTCCGCCTGTCCCGGCAGCGGGTCGACGGCGAGGGCGGCGTCGAGCGCGTGGACCCGGGCGTTCACGGCCTCGTCGATCCGGTCGCCGAACTCGACGCTGAGCGCGGCTTCGCCGAGCGCCCGGATGCGCGGCGCGGGCGCAGCTCCGATCATCGCGCGGCCAGGCCCAGTGCGGCGAGCACCTTGCGCGCCACCGCCTGCCCCGTCCGCTCGATGGCCTCCTCGGCCGCGCCGCCGATATGTCCCGTCAGCACGAGGCCCGGGGCCCCGAGCAGGGGACTGTCGGGTGGCAGCGGCTCGGTGACGGTCACGTCGAGCCCGGCAGCCCTCAGGTGGCCGGAGGCGAGCGCCGCGGCCAGCGCCGCCTCGTCCACCAGCGCGCCGCGCGCCGTGTTCACGAGGATCGCGCCGGGCCGCATGCGCGCGATCCGGGCGGCGTCGAGCAGCGGGCGCGGGCCGGGCACGGCATGGAGAGACACCACGTCGGCCTCGGCGCAGAGCGTGTCGAGATCGGGCGCCGGGGCGACGCCGGCGGCTTCCAGCTCGGCTGCCGTGGCGTGGCCCGTCAGCGCCGCCACCTCCATGCCGAGGCCACGGGCCATCGGCACGAGCGCCCGCGCGACATGGCCGAACCCCACCAGCCCCAGCCGACGGTCGCCCAGCTCGATGCCGCTTGCGCGTTCGCGCCAGCCGGCATCGGCCACGCGCGCGGCGGCATCCGCGGCGACGAGGCCCCGAGCGCAAACCAGCATCAGGCCAAGCGCCAGTTCCGCAACGGCGCGGGCGTTGGTGCCGGGCGTGTTCACCACGGCCACGCCCCGGCGCCCGGCCTCCGCGCGGTCCACCCTGTCCATCCCGGTTCCGTGCACGCCGATCACCTCGAGCCGGGGCGCAGCGGCAAGCTCGGCCGCGGAGAAGCCGTGGTTGCGGGTGATCACGGCGCGGGCGCTGGCAAGATGGGGGCGCATCGCCGCCAGCTCCGGCGCGGGCGCGGAATGGACGCGCAGACCGGCGCGGGCGAGCAGGTCGACCGCCGAGCACGCGATGGGCTGGACCACCACGACATCGGTCATCGCGGGGGCGGCGGATCCTGCAGCAGCGCGGTGACCAGCCGGGCGGCCTCGGCGAAGTCGGACAGCTCCATGTGCTCGTCGGGATTGTGGCTGCCGTGCGCGTTGCGGATGAAGACCATTCCGGTCGGCACGCCCTCGCGGGCGAACACGGCGGCGTCGTGCCCCGCGCCGCACGGCATCTCGATATGGGCGACACCGGCCGCGCGCGCCGCCGCGCCGAGCGCGGACACGACCGCGGGGCTCATGCGGGCGGGCTCGCTCGCGGTCAGGCGGCCGAGTTCGAAACGCACGCGATCACGCGTCTCGATGCGCGCGACGATCGCGTCGATCTCCTCGCGCACGGCCGCCAGCGTCGCGGGCTCCGCGCTGCGAACGTCGAGCGAGAAGCGCACGTCGCCCGCGATCTTGCTGAAGGATGCCTCGTCGGGGTCGGTGGCGATCTGCCCGACGGTGACGGTCAGGTCTTCGCCCTCCGCTTCCCGGCGCGCCCATACTTCGTCGACCTCGACCGCGAGGCGCGCAACTGCAAGCACGGCATCCTGCCTGTCGCCGCGCGGCGTCGCGCCGGAATGGGCATAGGCGCCGAGGCACCGGGCCTGCCGGTAGCGGAAACTCCCGCGGATGCCGGTCACGATTCCCGCCGGCACGCCGCGCTCGAGCAGGACGGGTCCCTGCTCGATATGCGGCTCGAGAAACAGCCGGATGGAGGCCGGGTCGAGGACTGCCGTGCCCGCCGCAAGCGCCTGCGGGTCGCCGCCCGCGGCGGCGACGGCGGCGCCGAGCGTCACGCCGTCGCCCATCCGGCGGACCTCGTCGAGCTCCGCGGCGGAGAGTTTTCCGAAGGCAGCCCGGCTGCCGATATAGGAGGCGCCGAACCACGCGCTCTCCTCCGCGCGGATCACCATCAGCCGCACCGGGCAGGGCGGTGCAACGCCGGCGCCGACGAACCCCGCCAGCACCGACAGACCAAGCAGCACTCCGGCCGCGCCATCGAAGTTGCCGCCCATTGGAACGGAATCGATGTGCGACCCGATAACGATCTCCGGCCCCTCCAGCCGACCCGGCAGGACTACGTGAAGATTGGCGGCCGGATCGGCGGCCATGTCGAGCCCGAGGCGCTCAGCCTCGCGACGGATGATGTCGTGGGCTATCTGTTCGCCCAGCCCGTAGGAGGCGCGCGAAACCCCCCGGCTCGCCGAGGTGCGTCGGCGCAGCTCTTCGAATAGGCGGCCGGCCAGCGCCACGTCCGGCGCCACGACGGGCCGGGGTAAAGCCTCGGAGCGCCCGCTCATGCGCCACCGAGGCGGCGGATGATGCTCGCCTTGACGCCATCGAGGTGGGCGCGCATCGTCGCTTCGGCGGCGTCGCCGTCCCCTGCTCGGATGCACGCGATGATCTCGAGATGTTCGCGGCAGGTGTCCTCGAGGCGCTCGGGCATGCTCTTGAGATCGAAGATCTGGGTCTGGCGCCGCAGGGTGAGAATGATGCCGGAAAGCTGGCGATTGCCCGCCGCCTCGGAAATCAGCCCGTGCAGGCGGTCGTCGATCTCGCGCACTTCCGCGCGCTCGACCTCGCCGTTGGCCCCCGCGGCCATCAGCCGTTCGAGCCGGTCGACGAGCCCGGACCAGTCGTAGGCGCGGGCGTGATCGGCCGCCATCCGAGCCATCTGCGGCTCCAGCAGCATGCGCACCTGCAGCGCCTCCATGTAGTCCTCGATGCGCATCTGCTTGACCTGTAGGCCGCGATTGCCCTGCCGCTCCAGCAGGCCCTCGTTCTCGAGCATCAGCAGGGCGTCGCGCACCGGGGTGCGCGACATCCCGAGCAGTTCGGCCAGCCGACGCTCGTTCACGAGGTCGCCCGGGCGCAGCTCGCCCGACAGCACCAGCCCGAGCAGCCGCTCGTAGGCACGTGGCGCGAGGCGCGTGTCCGGCGATTGGAGCATGGACGCCTTCCCTTCGGTCATCAGAAGACCGCATACGGAATGAGCACACCGCGGGCTACCCGCATCGAATGCGACATGGTGGAAATCGGGACCTCTACTGCGGTCTTCCTTTGGTTGACGGCTGGTATACCAGCTCGTAGGCTGATTGCAACGGGCGCCGCGAGACGCGCCGGCCAACGAGGGAGAGACGATCGCATGGCACTGGAACCCGGCTCGCTCCTGCCGTTTCCGCGCGCGGAACACGAAGCGCGCGAGGTGCGGCTGCGCTCCGAACTGCGCGCGCGAGGGCTCGACGCGATCCTCGTCTTCGCGCAGGAGAGCCATTACTGGCTGACCGGTTACGACACCGGCGGTTTCGTCTTCTTCCAGTGCGCGGTCGTCACCGCCGACGAGCGGCCCATCGTGCTGCTGACGCGGCGCCCGGACCTCGTGCAGGCGCGGCTGACCAGCACCATCGAGGACATCCGTATCTGGTGGGACGCCGACGATGCCGACCCCGCGCAGGATCTCAAGGCAATCCTGGACGAGCTGGGCCTCGCCGGCGGGCGCGTGGCGGTCGAACTCAACACTCACGGGCTGACGGGATGGAACCTCTGGCGGGTACAGAACGCACTGTCGGGCTGGTGCCGGCTGGAGAACGACGACCACATGATCCGCAAACTGCGGCTGGTGAAGTCGCCCGCCGAACTGGAGTACATGCGCAAGGCGGCCGAGATCCTCGACACTTCGCTGGAGGAGGTGATCGCGGCGGCGCGCCCCGGCATCCTCGAGCAGGAGCTCAAGGGCGTCTACTTCAACTCGATAATGCGGCAGGGGGCGGACTTTCCGCCCAACGGGCCGCTTTTCAACTCGGGCGAACGGGCCACCTTCGGCCGCAGCGTGGCCGGGCCGCGGCGGATCGAGCCGCAGGACCAGATCCTCGTCGAATACCCGGTCCCGTACCGGCGCTACAACGTCAAGACGGAGTGGACGATCCTGTTCGGACAGGTCGCCGATCAGCAGCGGCACATGTACGACGCTGCCCGCGAGACGCTGCACCGCATGACCGAGATCGCCCGGCCGGGCGCGACGCTGGGCGAGATCTTCGACGCCCATGCCGACGGGCTCGACCGGGCCGGCTTCGCCGCGCATCGCTACGGCGCGACGGGCTATTCCGTCGGCATCGGCTTCGCGCCCACCAGCATGGACGTGCCGCCGATGATCTATGCCGGCGCCCGGCAGCGCTGCGAACCGGGGATGACGCTGTTCTACCACGTTATGATCGGCGACAGCGACACGGGCTACGGGATGGGAGTGGGACACACACTGCTCGTCACCGATGGGGCGCCGGAGGTGCTCACCGCCCTGCCGGACGACCTGACCGTCGTGACCTGACCGGCGCGGCGGACACCATGAATCCGGCACGGTCTGGCGTGGGGCGAGGCCGGCCGGGGCGACAAGGAGGTAAAGCGACCATGAGCCAGTTCACCATTTCACGCCGAGGCGTGATGATCGGCATGGCGGCGGCGGGGCTCACCCCGTCGATCGGCCTGGCCCAGACGGGCGAGCCTATCCCCGGTGGCACGCTGAAGGTCAGCCATTCGACCCGCATCGCCACGCTCAACCCGCTGATCCTGTCGGGGCCGGCGGAGTATCCGTGCATCGACATGCTCTATTCGGGTCTGACGAGGATCGGCCCGGACAACCTGCCGCGCGCCGACCTCGCCGAGAGCTGGGAGGCTGACGACGACGCGCGCGGCTTCACCTTCAGGATCCGCGAGGGCGTCACCTTTCACGACGGCAGCCCCTGCACCTCGGCCGACGTCAAGGCCACCTACGAGCGCATCCTCGATCCCGACAAACCCGCGAGCGCGCGGGCCGTGCTCGACATGATCGACTCGATCGAGACGCCGGACGACACCACCGTGCGCTTCAACCTCAACGTCCCCTACGCCGACTTTCCGTTCTCCACCGCCCACGCCAACGCACGGATCCTCTCGCGCGCGGCGCTCGAGGGCGAGGATGCGGCGCTGGAGACACGGGCCAACGGCACCGGCCCCTTTATGCTGGAGAGCTATGACAGCGCGCAGGTGACGCGACTGGTGAAGAACCCCGACTACTTCCACGAGGGCAAGCCGTATCTCGACGCGGTCGAGATGCATCTCTTTCCCGACCTTGCGGCCGAGACCGCGAACTTCCTGTCCGGCAACATGGACGTCATGCTGATCGTCCAGCAGGCCGATTTCGACCGGATCGACGCCGCCGCCGGGACCAACGCGCTGCGCGTGCCCTCGGGCCGCTACGTCAACGTGGTGATGCGCTACGACACGCCCCCATGGGACGATCTGCGCGTGCGCAAGGCACTGGCCATGTCGATCGATCGCGAACTGATCGTCGACATCGTGCTCGAAGGTCTCGGCCGGCCGGGTTACGACAACATCCTCAGCCCTGAGTTTCAGTACGCGATCAACACGCCCAAGATCGCCTACGACCCCGAGGGCGCCAAGGCGCTGCTGGCCGAGGCCGGCTATCCCGACGGGCTCGACCTCACGCTCGTGGCCTCGAACCGGCCCGCGATCCGCGCGCAGGTGGCCGTGGCGATCAAGCAGATGGCAGAGCCCGCGGGGTTCCGCATCGAGGTCGAGACGATGCCTCACGACACCTACCTCGCCAACGTGTGGATGAAGGGCGGCTTCTACATGGGCTACTGGGGGATGCAGCCCACCGAGGACGGCACCTTCAACCTGCTGCTCACCTCCGAGGCCTCCTACGAGGATACGGGGTGGAAGAACGAGGAGTTCGACGCGCTGGTGGCGAAAGGCCGGGCCACGGTGGACGAGGCCGAGCGCGCGGAGATCTACGCCGAGGCGCAGCGGCTGATGCTGGAGGAGCGGCCCTACATCATCCCGTTCTTCGAGGACGTGCTGACGGCCAGCCGAACCGGCACCGAAAACTGGATCGTCGCGCCGATCTCTCGCTACTTCTACGTCGAAGATGTCTGGCTCGACAGGGCCTGATAGGAGATGACGCCCGGCTACCTGCTCCGGCGCCTCGGTGCCATGGTCCTCGTGCTGGCCATCGTCAC
>LJNT01000075.1 GCA_001314685.1 Rhodobacteraceae bacterium HLUCCA09
CCGTCCACCAGTCGTCCATGCTCCTCAATGCACCGTCACCCCCTGCGCCGGGCCATCAAACAGGCCCCTGAGCCGCGTTCGGCGAATATTGCGGGCTCAACAAGATATGGTCGGCCAGCAGGGTATCGAGATGGTGCTCGCGGTTGAAATAGGAGCGCAGGAGCTCGGCCTCCTCGCGCAGCACGGGCTCCTCCGGCAGCACGTCGAGGCCCGCGGCGCGCAGCTTGCCGCTCGACAGCGCCTCAAGCAGCGCGCCGGTCTCGACGACGATGCCGCGGGCCGTGTTGATGAGGATCGCGCCGTGCTTCATCTTGCCAAAGGCGTCGGCGTCGATGAGATTGCGGGTGTCTTCATTGCCCGGAACATGCAGAGAGACGACGTCGGACAGGGCCAGCAGGTCGCCCATGTCCAAGTAGACGAACCCGATGTCGCGGGCGACGTCCTCGCGCGGCTTCAAGTCGAAGGCCAGAACCTCCATCCCGAAGCCCCGGGCGATGCGGGCGGTGTGCACGCCGATGTCGCCGGTCCCGATCACGCCCATCGTCCGGCCTTTCGGGTCGAAGCCCTGCAGGCCGTCCTGCGTGAAGTCGCCCCGACGGGTGCGGTCGGCGGCATCGACGACGTTGTGGCTGATCGCGAGCAGGAGGGCGAAGACATGCTCGGCCACCGTGTTCGCGCCGTAGCTCGGCACGTTGGAGACGGCGACGCCGTTCTCGCGGCACCAGTCCATGTCGATATGGTCGACGCCGGTCGAGCGGGTGGCGATGAACTTCAGGTTCGCGAAACGGTCGAGCACCTCGCGCGAGAAATCCGAGTAGATGAAGGGCGAGATGATCTCGGCATCACCGTGCTTCTCTGCGGCTTCGGCGTCGAGTGCGCCTTCCTCGTAGACGACCTCGTGTTCCTCCTTCAGCGGCTCGAAGGTCTCACATTCCCAGGGCTCGACGTCGAAGATCGCGATCTTCATTGTGCAGCCTCCTGCGCCGTCTCGCGGTCGGCCTCGGCTTCCGCCTCCGCGATCTGTTGTTTGACCTGCAGAAAACTGTCCGGACTGACCGAGATTGAGCCGATGCCGTGCCGGACGAGGAACTGCGCGAATTCCGGATGGTCGCTCGGCGCCTGCCCGCAGATGCCGGTTTGCACGCCCGCGCGGTTCGCCTTTGCCAGCAGCTCCTCGATCGCGGCCTTCACTGCATCGTCCCCCTCGTCGAAGAGGCGCCGCAGCCGCTCGCTGTCGCGGTCGACGCCGAGGACGAGCTGCGTCAGGTCGTTCGAGCCGATGGAGAATCCGTCGAAGCGCTGCGCGAACCGCGCCGCAAGGAACACGTTGGCCGGGATCTCGGCCATCACGTAGACCGACAGGCCCGCCTTGCCCCGCATCAGCCCCTCTTCCGCCAGCGTCTCCAGAACGCGGTCGGCCTCCTCCAGTGTGCGGCAGAACGGGACCATCAGGACGATGTTCGACAACCCGATCTCCTCGCGCGCCCGGCGCAGCGCCCGGCACTCCAGGGCGAAACCTTCTCGGTAGTCCTCGTCGTAATAGCGGGACGCACCGCGCCAGCCGAGCATCGGGTTCTTCTCGTGCGGCTCGAAGGCGGCGCCGCCGATCAGCTCGGCGTATTCGTTCGTCTTGAAGTCGCTCATCCGCACCACGACCGGGTTCGGGTGATGTGCCGAGGCGATGCGCGCGATGCCGCGGGCGAGCGTGTCGACGAAATACTCGCTCCCGTCGTCGTAGGCGCGGGTAAGATCGTCGATCCGCTTCTTCGCCTGCCTGTCCTCCAACTCGTCGTAGCGAACCAGCGCCATGGGATGGATGCGGATCATGTTGTTGATGATGAATTCCATCCGGGCGAGGCCCACGCCGTCGGTCGGCAGGCGCCACCAGCGATAGGCAGCGGCGGGGTTGGCGAGGTTCACCATGACGTCCGTGCGCGTCTCGGACACGTCGTCGAGGGCGATCTCGCGCGTCTCGAAGTTCAGGACGCCGTCATAGACGACCCCCTCGTCGCCTTCGGCGCAGGAGACGGTCACCTTCTGCCCGTCCTTGAGCGTCGACGTGGCGTTTCCCGTGCCGACGATGGCCGTCAGCCCCATCTCGCGGCTGACGATGGCCGCATGGCTGGTGCGCCCGCCGTGATCGGTGACGATGGCCGAGGCCTTCTTCATGATCGGCACCCAGTCGGGGTCCGTCATCCCCGTCACCAGCACCGCGCCATCCTCGAAACGGTCGATCTCGTCGGGGCTTTCGAGCCGCAGGACCTTGCCCGCCGCGATCGAAGCCCCGATGGCCAGGCCGCCGATCAGCGTCTCACCGGTCTCGTTCAGACGATAGGACTTCAGCGTGTCGGCCGCCTTCCGGGACTGCACCGTTTCGGGGCGGGCCTGCACGATGAAAAGTTCGCCCGTCTCGCCGTCCTTGGCCCATTCCATGTCCATCGCCTGCCCGTAATGCGCCTCGATGGCCGCGGCCCAGCGGGCGAGCTGCAGGATCTCGTCGTCGGTCAGGAGGAAGCGCGCGCGCTCCTCCTTCTTGGTGTCCACCAGCTTCGTCTCCGACCCGGCCCCGCCGTAGACCATCTTGCGGTCCTTGCCGCCCAGATGCTTGGACACGATGGGGCGCAGCGCCGGGTCCTCCAGCGGCGGCTTGAAGACATGGTATTCGTCCGGATCCACCATCCCCTGCACCACCGTCTCGCCCAGCCCCCAGGCGCCGGTAATCAGCACCGAGCGCGGGAAGCCCGTCTCGGTGTCGATGGAGAACATCACGCCGGAGCCCGCGAGGTCGGCGCGCGCCATCTGCTGGACGCCGGCCGACAGCGCGATGGCCATGTGGCCGAAACCGTTCTCCTCGCGGTAGGCGATGGCGCGGTCGGTGAAGAGCGAGGCAAAGCAGCGTTTGACGGCATCGAGCAGCGCCCCCTCGCCCTGGATGTTGAGGAAGGTCTCGAGCTGTCCGGCGAAGCTCGCCTCGGGCAGATCCTCGGCGGTGGCGGAACTGCGCACGGCCACGTCGAGATCCTTGCGCTCCAGCCGCGCGGCGAGATCCCGGTAGGACTGCCGGATAGCCTCGGCCACGGTCCCCGGCATCTCGCCGCCGAGGATGTGCCTGCGCACCGCCTCGCCCACCTTCGACAGGTTGCTACGGTCGCCCTTCAGCGTGTCGAGGTCGCCCGAGATCTTCTGGCGCAGGTCGTTGTCGTCGATGAAGCGCCAGTAGGCCTCCGCCGTCGTGGCAAAGCCCGCGGGCACGCGCACGCCCACCTCGTGCAGGTTGCGCATCATCTCGCCGAGCGAGGCGTTCTTGCCCCCCACGATGGCGCCGTCCTGCCGCCCAAGATCGGCGAGGTCGCGCACGTAAACCGGTTCGCTGCTCATCATGTCTTCTCCTTGTCGTTGCCGTCGCCGGCGTCCTCGTCCGAGGCGAGTCTTTCCGCCCGCGCAGCGGTCTTCGCGAATTCGGCATGGTCGGCGGTCTTGGCGTGGTCGGCGGTCTTGGCGTGATCGGCAATCACCGGTTCAGGTTCATCGCTGGCCTTCGCCCGCCGCGGGGGCTGCCTCTGCGTCTCATCGGCCAGCTTCTGCCCCCGGAATGCCTTGTAGCCCTCGACGAGGCCAAACTTGGTCAGCGTGATCGCCAGAAGGATCGCCCAGGTCGTGAAGGCCACAGGCTCGATCTCCAGAACGTCGCGCCAGCCGGGGATGAACATCGAAACGATGTGCACGCCCTGGGAGGCGATGACAGCAGCGACCAGGAGCCAGTTGTTGCTCAGCGGAATCCGGAAGGCAGAGCGCGTTTCGGAGCGCACGTTGAAGGCGTGCACATTCTCGAACAGCACCATCAGGAGCAGAAGGTGGTTGCGCGCCTCGGCCGTGTCGAGATTCATCTCGGAGGTCAGGAGGTAGAACACCGCGAAGCCGACGACGCCCATGTAGATGCCGGAGGTCAGGACTTCCTCGATCATCAGCCGGTTGAAGATGCGTTCGTCCGGGTCGCGCGGTCGCCGTTTCAGCACGCCGGGCTCGCCCTTCTCGAAGGACAGCGCGATATCCTGGATGCCGTTCGTGACGAGATTCAGCCAAAGAAGCTGCACCGGCGTCAGCGGCAGGGCGGTGTCGAAGATCACGGAAAGGGTGAACAGGACGAGTTCCGCCACCCCGGTCGAGATCAGCAGCCACACGACCTTGCGGATGTTGTCGTAGGCGATCCGCCCCTCCTCGATCCCGTGGACGATGGAGGCGAAGTTGTCGTCGGTCAGGATCAGGTCGGAGGCGTTGCGCGCCACGTCGGTGCCGCCCTTGCCCATCGAGACGCCGATATGCGCGGTCCTGAGCGCGGGCGCGTCGTTCACGCCGTCGCCGGTGACGGTCACGAAATGGCCCGCATCCTGCAGCGCATCGACGATGGTCGTCTTCTGACGCGGCTCGACCCGGGCGAAGATCGCTGCATCGCGGATGCGGGCGCAGTGGCTGCTTCCGCCCTTGTCACGGCTGCCGATCTCCGTGCCGGTGACGACCGCGTCGTCATCCTGCGCAAGACCCAGTTCGCGCCCGGTGGCCAGCGCCGTGCGGGGATGGTCGCCGGTGATCATGCGCACGTCGACGCCCGCAGAACGGCAGTCCTTCACGGCCTGCGGCACTTCTTCGCGCACCGGGTCGATCAGGCCGACCAAACCGAGGAACCGCAGCCCGTGCAGCGCGTCGGGATCGGCCTTCTCCGCCGTCTCCTCGTCCACCTCTCCGGCCGCCACGGCGAGAACGCGGTAGCCCTCGGCGGCAAGGCCCTCCTCCTGCGCGCGGACGGCCTCGGCGTCGACGTCGCACATCCCGGCCAGTGTCTGCGCCGCGCCCTTCAGATGCGCCCGCACCGTGTCGCCGTGACGGTTGAAGCTGACGGCGAAACGGCGCTCGGATTCGAAGGGAATGCCGCCAACCTCAGGGAAGTCCTGCGACAGGTCCTGCTGCGACAGGCCGAACTTGCGGGCGAGCACGAGGAAAGCGACGTCGACCGTGTCGCCGCTGGCGCGCACCTCGCCGTCCTCCACGTTGTAATCCGCCTCGTTGCAGAGCGCGCCCGAAACGATCAGATCGCGCAGCCACTCTTCGTCGCCGACCTGTTCGCCGCCCCGCGTAAAGGTGCCCTCCGGCGCGTAGCCCGCACCGCCGATCTCCACATCGTCGCCGTCGATCGGGCGGATGCGCTTGCCGGTCAGCTTGTTCGCCGTCAGCGTTCCCGTCTTGTCGCTGGCGATCAGCGTGCAGGCGCCCAGCCCCTCGACCGCCGGCAGCTTGCGGACGATCACGTTGCGCCTGGCCATGCGGTTGGAGCCGATGGAGAGCGCCACGGTGGTCGCCACGGGCAGGCCGGCCGGGATCGCGGAAACGGCCAGCGCCACGGCGAGAAGAAAGATATCGAGAAGATCGTCGCCGCGCACCGCCTGGATCAGGCCGAGGACGATGATCGCACCGAGGATGGCGATGGCGATGACGCGGGTGAAGCGGCGCATCTTGAGGACGAGGGGGGGAAGCTGCTCCTCCTCGGCGAGAGACTTCGCGATGCGCCCCAGCTCGGTCATCGTTCCGGTGCGGCAGACGATGCCGGTGCCGCGGCCGCTGGCCACCGAACTGCCCGCGTGCAGCAGCGTCGGCCGGTCGCCGAGCGGCGTGTCGGGGTCGAGCTGGGCATCCGCGCGCTTGGCGACGGGAACGGATTCGCCCGTCAGGAGCGATTCATCGGCCTGCAGGTCCTGCGCGCGCAGAAGGCGGATATCGGCGGGAACCGAGGCGCCGGACTTGACCGAGACGAGGTCGCCCGGAACCAGTTCCTCGCTGTCCACCACCTCGCGTTCGCCCTCGCGCGTGACGAGGGCGGTGATCTGCATCGCCTGCTTCAGCGATTGCGCGGCGCTTTCGGCCTTGTATTCCTGGTAGGTTCCGAGGCCCGCGTTGAACAGCAGGACAGCGAAGATGAAGGCCGCGTCCTCGATGTTGCCGATGGCGAGCGAGACGCCGCCTGCGATCAGCAGGATGTAGATCAGGGGGTCGCGGAACTGCCGGAGGAACGTCCGAAACACCGTCTCGCGCGCGCGCTCGGGCAGCTTGTTCGGCCCAAAGCGCTCCAGGCGCCGCCCGACCTCCCTGTCGGTGAGGCCGATCTCTTGGTCGCTGCCGAGATTCTCGGCCACCTCCTCGCCCGGAACGGCGTGCCAGGGCCGTTCGGACAGGGACTCTCGGTCAAGCGCTGCGTCGGTCACGATCGGCCAGCCATAGGGATCAGGCGGAGGACTGGCGGACGGCCTCGCGCACCATCTGCGCGGCGTAGCCCCACTCGTTGTCGTACCATGCCATGATCTTCACGAGGTCGCCCGCAACCACCTGCGTCATGGTCAGGTCGACCAGCGAGGCGCGCGGGTCGCGGATGATGTCGGAGGAGACGATCGGCTCGCGCGTGACGCCCATCACGCCGCGATAGCGCCCGCTCGCAGCCTCGTCCTCGAATATGCCGTTGATCTCTTCGACGCTTGTTTCCCGGCTCGTGACGAGGGTGATGTCGGAAATCGAGCCCACGGGCACCGGGCCGCGGATGGCCACGCCGTCGAAACGCCCCTCATACTGAGGCAGCGCCTTTGCGGTGGCCTTCGCCGCTCCGGTCGTCGTGGGCACGAAATTCGCCGCCCCCGCACGGCCGCGCCGCCACTTGCCGGCCGGTCCATCCACGATCTCCTGCGAGGTGGTGTAGGCGTGAACCGTCGTCATCAGCGCCTTGTCGACCCCTATGCGGCGCCCGATCACCTCGACGACGGGCGCGATGCAGTTGGTCGTACAACTCGCCGTCGATATGATCGGCGCGCCGTCGGCCTCGTTGACGCCGTGCACGACGAAGGGCACCTTCTCTTCGCCCTTCGCCGGGGCGGACAGGATCACCGTCCTCGCGCCGGCGTCGATGTGCTTCTGCAGGTCGGGCCTCCGGGTGAAGGCACCCGTGCACTCGAATACGACGTCCACGTCCATGTCGCGCCAGGGCAGGGAGGCCGGGTCCTTCTCGTTCAGGAGACGGCAGGTCCTGTCGCCGATGCTCAGGCCGCCGCCCTCCGCGCGCACCTCTTCGGGATGGCGTCCGTAGACGGTGTCGTACCTGAGCAGGTAGGCGAGGTTGTCGGCCGGCGCGACATCGTTCACCGCGACAACCTCGAACTCCGGCGACTCGTTCAGGATTTTCAACGTGGCCCGGCCAATCCGGCCGAGACCGTTGATGGCGACGCGTGCAGTCATGTCCGGTATCTCCGTCTGGTCAGAACGCCGGGTCGTTCACCGGCCCGCGCGGTGGATGGTCGGGCGAACCGCCCCGCTATTCGGCGACAGCGTTGAAAACCTGCCGCCCCTTGATGTTTCCGGTCAGTTCGTGAACGGCGATGCCGGTGCTGTCGGCCGGGCTCGATCCGCCGGCGCGGGCTCGGTCGCCGTTCGTGTTGCTTGCTTGCGCGCCGAGGCCCGGAGGCAGCAAAACCGACGCAATGGCAAAGCCCAGGAGATGCCAACGGCTGGAAGATTGCATTACGGCCTCCCGTGGCGAGGCGGTTTTGTTCCGCTCCACGTCTGGATATTCAACCGAACGAACTTCCAACGGTTCCGGGGGGAGCTCAGGAATGACGCTTCAGGGATTCCAGCCCGGGAAGCGCCTCTCCCGACAGGAATTGGAGGAACGCCCCGCCCGCCATGGAGGCGTAGGTGAACAAATGCAGGAACTGGTGCTTCTGCAGAAAGGCGGTCGTGTCGCCGCCTCCCGCGACACTGACCAGGCCGCCGGTCTGCGTCTGTTCGCCAATCACCGCCGCCAAAAAATGCGTGCCCCGCTGAAACGGTTCGAACTCGGCCGCGCCCACGGGGCCGTTCCAGACCACCGTTCCCCGGTCCTCGATCGCGTCGGCGTAACGCCGGATCGTCTCGGGGCCGATGTCGAGGATCATCCGGTCGCCG
This sequence comes from Rhodobacteraceae bacterium HLUCCA09, assembly GCA_001314685.1. Classification (GTDB taxonomy): domain Bacteria; phylum Pseudomonadota; class Alphaproteobacteria; order Rhodobacterales; family Rhodobacteraceae; genus HLUCCA09. The sequence continues at coordinate 7,978 of LJNT01000075.1, forward strand.
ACCTCGCCGAGGCCGACGATGTCCGCCTCGGCGTCGGCGCGCGCCTCCGATGCCACGACGACATCGGTCGGCAACATCAGGTCGGCCCGCGCGCCTTCGGCGTCGCGCAGCAGCTTCTCTGCCGTCTCGACATGGTCCTCGGCGATCCTTGACCGGCCGATATCGACCCCGCGCGCCTTCAGGAACGTCGTCGCCATGACGCCGCCCAGCAGGATCCGGTCGGCCCGGCCCAGCAAATGCTCGACGACCGGCACCTTGGTGCTGGCCTTGGCCCCGCCCAGCAGCGCGACATAGGGTCGTTGCGGGTTGGCAAGCAGGCGATCGAGGGTCTCGACCTCCTTCTGCATCAGGAGGCCCGCCGCCGCCGGCAGGCGATCCGCCAGACCGACGATGGACGCGTGCGCCCGGTGCGAGGCCGAAAATGCGTCGTTGACGTAGATGTCCCCCAGCATCGCAAGAGCATCGGCGAAATCCGCGGCATTGTCCGTCTCGCCGGCATGGAACCTCAGATTTTCAAGGACGAGGCACTGGCCCGCGTCGAGGCCGTCGACGGCCTTCTCTGCGTCGGCGCCCAGACAATCCTCAACGAACGACACCCGCGGTCCGTCCAGCGCGTCGCGCAGGGCATCGGCAACCGGGCGCAGCGAGGATGCGGGATCGCGTTTGCCGCCGGGTCGGTCGAGATGGGCGATCACGATCAGCCGACCGCCGCGGCCCAGAGTGTCGCGAAAGGTTGGCAGCACCGCGCGCAGGCGGTTGTCATCGGCGATCTCGCCGTCCTTCATAGGCACGTTCAGGTCAGCACGAACCAGCACGCGCTTTCCCGCGACATCGGTCGCCCGGATATCCGGCAGGTCCATGTCTCGCTCCTTTCCGTTCGCGTTCAGAGCCGCCGAAGCTCGCCCAGGTCCGCCAGAAGACGTTCTGCATCCGGCCGGCGGCACAGGTCCGTTCCCGGTGTCAGCAATGTCGCGGCCGCAGTCGCCACCGCAGCCCGCAGCGCTTCCTCCAGCCCCTGCTGACGCGACAACACCAGGCACAGGCCGGCGACGAAGCTGTCGCCGGCGCCGATCGCGCTGCGCGGTACGACCTCGGGCGGGCGCTGCAGGAGCTTGACGTCACGGGTGACGAGGAGAGCGCCCTCGCCGCCCTCGGTCACGATGACGATCTCCGCCGCGCCGGTCTCGACCCGGTTCGCGGCCCAATCCGCCGTCTCCTCCGGCCAGCCGACGTCGTGGCCCGCGATTTCGGCGATCGCGTCGCGGTTCTCGCGGAAGCAGTAGACCCCCTCCTCAAGGGCCGCATCGACCCCATCGTGCGAATCGAGCACGAAACGGACGCCCGCGCTCCTGCACCGTGCAGCGGCCCGCGCCCAGAACTCCGCGCCCGCGCCGCCGGGCAGGCTGCCGCTGCCGACCACCAGCGACGCGTCGGTGGCAGCGCGCTCCAGCGCGCCGAGCAGCCTCTCGACCTCGTCTCGCTGCAGGTCCGGGCCCGGCGTGACGAAGCGCAGCACGTCGCCGGTCTCTTCCTCGCAGACGCTGATGTCCTCGCGGGTGTCGCCCTCGATGCTGCAGCGCTCGGCATCGATCCCCTCGCGCTTCAGCCCGTCCGCGATCTCGTCGCCCCGGCGCCCGCCCGCCGCATAAAGCGCCAGCGTCTGCCCCTGAAGCCGGTGGATGACGCGCGAGACATTGATCCCGCCGCCACCCGGATCGGACCTCGGCCGGCTTGAGCGAAGCTTCGGTCCTACCGTGAAATTCGGCGTCGTCAGCCAGAGGTCGAGCGCCGGATTGGGCGTCAATGTCACCACCTTGTCGGCCAAACTGATCTTCCCTCGCCGTTTGCCCGGCCGAGGCGCCTCAGGGGCTTCCACGGCTCAGGCGAGCCTCTCGTCCGCTCTGCTCGGAGCAAACGGTTCAGCCATGCCGGTGTTCCGCTCGCCCGAGCGCTTTCGAACCGGACAACCTGCAGATTGCGAATGGTCCGGCAGAACGCTTCCGTCCGGTGCCGTCCGGACTGCCGCCTCTCGCAGTCGCTCGGCCTCAGACTTGATGCCGGCTCGGGGGCACCCGGCCAACGCGCGACGCGCCGCGCCGGACGGGCGCAGGCAGGACGCGGGATATCCCGGCCTGAAGGACCGGCCGGTCCGCCGATCCGTCGTCTCTCGCCTGCCGGACGCTCGGCCGGAACCTTCGACCGGTCGTGCCGTTATGTTCCAGAACGAGGGAAGGTGATGCGATGCAAGGACTCGATTTCTACGAACTGATCGGGTTTCGATCAGACCATCCCGAGCCCCATCACGGCCCTCCGGACGCGCCCCGTCTCGATCGTGTCGTCATCTTCCTGAACTTCGATGGCACCCTTGTGGATATCGTGAGCTTCCCCGATCCCGTATCGGTACCAGCCGCCACGAGAGCACTCGTGAACGAACTGCACCAGAGGACGGGCGGCGCGACAGTGCTCCTCTCGGGCCGAAGCATGCGGGATCTCGACCGCTTCTTCCCCGATTTCCCCGGGACAATCATCGGGTCGCACGGCGCGGAGCAGCGCATCGGCGGCAAGCTCTGGCAGCATTCCGCCAAGGACAGCCGCGAGCTCGCGCGGCTGGTCCAGATGATCCGCGGTTGGGCCGACAGCGAGCCGGACCTTCTGGTCGAGGAAAAGCCGTGCTCGGTCGTTCAGCACTTCAACAGGGCACCCGACCGGATGGCCGAGGCCCTGAACTTCATGGAATGCGTCGCGGCACATTCCGAAGGGTTCGTGCTGCACCGCGTGAAGCTGAAGACGGCCGCGGAGATCCTTCCCGACAACGTGTCGAAACATCAGGCCGTAGAGGCGCTGATGAAGCAGTGGCCCTCGCGCACGCCGATCGCATTCGGCGATGACCTGGGAGATGAAGACGTATTCGAGGCGGTCAACCGTTTCGGGGGGCAGTCGATCAAGGTCGGAGATGGCGATACCTGCGCGATGTTCCGGCTCGCCGGTCCGGGCGAGGTGCACGACACGCTTCTCGACTGGCTCGGAACGGCCGTCCGATGACGGAACGACTCATCGTCATCTCGAACCGGATTCCGACCGGCGCGCTTCCCTCCGCCGGTCTGGTCGTGGCCATTCATGATGCGCTGTCTGTGAATCCCGGAGACAAAGTGGGCCACGGAAGCGGTCGGATGCTCTGACCGCCGCGGAGTAAAATTCCGCCACCTTGCGCCTGAAGCGAACGAGCTGAAGGCGGGGAGATGTACTCTGTGGAACTCTATGCGCGTGTGCGGCGAGCTGCCATGTCGACGGTCTGAGCGAACGCGCGGCGGCGCGGTTGTTCGGGATCGACCGGAAGACGGTGTCGAAGATCCTGCAGCACTCGGTGCCGCCGGGATACCGTCGGTCGAAGCCACCGGCGCGGCCGAAGCTCGATCCGTTCATCTCGATCATCGACCAGATCCTCGAGGCGCGCGCATGGCCTCCTGGCGCACCAGCGGCCGGGATCCCCGCGCGGGCCGTCATGCTGAAAGCATGCCTCCGGCATGACGCGCCCATGACGGCACGATCACGAC
>LJNT01000120.1 GCA_001314685.1 Rhodobacteraceae bacterium HLUCCA09
CGTGATCGCCGCCGTCAGCGTCGTCTTGCCGTGGTCAACGTGCCCGATCGTGCCGATGTTCACGTGCGGCTTCGTGCGTTCGAACTTCTGCTTCGCCATGCCTCTTGAGCGCCTCGTCGTCGGGGGGAGACGCGCGAGAGCGGTCCCCCGGGGTGGATGATCGCGCGGGGGCCTAAGGCGAATTGCCGCGGAGTGCAAGCGCCTTCGCGGGAGGCGCGAGACCCGCGCGGCCGGCAGCGGCGACGGGCATGTCGGGGGCGGCGACGGGGCGGCGACGGGGGCGGCAGGCCGCGCCCCTCAGTTGCGCACGATCTCGTTGTCGACGATCCGGGCAGTCGTCGCGGCGCCGGGACGCGACTCGAACCACTCGGGATTTTCCCGCATCCAGCGCTCGATCAGGCGCGCGCCGTTCTTGGCGATGTTTGCCACCTGCTCTTCGCGCGCCAGCGTCAGGCCCGAGCCCACCAGCGCCGCATCGGCGCCGAGGCGCTCGTAGACGACGATGATCTCGGGCTCCTCGTTGATCTTGCCGCCGGCGGCGTCGTCCCAGATCGTGACGCCGATGATGGCGACCGACTTGGGCGCAGCCACCAGTGGCACGCCCGGCACCGCGACCGAGTAGCCGTTGACCGAGACCGCGATGTGGTAGAGCTGGTCGCCGTCGAAGCGCGAGAAGCGTTCGTCGATCGCCTCGGTAAAGGCGGCCTCCCATTCGTCTTCGGTCACGTCGCGCGAGGGCTCCACCTTCTGCGTGCCGTCGGCCACCACGATGTTGTAGCCCAGCCGGAAGGCGCCGAGTGGCTCGGCCGGCGCGCCGAGATCGGCGTCGGGCGCCGAACAGGCGGCAAGGGCGAGCGTCGCGATCAGGGTGGCAGCGCGGGCGGCGGGGCGGCAAGGCATCCGTATCTCCTGTGGCGTCGCGTCATTGGGTAGCGGGGGAGGGCGGCGAGGGCAATTGCCGAGCGGTCGCGGCTGCCTACCTGATGCAGCATGCCCGATGACGTGCCACCGTTCGACTCCCCTTCCGCCGCCGAGGCTCACGAGCCGCTGCCGGCCCGCCTCGCCCATCGCGAAGGGCCGGCGGGGCTGTGGCAGGCCTGGCGCACCAGCCAGCGCAACGTGCTCGAGCTGATCCCGGCCGAGGCCTTCCGCGACTGGGCGGTGGCGGGCACCAGCCCCGCGCGCTTCCTGATGGTGACCCAGCCCGAGGCGATCCGCCGGATGCTGCAGGGGCGGGTCGAGGATTACCCGAAATCCGACATCGCGCGCTCGATGCTGCGCCCCGTCATCGGCGACTCGATGCTGGTGGCCGAGGGGGCCGAGTGGCGGCGCCAGCGCAGGGCCGCCGCGCCGGCCTTCCAGCCGCGCCACCTCGCCGGCCTCGGGCCGCTGATGACCGCGGCGGCCGAGCGGGCCGCGAAGCGGGTTGGCGAGGCCGAGGGGCGCGCAGCCGACATGCTGGCCGAGATGGTCGCCGCGACCTTCGAGGTGATCTCCGACGTCACCTTTTCCGGCGAGGAAAGTGTGGGCCGCGAGACGGTGGAGCGCGCGCTCTTCGCCTACGGCGAGGCGGCGGGGAAGATGAGCATCCTCGACGTCCTCGGCGCGCCCGCCTGGGTGCCGCGTCCCTCGCGGATGTGGCCCGACCCGGCGCTCGACGACCTCAAGCGCCATGCCGACGACTGCATCGCCGCGCGGCGGGGCCGCGAGGGAGCCGGCGCGCCGGACCTGCTCGACCTGCTTGTGCGGGCGGAGGGGTCGGGGGAAGGCGACTTCTCGGGGACGGACGTGCGCGACAACCTGCTCGCCTTCATCGTCGCGGGCCACGAGACGACGGCGCTGACGCTGGCCTGGGCGCTCTACCTCATGGGCTTCGACGAGGCGGCGCAGGATCGGGCGCGCGACGAGGCGCGCGGCGTGCTGGGCGACCGCGTGGCCGAGGCGGCCGACGTCGAGCGGCTGCCCTTCGTGCGCGCCGTGATCGACGAGACGCTGGCTGCGCCTCTACCCGCCGGCCGCGTTCCTCAGCCGGCAGGCGCAGGAGGTCGACGAACTGGCCGGCGCGCAGGTTCTGCCGGGCGACACGGTGTCGGTGCCCATCTATGCCGTCCACCGTCACCAGCGGCTGTGGGAGCGGCCCGACGCCTTCGATCCCGGGCGCTTCGAGCACGGCCCGCCCGTGGCGCGCTATGCCTACCTGCCCTTCGGCGACGGGCCGCGCGTCTGTATCGGCGCCCGCTTCGCCCTGCAGGAGGCGGTCATCATCCTCGCCACGCTGCTCGCCCGCTTCCGCTTTCGCGCCGTGCCGGGGAAGGTGCCGGTGCCCACGCTGGTCATCACGCTTCGTCCCGAAGGCGGGGTTTGGCTCGAGGTCGAGCGGGTGGGCCGAGGCGCGGGGCGTGGTCGGGCGACCTGAAAGAAGCGAGACGGGTGGCGCCCGACCCCGGCGGGGGGCGAGCGGAGCGAGTCGACCGAAAGACGCCTGCACCGGACGGCGCTTGCCTCCGGTCCGGGGCCCGCGCACACCCTGCGACCTGCGCCGGCGGCCCGTCGTCGACCCTGCCGCCCCTTCGCTTTCCGGCGCGGGCGCGATATGTCACCCGGGGCGAGAGGGAGGCAGCGATGGACCAGAGAGACTTTGCCGGAAAGCTGCGGCTCGGGGTCAACATCGACCACGTGGCCACCGTGCGCAACGCCCGCGGCGGCGACGTGCCCGACCCGGTGCGCGCGGCGCGGCTGGCCGAGGCCGCCGGCGCCGACGGGATCACCGCCCATCTGCGCGAGGACAGGCGGCATATCGGAGACCGCGACATCGAGCGGCTGATCGCGGGCATCGGCGTGCCGCTCAACTTCGAGATGGCGGCGACCGACGAGATGCAGGCGATCGCCCTGCGCCACCGTCCACACGCCGTCTGCATCGTGCCGGAAAAGCGCGAGGAGCGCACCACCGAGGGCGGACTCGATGTTGCGGGTGACGAGAACCGGCTGGCGCATTTCATCGCGCCGCTGGCCGAGGCGGGGTGCCGGGTGTCGATCTTCGTCGCCGCCGACGCGCGGCAGATCGAGGCCGCGCGGCGGATCGGTGCCGCGGTGGTCGAGCTGCACACGGGCGGCTACTGCGACGCCCACGCCGAGGGGCGCCACGACGCGCGCGACGCCGAACTCGACCGCCTGCGGGAGATGGCGACGCTCGCCCACCGTCTGGGGCTGGAGGTGCATGCCGGTCATGGCCTCGCCTACGACACGGTGAAGCCGATCGCGGCGATCCCGGAGGTGGTCGAGCTGAACATCGGTCATTTCCTGATCGGCGAGGCGATCTTCACCGGGCTCGAACACGCGATCCGCCACATGCGCGCACTGATGGAGGCCGCCCGCGGCACCCCTCCGACGGGCTGAGGCCCCTGCCGCCCGCACGCTTCTGCCGCCCGCACGCCTCTGCCGCCGCACGCCTCTGCCGCCGCACGCCTCTGCCGCCGCACGCCCCTGCCGCCCGCACGCTTCTGCCGCCCGCACGCCCCGGCCGCCCCGCACGCCAACCCGCGACCTGCCCCCCCCGTGCGCAACGCGGCCTCGGCCCGGCAGAGGCGCCGCGCAATCGGCATTGCCGAGTGCCCGCTTCCCGCCGCGACGCTGGCGTGCCGGGCGGGCCTCGCACCGCGGGTCAGGGCAGGTAGACCGCCTCGGCCATCAGCACCCGCGCGCCGCTCTCGTCGAACAGCTCCAGCGTCGTCGCGGTGATCTGGTGGCGGGCGACCTGACCCAGCGCCCCGGTGAGCGCGCGTTCGCGGGTGTCGAGCGTGGGCGGGCAGGCCATCATCGTCATCGCCGCCCCGCCGAAGGAGAGCGCGTCGCCCCCCTCGCGCTCGTAGCCGCCGCGCATCATGTTGCACCCTACCGTGGCGTTGAAGGACGTGCCTCCGCCGTCCTCGGCCGAATGCAGGATCAGGTAGGGCTCCTGCCGCCCCTCCATGGGCGCGATCGCCTCGCCGCCGATCTCGAGGAGGCGCCAGTAGGTGTCGGTCAGCGCGGCGTCGGCGCGCGAGCGGTCGCAGGTGTCGCCGGGCGCGAAGCGGGAGAAGCGGTCGATCACCAGGTGCGTGCGGTCGGGCCCCTCCATCGCCGGGCGCATGGCGAGCGTTCCGTCGAGCACGGCCAGCACCTCCTCGCCCGGTTCGCGGTCCTCGATCGCGAGGTAGGCGCGCTCTGCCTCGATATAGGCGCCCTCCATCGCCACCGGGTAGCTGCGCCCCGTCAGGCAGACCGAGAAGGTCGCCGCATCGGCCATGTAGCGAAACATCCCCGCCATCGGCAGGGAGACCTCGGCGGGATCGAGCGGTCCGGCGGCGAGGTCGTAGGGCAGCTCGCTCTCGATTGCCTCCCCCTCGGGCGTCATCATGCGCAGGTCGCCGTTGCCGCGCACCTCGAGGAAGACGGGGGCCTCGCGCCCGCCCCGCAGCACGATGGCGCGGCGTGCAGGGTCGGCGTGCCAGCGGCCGATGTCGGCGGCGCTCCCATCGGCGAAGTCCCGGTGCAGGTGGAACACCTGGTCGGGCCAGAGATCGAGGTGCCATTCCGCCCCGGGGCCTGAGGCCATCGGGAGCGTGCCGGTGAACGAGCCTGGCAGGGCGAGGCCGGGTGCGGTGAACACCTGAGCCTCCGCGCCGTCCTGCGCGCGGGCGCTGCCGGACTGTGGCCCGGCAGGGGAGAGGGCGAGCGCCGCGGCGAGCGGCAGGAGGGGGAGCAGGCGCATGGGGCGGGCCTCGGCGATTGGTGTGACGACTGGCGTACATGGTGCCGCCATGTCGCCGGCCATGCAATCGTCACCCTGCGGCTCGATCCGGCATGCTGCCGCGGCCCGCGGCCTGCAGGTGCTCGCCGGCGCAGGGCCGGCGCCTTCAGGCGCGTTCGAGCGCCAGCAGGGCAGCGAGCTCTGCGTTGTCGTCGACGAGATCGGCCAGCGTCACATCGTCGAGCGCGGCGTAGAAGGCCTCGACCGCGCGGCCGAGCGTCCCCTTCAGCCGGCAGGCGCAGGTGAGCGGGCAGTGGTTGTCGGCGGCGGCGAAGCACTCGGCGAAGGGCACCGTGGCCTCGAACAGGCGGAACACCTCGCCCACCGACACGGTCGCCGGCGCGCGTGCGAGGCGGATGCCGCCGCCCCGACCCCGCGTCGTGTCGAGATAGCCGGCCTGTCCGAGCATGTTGACGACGACACCCAGATGGTTCTCCGAGGCGTTGCAGGCCGCTGCAATCTCGTGCTTGCGCACCAGGCGCCCCTGATGAACGGCGCAGAACATCAGCGCGCGCATCGCGAGGTTGGTGCGGATGGTCAGACGCATCGCGGCTGCGCCGGGAAAAGGTGCATGGCGGATGCATAATCGCGCGGGGCCTGCGGCACCTTGATCCAGATCAGGTGTCCAGGCGCCGTGGCGCCCACGGCGATCGACGCGGCGCTGCGCGCGCCCGCAGCCGCGACCGTGCCAGTCCCCTGCGCAAGCGAAAGGGGCCGGCCCGCGTGGTGCGGGCCGGCCCACCGGGTCGGGTCGGGGTGCGGCTCACTCGGCCGGGACGGCGGCCGTCCGTGGCGCGCGCGGAGCGGCGAAGTGCAGCCGGTGCAGGTGCCAGACCAGTGCGATCATCGCGATTTGCAGCGCCAGCGCCGGGGCGGTGAAGGCCCAGTAGGCGACGCCGAACTCGGCGATCAGGCCCGCCTCGACGAGGCCCTTGTTGACCCAGAAGTGCAGCATCACCGACAGCGCGACGCCGGGGCAGACCAGCGCGTAGGAGCCGGCCGACCGGGTGCCCTCGGCACTCAGGAAGCGCCTGGCGTAGCCCTGCCGCGCCATGACCAGCAGCCCGAGCCCGGCAAAGAGGATCTGCAGCGCGAGGAACTTCGTCAGCGCCATGAAGGTGGCGCCGGCCTCGGCGGGCACGTCGAGCGTGGTGTGCAGGCCGTGGCTCGTGCGCATCCAGGCGATGCCGAGCACGGTGACGATCGGCACCAGGATCATCAGCGTCGGCGCGGCCTCGGGCGCGGTGCCGTGCTGGACCATCGAGACGACGGCGAGCGTCAGCATCACGGCGGCGATCAGTGTGGCGGCGACCATGAAGAAGGTGGCAAGCGCTAGCGAGGTCGCCACGACCCACGGCGTGGTCGACAGCGCGGCCGGCGCGGCGAGGCCCACGGCCACCATCGACAGGGCGAAGGCGGGCAGAAGCTGTGCGAACGACGTGTTGGCGTGGGTGTCGAAGCCGCCATCGCTCAGGATGCGACCGAAGAAGCGGCCGAGCAGCCGGAAGGCGAAGATGCCGATGGCGACGAAGGCGATCATGGCCAGCGGGAAGAGGTATTCGACCACGCTCCACAGGCCGGGCACGAAGACGAGGCCGAGGATGAAGCCCACGTTGACGGCCATCGCCAGCGTCAGCGGCACGCCCTTGAGCTGGCTCTCGGCGTTGGTGGTGTGGAGCTTCGCCCAGGCGTCGGAGCGCTTGAACTCCGCCAGCTTGCGCAGGTTCCAGACCAAGAGCTTGATGTGGAGCGTGGCAAAGACGGCGATGCCGGTCAGCGCCAGCGCCACCATACCCTTGCCGAGCGGCCCCGCGGCGGTGAAGTAGGCGAGGATGTCCTCGAACACGGGCACCGGCTGGCCGGGATGGGGCACCCAGAACATCAGGTACATGAAGAACGTCACGGTCAGGCCGCCCGCGCCGAGGGCGGCGAGGAAGTAGAGCGGCGACCAGGCCTGCTCTGCGGCGGGTTTCGCTGCTTGCGTCATGTCTGTCTCCCTTGGCTCGCCGAGTCGGATCCCGGCTGCGATGGAGACGGTCTAGACGGCCGGGCCCGGACCGGTCGGTGACATTGTTACCGAAACCGTCGATCTTTCCGCCCTGTCCGGTCGGTCTCCGCCCGGCGGGCGGTGCGTCAGCCGTCCTGCCCCAGCCCCTCGAGGGCGGCGCGGTCGGTGAGGCGGATCGTGCCGCGCGACTGCTCGACCCAGCCGCGGCGCTGGAATTCCTGCAGTTGCCGCGAGATCACCTCGCGCGCGGTGCCGAGCTCGGTCGCCAGCACCGCGTGAGTGGCCTTCACGGTGTCGGCCCCGCGCGACAGCTCGATCAGCTTCTGCGCCAGCCGCACATCCATCCGCTGGAAGGCGATCTCGTCGATGACGTGGAACAGGTCGGTGATCCGGCGGGCATAGGCCGAGAAGACGAAGGTGCGGAAGCTCTCCGACCGCGCCACCAGCTCGTCGAAGACCGTGCGCGGGATCATCACCGCCTTCACGTCGGTCTCGGCGACGCCCTCGGCGGCGTGGTTCTCGTAGGCGAGCAGGCACGCGGTGGTGAGCACGCAGCTTTCGCCCGCGTGGACGCGGTAGAGCACGATCTCGCGCCCCGACTCGGAGGTCTGCTGCACCCGCACCGTGCCCTCGAGCAGCAGAAGCAGGTTCTCGGGGCTCTTGCCGGGCCCGAAGACGACGGTGCCCGCCGGCACCGAGACGTAACGCGAGCGCGCGACGAGGGTCTCCTGCACCTCGCGGTCGAGGCGCTCGAGTCCCCGGAAATGGCCGATCCAGCTGTCTTCGGCGGCCTGTGACATGCGCATCGTTCCTCCGTCGTCCCGTCTCAGCCGTCCTGCCGCTCGGCGATCCGCTCGACCAGCTCGGCGCGGTTGGCCGAGATGTCGGCCACGGTCAGCCGGTCGAGCACCGCCATGAAGGCGCCGGTCGCCTCGTGCAAGGCGGCCGACAGGCGGCAAATGCCGATGAGCGGGCAGGTGTTGGATTCGGGGACGAAGCACTCGACCAGTTCGGGCTCGCCCTCGGTCAGGCGCACCACGTCGCCCACGATGATCTTCCCGGGCGCCATGCCGAGGCGAAAGCCGCCGCCGCGGCCCCGCTTCGTCTCGAGATAGCCGGCCCGTCCCAGCGCGTGCACGATCTTGACAACGTGCGGCCGCGCGAGCCCGTGCACTGCAACCACGTCGTCGACGCGCACGAGATCGGGCGCGCGCAGAGCCGTGAGCTGCAGCACGCGCAGGGCGTAGGTGGTGTAGGTCGTCAGCTTCATGGGCGGGTCGCGCTCCCCCCGTCGACTGTCCCTACATACAGGCCGCCGGGGGGCGGCACAATTGTCCTGCCCGTTCCGCAGTTTCGCCGCAGGGCGGCGCTCCCCTTCGGAACCGGCCGCGCGTTCCTATATGGTCGGGCCAGTGCCGTGATCGGCGCTGAATGCTGTGGGAGACCGGAATGAGAGTCCTGAAAGCCGCCTGCCTCGCCGTGCTCCTCGCGCAGCCCGCCCTTGCGCAGGCTGGCGCGGCGGCGGACGATCCAGGCGCCTACGACCCCGCGCCGATCATCGACCGCGCCGTCGACGAGTTGGCGGAGATGCGCGCGCTCATCGACGAGATGCAGCAGGTGGGCGAGCGCGACAGATGGTTCGGGCGCTCGCGCGCCGACGTCGAGGCCGATCTCGATGCCCATCTCGACGATCTGATCGCGATGATCGTGGGCGACACCTATGCCGAATCGCGGCAGCGCCTTCTGCGGGCCGACGCGCGCATCGCCGAGATCGAGGCCGAGATGGATCAGCTGCGTGTCGATCGGCTGACCGCGCGCCCCTCCGACCAGGTGATGACACGGCTCGACACGGTGCTCATGCGCGACCACGCGGCCGGCTCGATCGAGGACATCGAGCAGCGGCTCGAGCGCGGCGCCGACAGGCTGGACGAGCTGCGCCGCACCCGCGCCGGGATCGAGCGCGACTTCGTGCGCGCGATGGCCCGCGAATACGGCATCGAGCTGACGCAGGAGCAGGCGCGCGCCATCCTCTACCAGGTCAACGGGCGGTCGATCGTCGAGGCCAGCATCGCCTTCACCGTGCTCCAGGAGGTCGAGCGGCGCCTCGGCGAGATCCGGACGACCGTCACCAACAACGACACGCTCCGGCGCTACTACGGGGTGGCCGCGGTCATGCGGCTGGTCTCGGCGCGCCTGCACGAGTTGCACCTGCACGACTACCGCGAGGTCTGGCTGCCGAACCTCGCGGAGTTCGAGGCCGACAACGCCGCCCTCATCGAGGAGACGCGCGCCCTGCTCGCAGAGGCGCCCGACGCCGCGACAGCCGAGCGCTACGGGGCCAATCTCGAGATTCAGGAAGAGATCGCGGGCGTCGCAGGTCAGTATCGCGATCTGCTGCTCGGCCGGCAGGCGCTGGTGGAGGAGCGGCTCGCCGCGGCCGTCGACGACGCAACGCTTGCCGTCAACACGCTGCGCACGCTCAACCAGGCGGTGGTGCTCTTCGACCGGTTCGCGTGGCAGCAGGCAGAGTTCGAGGCGCTGATGGCGATCGAGAACGAGGCGCTCATTCCGCTCGAGAGCGACGACCTCGAGGGCTTCCTCGACATCTCGCGGGCGCTCGCGGGCAGCTGACGGGGACGCGCCCGGAGCGTCGTGCGGAGAACATCGTTCACGGCGTCGTGCCGGGACTGGCGCCGCCTGGCGGGATGCGGCAAGCCGGCAGGGAAGGGGCGGGAGCGGCGGATGATCCTCGGCATCGGAACCGATCTGGCGAATATCGAGCGCATGGAGCGGGTACTCGAGCGCTGGGGCGACCGGTTCCGCGACCGGGTCTTCACGCCCGTCGAGCGGCGCAAGGCCGAGCGGCGGCGCGAGACCGCGGCGACCTACGCCAAGCGCTGGGCGGCGAAGGAGGCGTGCTCGAAGGCGCTCGGCACCGGCCTGCGCATGGGGATCGCCTGGCGCGACATGGCGGTGACCAACCTCGCCACCGGACAGCCGGTGATGCATGTCACCGGCTGGGCCGCCGAGCGACTGGCCGAGATGACGCCGCCCGGGCACGAGGCGATCATCCATGTCACCCTGACCGACGACCACCCCTGGGCGCAGGCGGTGGTGCTGATCGAGGCGCGGCCGCTGCCGCATTCTGCCAAGGAGCAAGCCTGACATGCCCGACGCCGTCGCCCCCCGCCTCGCCCGCGCGCTGCGCGGCCTCGCCCTTGCCCTCGTCAACGCCACCCTGATCCTCGTGGCGGCCTGCCTGTTCCTCGCCTGGCAGACGGTGGCCACGGTCGAACGGGTTGGCGTGCGCATGGCGGAGGCGGCAGCCGGACAGGTGGCCCGTCTCGACCCGCTTGTCGACGAGATTGCCATGGCCCGCAGCGAGATCGCCGGGCTCCGGGCCGATCTCGCCGCGCTCTCGCACAGGGCCGATGATGATGGCGCCAGTGTCGGTGAGACCCTGGGAGAGCGCCTTGCCGAGGCCGAAGCGCGGCTCGATGCGGTGTCGGGCGACGTGGCCGGGGCGCTCGACGCGGTCGCTGCGGATCCGGGCCTGCTGGTCGACCGCGCGGTGGCGGCGGGGGTCGATCGGGCCGGGCTCTGGGCGGCGGGCCTGCGCGGCTGCACCCTGCCGGTCGGCACCCCGCAGGACGCACCGCCGGACATGCCGCCCAAGGGGGCGTGAGCGCCCTTTCTGCCTTGCTTGACTCCCTCCGCCCCCACCCGCATGTAGCCGCCAACGAGCAGGACAGACAGGCGGGCAGGATGGCGGGCATTCGGGAAGGTCTCTCCGAGACGGTCAAGACGGTCGTCTACGCGCTCCTGATCGCCGGCGCCTTCCGGACCCTGTTCTTCCAGCCGTTCTGGATTCCCTCGGGTTCGATGAAGGACACCTTGCTGATCGGCGACTTCCTCTTCGTCAACAAGATGGCCTACGGCTATTCGCAGCATTCCTGCCCCTTCTCGATGTGCGGCTTCATCGACGGACGGTGGCTGGCGCGCGAGCCCGAGCAGGGCGACGTCGTGGTGTTCCGCCACCCCGTCAACGGGCAGGACTTCATCAAGCGGCTCGTCGGCCTGCCGGGCGACCGGGTGCAGATGCGCGACGGCGTGCTCCACCTCAACGGCGAGGCGGTGGGCATGGAGCCGGCCGGCACCTTCGAGGAGGTCTACGCGCCGCAAGGGCCGCAGCGCCTGACCCCGCAATGCGCCAACGCCCCCGTGGGCCAGGGCGGCACCTGCGAGAAGGAGCGCTTCGTCGAGACGCTGCCGAACGGGGCCGAGCACAACATCCTCAACGTGCGGTCGGGGCCGAACGACAACACGCCCGTCTACACCGTGCCCGAGGGCCACTACTTCTTCATGGGCGACAACCGTGACAACTCCACCGACAGCCGGGTCAACCCGCTCGCCCGCGGCGTAGGCTTCGTGCCGACGGAAAACCTCATCGGCCGCGCCGACCGTGTGATGTTCTCTGCGGCGGGCCGGTCGCTCTTCTTCGTGTGGACATGGCGGCCCGACCGGTTCTTCCACCGCATCGAATGAAGCTCTCGGCCGACCTGCGCGACTTCCAGCACCGCCTCGGGCACGCTTTCGCCCGACCGGAGCTTCTGGTGCGGGCGCTGACCCATTCCTCGCTCTCGTCCGAGAGCCGCCCGGACAACCAGCGGCTCGAGTTCCTCGGCGACCGGGTGCTGGGCCTCGTCATGGCCGAGGCGCTGCTCGCGGCCGACACGGGCGCGAAGGAGGGCCAGCTCGCCCCGCGTTACAACGCGCTGGTGCGGCGCGAGACCTGCGCCCAGGTCGCGGGCGAGATCGGGCTGGGCGACGTGCTCAAGCTCGGCCGATCCGAGACCATGACCGGCGGGCGGCGGAAGGCAGCGCTGCTGGCCGACGGGATGGAGGCGGTGATCGCCGCGGTCTACCTCGATGCGGGTTTCAACGCCGCCAGGGCGCTGGTGCTGCGCCTCTGGGGCGATCGCGTGGGCTGCGTGGCCGAGGATGCGCGCGACCCCAAGACGGCGCTGCAGGAATGGGCGCAGGCGAGGGGCATGAAACCGCCCGCCTACGAGCAGGTCGCCCGCTCCGGCCCCGACCATGCGCCCGAGTTCACCATCCGCGCCCGGCTGGAGAGCGGCGCCGTGGCCGAGGCGCGTGCGCCCTCCAAGCGCGCTGCCGAGCAGGCGGCCGCGCAAGCACTGCTGGCCGAGGTCGAGCGGGGCTGCTGAGGCGGGCCGGCGGCGACCGTGCGTCCGCGACGGCTGGCACGGGGCGCCTCGCTCGGCTATGTCGGCCCTCTGGTATCGGAGGTGCCCCATGACCACCCGCTGCGGCTTCGTCGCGCTGATCGGAGAGCCGAACGCCGGCAAGTCGACTCTGCTCAACCGGATGGTCGGCGCCAAGGTGTCGATCGTCACCCACAAGGTGCAGACGACGCGCGCCCGCATCCGCGGCGTGGCGATCGAGGGCGAGGCGCAGCTCGTCTTCGTCGACACGCCGGGCCTGTTCCGTCCGCGTCGCCGGCTCGACCGGGCGATGGTGGCCGCCGCCTGGGGCGGCGCGGCCGACGCCGACATGGTGGTGCTGCTGGTCGAGGCCCATCGCGGGCTGACCGAAGGCGTGCGCGCCATCCTCGACGCGCTCGCCACCCAGGCCAGGGGCCGCCCCGTGGCGCTCGCAATCAACAAGATCGACCGGGTGGAGGCGCCCGTTCTCCTGACGCTGGCCGAGGAGATGAACGCGGCCCACGACTTCGTGCGCACCTTCATGATCTCGGCCGAGCGGGGCCACGGCGTGGACGACCTGCGCCAGTGGCTCGCGGGCGAGATGCCGGAGGGCCCGTGGCTCTACCCCGAGGACCAGATCGCCGACCTGCCCCTGCGCATGATCGCCGCCGAGATCACCCGCGAGAAGCTCACGCTGCGCCTGCACGAGGAGTTGCCCTACCAGCTCACCGTCGAGACCGAGGCCTGGGAGGATCGCAAGGACGGCTCGACCCGGATCGACCAGTTGATCTACGTGGCCCGCGACGGCCACAAGGGGATCGTGCTCGGCAAGGGGGGAGCGACGCTCAAGGCGGTCGGGCAGGCGGCGCGGGCGGAGCTCGAAGAGTTCCTCGGCCGCAAGGTGCACCTCTTCACCCAGGTCAAGGTGCGCCCCGGCTGGCTGGACGAGGCCGAGCGGTATTCCGAGATGGGGCTCGACTTCCGCGACGGCGAGCGGTGAGGCGCCCGGGCGCGCGCATGAGAGGCCGGCCATGAGCCGCCTCGCCGCCGGGCTCTGGGTCGACGCCTACCGCCTGCGCTGCGAGGCCGAGGGCATCCCCGTCTACATCGGCGCGCGGGGCGACGCCACGGCCGGGGCGATCCTGGTCAAGCTCGCCACGCTCGACGGCCGCGCGCGCGCCTTCCAGCGGATCACCGCGCTCGACGGCTCGCGCCCATGGGACATCCTCGCCGAGGGCGACGAGGCCGATGTCGATGCCGCCATCGCTCGCGCACGCCGCTTCGATCCCGACCTCTGGGTGGTCGAGATAGAGGACAGGCAGGGCCGCCACCTGCTCGACGCGCCGGGGCTGGACTAGCGCGTGTCGCTCTTGATCGGATTCGTGATTCCTTCGGCTCGCTCCTTGTGATTCCCTGCTGCTGAGGCAGATTTTGGGGGTCAGAATGGGCAAA
>LJNT01000211.1 GCA_001314685.1 Rhodobacteraceae bacterium HLUCCA09
GGCTTCGGCTTCGGCGCGCCCGACACCTCTCCCGATACGGGCTTCGTCGACCCGATCCTGCTCAACAGGGAGGGGCACCTCCTGACGGTCGCGCCCACCGGCGCGGGCAAGGGTGTCGGTTGCATCATTCCGGCCCTTCTGCACTACGACGGGCCGGCAATTGTGATCGACCCAAAGGGCGAGAACGCCGCGATCACCACGCGGCGCCGCTCGGAGGGCGGCGGCGCAGGCCCGCGCCAGAGCTTCGTCACTCGGCGAGATCGAGGCGCGGGCCCCCCACGTCCTCGGGCGCGACGGACACGGACTTGACGATGGCATGACAGGTCTGACCGGGGGCGAGGCCCATGGTTTCGGCGGAGCGCCGCGTGATGCGCGCCAGAACGCGCCCGGCGGGCGTGTCGAGCGCGACGAGCGTGCCCGGTCCCGCGCCGGGGCGCATCTCGTGCACGACGCCCGGCAGGATGTTGAGCGCCGAGAGGCCCTCGGGCCGGGTGCGCGACAGGATCACGTCATGGGCGGCGATCCGCACGCGCAGCACGACGCCCGGTGCCTCGGCGGCCCGTGGCAGGAACAGGGGCACGCCGGCGGCGTCGAGTTCGCACAGCCCGTCCTCGTGGAGGCGCACCACGCGCGCCGTCAGCACGGCGCCGGCCTCGCGCGCCCCGGCCGGCAGGACAGACGGGTCGCCCAGCACCTCTGCGGCAGGGCCTTGCGCCACGACCCGCCCCGCATCCATCGCCACGACCGTGGTGGCGAGCCGCGCGACCTCCGACGCCGAATGGCTGACATAGAGGATCGGCACCGCCACCTCGTCGCGCAGCCGCTCGAAATAGGGCAGGATCTCGGCCTTGCGCGCCTCGTCGAGCGCGGCGAGCGGTTCGTCGGCGAGGATCAGGCGCGGCGCCGAGAGCAGGGCGCGGCCGATGGCGACGCGCTGCTTTTCGCCGCCCGAGAGCGCGCCGGGGCGGCGGTCGAGCAGGTGGCCGATGCCGAGCAGGTCGACGACGCGGCCCATGTCCTCGCGCGGGGCGTCCTTCGGCGCAAACCATGCGCCGTAGCGCAGGTTCTGCCGGACGGTCAGGTGCGGAAACAGCCGCCCCTCCTGAAAGATGTAGCCGAGCCGGCGGCGGTGCGGCGGCAGGCGGACGCCTGCTTCGGTGTCGAGGAGCGCCCAGTCGCCCGAGGCGATGCGCCCTGCGTCGGGCATCAGCAGCCCCGCGACGGCGTTCACCACGGTCGTCTTGCCCGATCCGGAGCGGCCGAACAGCACAGTCACGCCGGGCGGCGCGCGGAACGCGGCGTCGAGCGTGAAGCCGGCGAAGGCATGGCGCACCGAGACCTCCAGCATCACGCGCCCCCCACTCGCGCGGCCACGCGGCGGGAAATCCATTCCGACAGAGCCAGTGCCAGCGCCGCCAGAAGGATCGAGAGGCCCGCAAGCCGGGCGGCCTGCGCCTCTCCGCCCGGTGTTTCCAACAACAGGTCGATGGCAAGCGGGATCGTCTGCGTCTGCCCGGGAATGTTCGAGACGAAGGTGATCGTGGCGCCGAACTCGCCCATGCCCTTGGCGAATGTCAGCACGGTTCCGGCAATGATGCCCGGCACGATCATCGGCAGCGTGACCGTCAGGAAGACCCAGAGCCGCGACGCGCCCAGCGTGGCGGCGGCCTGCTCGAGCTTCGGGTCAACCGCCTCGATCGACAAGCGCACGGCGCGCACCATGAACGGAAACGCCATCACCCCGGCGGCCAGCGCGGCGCCGGTCCAGCGAAAGGCGAAGACGATCCCCCAATCGGCCAGCAAGCCGCCGATGGGTCCGCGCGTTCCGAAGGTCAGGAGCAGCAGATACCCCGTCACCACCGGCGGCATTATGAGGGGCAGGTGCACGAGCACATTGAGCACCTCGCGCCCCGGAAACCGCCAGCGGGCCAGCGCATAGGCCACCAGAACGCCGAGCGGCAGGCTGAAGAGGGTGGCCCACAGGGCCACGCGCAGCGACAGCCTCACCGCTCCCCATTCCGCCGGCGAAAGCCAGTCCACCGTCTTGCCTCTAACCGTCCGCCAGCCCGAAACCCTCGTCCTCGAACACGGCACGCGCCTGCGGTCCACGAAGAAACTCGAGGAAGACCGGGGTCAGCGGGTTGTCGCTTCGGGCCAGTGCGGCGGCGGGATAGACGATCGGTGGATGGGTGTCGGGGGAAAAGGTCCCGACGACCGTGACGCGGTCCTCCGCGGCGGCATCCGTGGCATAGACGATCCCGTAAGGCGCCTCGCCCGTGGCGACGAAGGCCAGCGCGGCGCGCACGTTGCGGGCCTGTGCGACCTGCGCCGCGACGCCGTCCCACAGCCCGAGGCTTTCCAGTGCCGCCTTGCCGTAGAGCCCCGCCGGGACGGCATCGACCCGCGCCATGGCAAGCCGCCCGTCGCCCAGAAGGCCCGCAAGGTCCGTGTCGGGGCCGATCCCGACCGGGGCGGCGTCGGGGTCCGCCGCGACCAGCACGATGGAATTGGTCAGAAGGTCGAGCCGCGTGCCCTCCGCGACGAGGCCGTCGTCTTCCAGCGTGTCCATCCAGCCCGGATCGGCCGAGATGAAGATGTCGGCCGGCGCCCCCTGCCGGATCTGGCGCGCGAGCGCGGAGGAGCCGGCGAGCGACACGATCAGGTCATGCCCCGTCGCCGCCTCGAAGCGCTCCCCGATCTCGGCCATGGCGTTGGTCATGCTCGCCGCGGCAAAGACCGTGATCTCGTCGGCGCCGGCCATGACCGGGACGGCGACGGCGAGGACGAGAGCGCTTGCACGGGCAACGGCTGGCTTGAGCACTGGTGGCACTCCCGGCTTTTGATATGTTTCGCAGAACATATCGCAGCGGGCCAAACCGGCGGTCAAGCGTTATTTTTCTTCGGGAATATCCCTCAGCAAGGCGCGCAGGGCCGCCAGACGCGCCGCGCCGCCCGCTGCGGCCTCTGCCTCGAAGGCGCGATACTGCGCCAGAACCTCGCGTCCGAGATCGGTCAGGACCGCCCCGCCGCCGCCCGCCCCGCCGCGGGTGCTCTCGACCAGCGGCGCGCGGAACATCGCGTTCAGCGTGCCGATCAATTCCCATGCGCGTTTGTAGCTCATGCCCATCTCGCGGCCGGCCGCTGCGATCGACCCGCACCGGTCGATCCCGTCGAGAAGATCCGCCTTGCCCGGCCCGATCATCTCGTCCTGTCCAAAGACGATCCGGATGCGCACACGCGGCTCGGAGGGGCGTTGTGGTCCTGACTGCATATCGCAGGATGTGACGGAAACGGCGCGTCCGATCAAGCACGCGGCCGGGTCGGGGCCTCGTCGTTCATCCGCACGCCCGCGCCTGCATCCCCGATGACGGCATGGTCGATCAGCACCTGCGCACCCGACGACTTCGTGGCCAGCATCGCCAGCCAGGAGATCGGCGCGGTCGACCGGGCAGCGCAGAAAACGCCTCACCCCGCCCTCCGACCGGCGCCCCGTTCGGCGCGCCCTGCGCTGGATCAACGCGCGCGGCCGCGAGATGCGCCAGACTGGCGGCATGACTCGCAAGGATCGTTTCCCATGACCGATCGCGACACCCGCATCGGGCATATCGTGCGGCTGGGTGGCGGTGTCGCCGATATCCGCTTCGAGGGCGCCTTGCCGGCGATCACCAACCGTCTCGTCACCCTGACCGACCCCGAGATCGTGATCGAGGTCGCCGGACTGCCGGGCGAGGGCCTGGCGCGCGGGCTGGTGATGAACCCGTCCGCCGACCTTCGCATCGGTCTGGCCGTGCGCGACACCGGCGGCCCCATCGACGTGCCGGTGGGCGAGGCCGTGCTGGGCCGGATGTTCGACCTGTTCGGCCAGACCATCGACGACGGGCCGGCCTTGCCCGACCTGCCCCGCCGCCCGATCCTGCGCCCGCCCCTGCCGTTGTCGGAGCGGCGCGTCGAGGGCACCATCTTCGAGACCGGGATCAAGGCGGTCGACCTGCTCAGCCCGCTGGAGCGCGGCGGCAAGGCCGGGCTGTTCGGCGGGGCGGGCGTCGGAAAGACGGTGCTGATTACCGAGATGATCCACAACATGGTTGCCGAATACGACGGGGTCAGCCTGTTCTGCGGGATCGGCGAACGCTCGCGCGAGGCCGAGGAACTCTGGCGCGAGATGGGCGAGGCGGGCGTGCTGGAGAGCACCGTGATGATGTTCGGCCAGATGAACGAAAGCCCCGGCGTGCGCTTTCGCGTGGGCCATGCCGCGCTGACCATGGCCGAGTATTTCCGCGACGACCTGCGCAGCAACGTGCTGGTGCTGATCGACAACATCTTCCGCTTCGTCCAGGCGGGCTCGGAGGTGTCGGGCCTTCTGGGCCGCATCCCGAGCCGCGTGGGCTATCAGCCGACGCTCGGCACGGAGCTGGCCGAGCTGGAGGAACGGATCTGCTCGACCGACCGCGGCACGATGACTTCGATCCAGGCGGTCTACGTGCCGGCCGACGATTTCACCGATCCGGCCGCGACGCACACCTTCGCTCACCTGTCCGCCTCGATCGTGCTGTCGCGCAAGAAGGCCTCCGAGGGGCTTTACCCCGCGATCGATCCGCTGAAGTCGTATTCCCGGATGCTCACGCCCGGCACGGTCAGCGCGCGACATTACCGCATCGCCCGAGACGTGCGAAACACCCTGGCAGAATACGAGGATCTCAAGGACATCATCGCCATGCTGGGCCTCGAGGAACTCTCGGAGCAGGACCGCGCCACGGTGCGGCAGGCCCGCCAGCTGGAACGATTCCTGACCCAGCCGTTCTTTTCCACCGAGGCGATGACCGGCTCTGCGGGCCGTTTCGTGCCGCTCGACGCGACGCTGGACAGTTGCGAGCGTATCCTGTCGGGCGACTTCGCCGGCCGCGACGAGGGCGCGTTCTACATGATCGGATCCATCGACGACCTGGAAGCGGAGGCGCCCGATGCGGCTTGAGGTGATCACGCCGATGGCGGTCTGCGTGGACCGGACGGTGCGACGGATCGTGGCCGAAGCGCCGGGCGGGCATTTCGGGATGTGGCCCGGCCACATCGACGTCGTCAGCGAACTGGTCCCCGGCATCCTGCTCTACGAGACGGAGGACGGCGCAGAACGCTTCGTCGCGGTCAACTCCGGCACGCTGGTCAAATGCGGCACCGAGGTCCGCGTGGCCGTGCGCGGCGCGGTCGACGGCGACGATCTGGGCGCGTTGCGCGCCCGCGTCGAATCGGAGTTTCGCCAGCACGACGAGGAGGAGCGGCAGAGCCGCGCCGCCCTGGCCCGCCTCGAGGCGAGCATGATCCGCCGGTTCAGGGAACTCGGGATGACCGGAACATGACCGAAGGCCGCGACGACGAGACGGGCACCATCACGCGCAAGGCGCAGCGCATGGAGGAGGCCCGCAAGCGACACCGCGACAGCCCGTGGTACGGGCTGGGCATGTTCGGGCTGGTCGGCTGGTCGGTGGCCGTGCCCACCGTCGCCGGCATCGCCCTCGGCATCTGGATCGACGGCCGGTGGCCGGGCGAAGTGTCGTGGACGCTGACCCTGCTCGTCGGCGGCGCGATCCTGGGCGCTCTGAACGCCTGGTACTGGGTGCAGCGGGAGGGACGCGATGACTGACGCGCGCCGGTCGCCAAAGGGAGGGCCGGGATGACCGTGTCCTTCGTCGCACTGCCCCTCGGCCTGGTCGTCGGCGCGGCCTTGGGCGCGGTTTATCTCGGCCTGCTTTGGCGCGCCGTCCGGCGACTGCCGCATGGCCGGGGTGGCGCCCGGGTCTTCGTCGGGCTCGCGCTGGCCCGCGCGGCCCTGCTGATCGGCACCTTGGCGGCGGCTGCCGCGTTCGGCGCACCGGCTGAGGGGATGCTCGCGGGGCTCGCAGGCTTCGCCGCCGTCCGTCTCGCCGCGACCCGCCGGCTTGAAGGCCGAACACCGGAAGGCCGAACGCCGGAGGGATCGGCATGGAGATAAGCCCCGACGCCTGGGTCCTCTACGAGTGGCGCGGCCTGCAACTCAACGCCACGATCGTCTTCACCTGGGGCGTGATGGCCCTGATGGTCATCGGGGCCTCGGTCATCACCGCACGGCTGAGCGAGGGTGAGACCGTCTCGCGCTGGCAGGTCGCGCTCGAGGTGATCGTCTCGACGATCCGCGACCAGATCGCCGAGGTCGGCGCCGACGAGCCCGGCCGCTACCTGCCCTTCATCGGCACGCTCTTCCTGTTCATCGCCACCGCGAACCTGCTGTCGGTGGTGCCAGGCTACCAGCCGCCCACCGGCTCGCTTTCGACGACCGTCGCGCTGGCGCTCTGCGTGCTGATCGCGGTGCCGCTGTTTTCCATCGGCGAGCGGGGCCTCGTCTCATACCTGCGCACCTACGTCCAGCCAACGCCGCTGATGCTGCCCTTCAACCTGGTGGCCGAGGTGTCGCGCACCATCGCGCTGGCGGTGCGGCTCTACGGCAACGTGATGAGCGGCACGGTGATCGTGGGCATCCTGATCAGCGTTGCGCCCTTCTTCTTTCCGGTGGTCATGCAGGTGCTCGGCCTGCTGACTGGCCTGATCCAGGCCTACATCTTCGCCATCCTCGCGATGGTCTACATCGGCTCGGCCAGCCGGACCGGCCACCGGGCCGACGCGCCGCCCCCCACAGACACAGGAGAGTGAGCATGGATGCCGCGACATGGATCGCCGTGATCTCGATCTTCACCGCCGGGCTGACCATCGCCATAGGCTCGATCGGCCCGGCGCTGGCCGAGGGGCGGGCCGCCAGCCAGGCGCTGCAGGCCATCGCGCAGCAGCCCGATGCCGCCAACACCATCACCCGGACGCTGTTCGTCAGCCTTGCGATGATCGAGTCGACGGCGATCTACTGCTTCGTCGTGGCGATGATCCTGATCTTCGCCAATCCCTTCGCCAATCTCGCGATGGAGGCCGCCGGGCAGGCGGGCGGGGGCTGACGCCATGCAGATCGACTGGCTGACCGTCGCCGCGCAGATCGTCAATTTCCTCGTTCTGGTCTGGCTGTTGCAGCGGTTCCTCTACCGTCCGATCACCGAGGCGATGGCGCGGCGCGAAGCGAGGATCGAGACCCGGCTGTCCGAGGCCAAGGAGGCGCGCGCCGAGGTCGAGACCGAGGCGCGGCGCCTGCGCGAGAAGCAGCAGGAACTGGAGGCCAGCCGGGACGAGGTGCTGCGCAAGGCCCGGCAGGAGGCCGACGAGCTGCGAACCGCGCTCGAAGACGGTCTCCGCAAGGAGATGGAGGCCCGGCGCAAGACATGGGAGGACCACCTGGAAGAGGAACGGGATGCCTTCGCCGCCCGCCTGCGCCAGCACGCCGGCCACCAGGTGATCGACATCGTCGGCCGCGTGCTGCGGGACTACGCGGGAACCGATATCGCGGGGCAGGTGGCGGGCACCTTCGTGGAGCGCCTTGCCGACCTCGACGCGGAGGCGCGCGAAAAACTGTCGGACGCGGCGCGGCGCGCGGACGGCCGCGCGCGG
Source organism: Rhodobacteraceae bacterium HLUCCA09 (assembly GCA_001314685.1). GTDB lineage: Bacteria > Pseudomonadota > Alphaproteobacteria > Rhodobacterales > Rhodobacteraceae > HLUCCA09. Next base: position 7,519 of record LJNT01000211.1, read on the forward strand.
GTGGACAGCGGCGTGCCGCTCGACCCATCCGCGCGCAGCCGGGTCACGCGCGCGGTCAACGAACAGATCGCCCCCGACATCGAGGTGGCCTATGGCGAAGACGACGCCTTGCTGATCGGCGTGCGGCTGACCATCGGCGAGCAGACGGTCGAATGGTCCGCCACCCGGTTTCTCGGCCGTCTGGAAAAGACGCTCGACGAGGTGATCGAAGGCAGTGGCAGGCCCCGTTCCGGCCGCGCCGCGGCCACCGTGTAATGAGCACCCCATGACCCTCTGCGACCTTCACGACGATGTCTTCGCCCCGCTCGAGGAGGCGCTGACGCGGGTGCATCCGGCGCTCGATATGGCCGAGGTCGCGCGGATCGTGTCGGTCGGCAACGGCGTGGCCGACGTGGCGGGCTTCACCGATCTGCGTGCCGACGAATTGCTGGCCTTCGCCGGCGGCGTCATGGGCATCGCCTCCAGCATCGGCACCGACCGCGCCGGGGTCGTCGTGCTGGGGGCGAGCGAGGGCCTGCGCCCCGGCGACCCGGTCCGCCGGACGGGGCGCGTCGCCGACGTCCCGGTCGGTACGGGCCTTTTGGGGCGCGTCGTCGATGCGCTGGGCCGCCCGCTCGATGGCCCGGCCTCCCTGGAGGACGAACACCGCCTGCCCATAGAGCGCCCGGCCCCCCCCATCATGCATCGCGCCCCCGTCCAGGTGCCGCTGCAGACGGGCATCAAGGCGGTGGATGCCGCCATCCCGGTCGGCCGGGGCCAGCGCGAACTGATCCTCGGCGACCGTCAGACCGGCAAGACGGCGATCGCCGTCGACGCGATCCTCAACCAGCGCGATTCGGGCGTCGTGTCGATCTACTGCGCCATCGGCCAGCGCGCCTCGGCGGTGGCGCGCGTCATCCGGAGCCTGCGCGAGGGTGGCGCAATGGAGCGCACGATCGTCGTCGTGGCCAGCGGCGAGGATGCGCCTGGCCTGCAGTTCGTCGCCCCCTACGCGGCCACCTCGATGGCCGAGCACCTGATGGCGCAGGGGCGCGACGTGCTGATCGTCTACGACGACCTGACGCGCCACGCCCGCGCGTATCGCGAGTTGTCGCTGCTGCTGCGCCGTCCGCCGGGGCGCGAGGCCTATCCCGGCGACATCTTCTACATCCATTCGCGCCTCCTGGAGCGCGCGACGCAACTGCGCGAGGATCACGGCGGCGGCTCGCTCACCGCGCTGCCGGTGGTCGAGACGCAGGCGCAGAACATCGCGGCCTACATCCCGACCAACCTCATCTCGATCACCGACGGGCAGATCTATCTCTCGCCGCGACTCTTCGAGAAGGGCCATCTGCCCGCCATCGACATCGGAACCTCGGTCAGCCGCGTGGGCGGCAAGGTGCAGCTGCCCGCCTTCCGTGCCGTGGCCGGCAACCTGCGGCTGATGTATGCGCAGTTCGAGGAGCTGGAGACCTTCGCCCGCTTCGGGACCCAGCTCGACGCCGAGACGCGCCGCAAGCTGACGCGCGGCCTGCGCGTGCGCGAGGTGCTGAAGCAGCGCGAACACGATCACATCGCCGTGCCCGAACAGATCGCGGGGCTGCTGGCCGCGACCGAGGGTCTGTTCGACGACCTTGCCCCCGACGACGTGGCCGCGGCCGAGGCGACCGTCCGCCGGATCGTCCGGGACGAGGCCCCCGAGATCTGCGCCGCCATCGCGGGCGGAGACAAGCTGGAGGACACCGACCGGGAGGCGCTGATCCGCGTGATGCGCACCGCGTTGCCGGACGCACAGGCGGAGGCCGGCGATGGAGACGCTTGAAAGCCTGTCGGACGCGCTGGAGACGACCGGCGACATCCAGTCCATCGTGCGCACGATGAAGGCGCTCTCTTCGGTCAGCATCCGGCAATACGAACGGGCCGAAGAGGCAATGGCATCCTATGCCCGCACCGTCGAGCTGGGCCTGATGGCCGGATTGCGCAGCTATCGCGCGGCGGGCCTGATCCTGCCCGGCGCGGGCGACGGCACCGGACGCGAGGCGCTGATCGTCATCGGCTCGGATCGCGGCCTGTGCGGCGGCTACAACGACAGGATCACGCGCTTCGCTCTCGCCCGGATGGATGACGGGCCGGTGCTGCTCGGCGTGATCGGGATGCGCGCGGCGGCCCGGCTCGAGGCGGCGGGCCGGCCCGCTGACGTCCTGCGCACGCTTCCGGGCTCTGTCGAGGGGCTGTCCCGGCTGGTGCAATCCATCATCGTCGAGGTAGATCGCTGGACACGGACCGAGGGCGTCGGCGAGGTCTGGCTGGCGCACAACCGGCGCGAGGGCAGGATCGCGGCCAAGCCGCAGGCGCACCGGCTTCTGCCGCTTCCGGGCAGCTACCTTCGCAAGCTGGCGCAGGCGGACTGGCCGGGGCGCTCGCTGCCGCTGATCCGCAGCGAGCCCCGGCAGATGATGTCTTGGCTGGTGCAGCAACGGCTGTTCGTGGTGGTCTACCGCGCCCTCGCCGAGGCGCTGGCCAGCGAACACGCCTCGCGGCTCGCGGCGATGCAGGCGGCGGAGCGCAACATCGAGGAACGGCGCGACGACCTGCAACAGCTCTACCGCCAGCGCCGTCAGGAGACGATCACGAGGGAACTGCTGGACGTGGTCTCGGGCTTCGAAGCCGTCAGATCGGCCGACTGAGCGACGCGGCCCGGGGCACCGTTAGAGCGCGACGAGCGTTCCCGCGCGTCCCTCGAGGATTTCCAGCGCCTGGCCGAGACGCCCGATCCCGGCGCGTCTGCCCTGTCCTGTCGCCGCGAACCGCGCCGCGGCCTCGGCCTTGGGGCCCATGGATCCCGCGGCGAGGTCCAGCGCCTCGGCCTCCTCCGGGCTCAGTCGTTCGATCAGGGCGGCCGCGTCGGTGCCGAAGTCGCGCATGATCCCCTCCACATCGGTGAGCATCACGAGCCCGTCCGCGTCGAGCGCGTCGGCCAGAAGAGCGCTCGATGCGTCCTTGTCGATGACCGCCTCGATGCCCGTCAGGCTCCCGTCGGGCCGCGCCACGACGGGGATGCCGCCGCCACCGGCGCAGATCACGATGGTGCGGCTGGCCAATAGCAGGCGGATCACCTTGAGGTCGGGGATCTCCATCGGCGCGGGCGAGGGCACGACGCGGCGCCAGTGTTCGCCATCGGGCGCAACGCTCCAGCCATGACGCGCGGCCATCTCCTCGGCCTTGGCCCTGTCGTAGACGGGGCCGACGAATTTCGACGGGACATCGAAGGCCGGATCGTCGGGATCGACGCGGATCTGGGTCAGCAGCGTGGCGACCGGGCGCGCGTGGTCCAGAGCGTTCTCCAGTTCCTGCTCGATCAGGTAGCCGATCATGCCCTCGGTCTCGGCCCCATCACGTCGAGGGGGTATATCTCGTCGGGCTTGTAGGCGAGGCCCTGAAGGGCGAGCAGGCCCACCTGCGGGCCGTTGCCGTGGGTGACGACAAGATCGTGGCCCGCCTCGACGATCCGCGCAAGCGCGCCGGCCGCGACGCGGGCGTTCTCGCGCTGGTTGCCGGCCGTCAGGGCCTGGCCGCGGGCCAGCAACGCGTTGCCGCCGAGGGCTGCCACCACCAGCATCGTCTCAGCCCGCCAGAGTGGCGACGAGCACCGCCTTGATCGTGTGCAGCCGTGTGTGGATGCCCCCTGTTTGGCAAGCTTGATCTTCGGTCTTTCGGCGGGGTCTTCGATCGGACGTGTGTCAGGCCTCTGAGCGTGGCCTTCATGA
>LJNT01000114.1:0-11261 GCA_001314685.1 Rhodobacteraceae bacterium HLUCCA09
CGCGCAGGAGAAAATGATCGCAGCCTGATCGGCATCGGACAGGCGCGACCCGACCGACATCCAGACGCCAAGTGTCAGACGAAGTCTAAACTTCTACAAATTCGGCAAACTCCACCCTGACCATACACCTCGTTGGCCACCCCGCTTACCCCCCCGCGGAGACCAATATTCCACCTCCTCCTCGGACAATCACTCTCCTCCCAGAAGCGGTTTTCTTTCGGCGCACGGTTTGCGAGCGTGGATGTGGTGTGCCGGCTCTTCTGGGCGATCGGCGGTGCCGGGTGTGTTGTGCCGACATCCAGTAGAACGCTCCACGCCCCGACATCTAAAACGACGCCCCGAAATTTGCTACACAACTTGCTACACAGAGCGCCAGCCGACGGCGCCGAAAGCCCATAATAATAAGGAATTTTTGGCCCTCACTTCCTGCGGTCGGTTCCGCCCCCGGGCACCATTCCTTAGAATAACCCTCTGGCCCTCCTCAGTTTTTTCGGAGCTGACCGGAGGCGTAGAACATGCCGGAGAACAAATCCGCCGCTTTCACATTCGAGAAGCAGGGGGTCTTCTACTTCACGCGACGGGTCCCGAGCGACCTGCGAGACCACTACACGAGCGGCAAGATTTCCTTCCCGCTGAGGACGAGGTCGGCCTCGGTGGCCAGAACACGAGCGCTGAAAGCATCGCAGCAACTCGACGAGCATTGGCGCTTCCTGCGGATGCACAGCATGGACCTGCCGGGAAAGCAGCTCCTGAGGATGGGCGGGTCTCGTCCCATCACCATGCCGGGGTTGCCCTCGGCTCAGCCTGAGCCAGAGGACCAGGGGATCAGCCTCAGCGAGGCCGTCGCGCTCTACCTGCGGCTCAAGGGCGCCAACCGCCCGGCCACCTTCCACAGGGCTGCAGAGCGGTCGTGCGGCTACGTCCTCGACGCCTGCGGCGACAAGGACATCTCCGCCTACACCCGCGCCGACGCCAACGCCTTCCGCGATGCCCTCATCGAGCGACAGCTGTCGAGCAGCAGCATCACGAGGGTTTTCGGCACGGTGCGCTCCGTGATCAACTTCGCCGCCTCGGAGATCAGGATCACCCTCACCAATCCCTTCGCCGGGATCTACTACGACCGGAAGGCGGGTGTGGAGGATCGACAGCCGCTCTCGCTGGGGGACATCCGCAAGGTCCAAGAGAAGTGCCGTGCCGTCGATGACGAGGCTCGCTAGCTCGTGGCGCTTGTATCCGACACCGGGATGCGCCTCCACGATCACAAAATCGCTCGCCTCCGGCGGCGGGACATCGGGGCGGGAGAGCCGCGGGCCGCGTCGCCTGCCCGCTCGGGCGCGTCGGTCGAGGCCGGCGCTCAGCAGCTGATGCGGCCGCGTTCGACCATCGTGGCGAGCACCTCGTCGGGATCGCGCCGCCACCAGTTGAGCGCCGAGAAGATCTCGACCTCGTTGAGCCCGCCAAAGCCCTCGGACTCGACCGCCGCGCGGATGCGGGGGATGTCGATCACCCCGTCGCCCATCATGCCGCGGTCGGTCAGCAGGTCGCGCGTGGGCACCAGCCAGTCGCAGACATGGAAGGCGAGCAGGCGCTCGCGCCCTGCCCGCCGGATCTGGTCGTAAAGGTCCGGATCCCACCAGACATGGTAGACGTCGCAGGCCACGCCGATGCCCTCGCCCAGCCGGTCGCAGATGTCGAGCGCCTGGCGCATCGTGTTCACGCAGGCGCGGTCGGCGGCATACATCGGGTGCAGGGGCTCGATGGCGACGGGCATGCCCACCTCGCGGGCATGGTCCAGCGTCCGCGCCAGCCCCTCCTCCACCAGCGCGTGCGCACGGGAGAGGTCGCGCGAGCCGTCGGGCAGACCGCCCACGACCATCACGAGGCAGGCCGCGCCGATCTCGGCGGCCTCGTCGACGGCGCGGCGATTGTCGTCGATCACCTCCTGCCCCAGCGTGCCGGTCGCGGTGAACCATCCGCCGCGGCAGAGCCCGCTGACAGTCAACCCCGCCTCGCGGATCGCCTTCGCCGCTGCCGCCACGCCCATCTCGTGCAGCTTGTCGCGCCAGGGCGCGATGCCGCCGATCCCGTGGCGCGCGCAGCCGTCGATGCACTGGGCGAGACCCCATTGCTCGCGCACCGTCGCGGTGTTGAGCGACAGCCGCTCGGGCCCGACGCCGCCCATCCTCACACCGCCACGCCGCGGGCGGCGAAGACGGGGCGGGCGCGGGCGGCCGCCATGTCGGGGTCGGCGAAGAGGCGTGCGTCATTTGCCAGCCGGACGATCTCGGCCAGGTGCAGGGTGGAGCGCGCGCTCTCCTGCCCGCCGACCATGGTGAAGTGGTCCTGGTGGCCGGTAAGGTAGGCGAGAAACACCACGCCCGTCTTGTAGAACCGCGTCGGCGCCCGGAAGATGTGGCGCGACAGCGGCACGGTCGGCTCGAAGGCCGCGCGGTAGCCCTCCATGTCCCCGCGCCCCAGCGCGCCGAGGGCGCGGGCGGCGGCCCCGGCGATGGGGTCGAAGATGCCCAGCAGCGCGTCGGAATGGCCCTGTTCGTCGCCCGCGATCAGGTCGGGATAATTGAAGTCGTCGCCCGTATACATGCGCACCCCGGCGGGCAGGCGCCGGCGCATGACGATCTCCTTTTCCGCCGACAGGAGCGAGATCTTGATGCCGTCGACCTTGTCGGCGTTGCCCTCGATCACCTGCAGGCAGGTCTCCATCGCCGCGCCGTGGTCGGCATGACCCCAGTAGCCTTCGAGCGCGGGGTCGAACATCTCGCCCAGCCAGTGCAGGATCGCCGGCTGCCGGAGGCCAGACAGCACCCGCTCGTAGACGCGGGCGTAGTCGTCGGGGCCCGTCGCGGCCTGCGCCAGCGCGCGGGACGCCATGAGGATCACGCGACTGCCCGCCGCCTCGACCGCCTCGCACTGCTCCTCGTAGGCGGCGATCACGTCGTCAACCGTCACGTCCGGCCCCGGCGCGAGATGGTCGGTGCCCGCGCCGGAGGCGATCAGGTGGCCGCCGGCCCTCGCCTGCGCGACCGAGCGGCGGATGAGCTCGAGAGAGGTCGGCCAATCGAGGCCCATACCGCGCTGGGCGGTGTCCATCGCCTCGGCCACGCCGAGGCCGAGCGACCAGATGTGCTCGCGGAAGGCCAGCGTGCGCTCCCAGTCGATGGCGCAGTCGACCCAGGGGTCGGCCTCGGCCAACGGGTCGGCCACGACATGGACGGCGGAATAGGCGATGCGGGGCGAGGCGGTCAGCGGCTCGGGCACCGGGCCGGCCTCTAGCGTGACAGCGCCGCCGGGAAGGTCGAGGGTAGGCATCGTCAGATCTCCAGCGCGGGCAGGTCGATCCAGCGGCGCTCGCGCCAGCTCCTGTAGCCGGCCTCGGCCAGCTGCACGCCCTTGGCGCCCTCGGCGAGCGTGTAGCTCCACGGCGCGTCCTCGGCGACGTGGCGCAGGAACTGCTCCCACTGCACCTTGAAGCCGTTGTCGAAGACGGTGTTGTCGGGCACGTCCTGCCAGTCGGCCATGAAGTCCATCGTCTGCGGCTCGTCAGGGTTCCAGACCGGCTTGGGCGTGTTCACCCGGTGCTGCGACCGGCAGGTGTGCAGCCCGGCCACCGCCGATCCGTGCGTGCCGTCGACCTGGAAGGTCACGAGGTCGTCGCGGCGGACACGGGTGCACCAGCTCGAGTTGATGTGCGCGACCACGTCGCCCTCGAGCAGGAAGGTGGCATAGGCTGCGTCGTCGGCGTCGGCCTCGTAAGGCTGCCCCGACTCGTCCCACCGCTGGGGGATGTGAACGGCGCCGAGGCACGAGACCGATTTGACCGGCGCCACCACGTTGTCGAGCACGTAGCGCCAGTGGCACAGCATGTCCGACATGATGCCGCCGCCGTCGTCCTTGCGGTAGTTCCACGAGGGCCGCTGCGCAGGCATCCAGTCGCCCTCGAACACCCAGTAGCCGAACTCGCCCTTGACCGACAGGATACGGCCGAAGAAGCCGCTGTCGCGCAGGCGCTTGAGCTTGACGAGGCCCGGCAGGTCGAGCTTGTCGTGGACGATCCCGTTCTTGACACCCTTCTCCCTTGCATAGCGGGCGATGTCGACGGCCTCTTCCAAGCCCTCCGAGACGGGCTTCTCGCAATAGACGTGCTTGCCCGCGTCGATCGCCTTGCGCAACAGCGCCGGGCGCAGCTTGGTCGAGGCGGCGTCGAAGAACAGCGTGTCGTCGGGATTGGCGAGCGCGGCGTCGAGGTCGTCGGTCCACCGCTCCACCCCGTGCGCCTTCGCCAGCGCCTCGACTTTCTCGGCGTTGCGGCCCACGAGGATCGGGTCGGGCACGAGGAACGACCCGTCGGACAACTTCACGCCCCCTTGGGCGCGGATGGCGAGGACCGAACGGATCAGGTGCTGGTTCATCCCCATCCGGCCCGTTACGCCGTGCATGATGATGCCGATGCGCGTCTGTCTCATTCCTCGTCCCTTCCGTGCGTCCTGGTCTTGGGGGCGGGCTCCGGCGCGAGGTAGCGCAGCAGGAGCTCGGCGGTGTCCTCGGTCTTGCGGGCGAGCCACTCCTCGTCGATGGCGACGTGGAAGACGGCGCGCAGCGTGTGCTTGTTGGAGACCGGGAAATAGCAGAGCGAGGCGAGCGTGATGTAGAACTCGACCGGGTCGATCCCGTCGCGGAACACGCCCGCGCGGGCGCCCCGCTCGAGGATGTCGCGGATCTGGTCGATCAGCGGCGACTGGATCTCGGCCGCGTCGGCGATGCCGCGGATGTTGTCGCCGCCCACGAGGTTTTCGGTGTTCAGCATCCGGATGAACCAGGGCTTCGACACGAAGTGGTCGAGCGTGAAGCGGACGAGTTCGTGGATTGCCTCGGCCGGCGACATGTCGTCGGTCTCCATTTTTCGCTCGCCCTTGCGGATCTGCACGTAGGCCTCGCGCAGCGCCGCCTTGTAGAGCTCGTCCTTGTCGCCGAAATAGCTGTAGATCATGGGCTTGCTGACCTGCGCGCGCTCGGCGATGGCGTCGATCCGGGCACCGGCGAGTCCGTTCTCGGAGAATTCGTGCAACGCCGCGAGCAGGATGCGCCGCTTCGAGGCGGCGGCATCGCGCCGGGGCGGGCGGGCGCGCTGCCGCTCCGTCGCCCCGCCCTCGGGCATTCTCGCCTCGCGTCCGCCCGCGCTCATCGCCCCTCCTGCTCCCTTGAGCGGCGCAGCGGCGCCACGAGGCGCCCCATGGCGCGGCGGACGGGCGGCGTGCCGGCGAGGATCGTCAGCACGATCACCGCCACGAAGCCGGCCGAGATGGGGCGGGTGAAGAACGGCGTCAGGTCGCCGTCCGACAGGGTCAGCCCGCGCCGCAGGCTCTTGTCGAGCAGGGTGCCCAGGATGATGCCGAGCACGAGCGGCGCCATCGGGTATTTCATCTGTCGCAGGACGAAGCCCAGCAGGCCGAACAGCACCATCACCCAGATCTCGAAATGCCTCTGAGTGAGGGCATATGGCCCGATCACGCAAAGGGTGAAGACGAGCGGCATCAGGTATTCGCGGGGGATGCGCAGCACCAGGATGAAGAGCTTCGTCAGCGACAGGCCGAACACCGCTATGCCGATGGTGGCCAGGAAGAGCATCGCCGCGATCGAGTAGAGAAATGTCGGCTGCTCGATCATGATCATCGGCCCCGGCCGCACCCCGTGGATGAAGAGCGCCGCGATCAGCACCGCCGCCGGCGCCGAGCCCGGCACCGCGAGGGTCAGCGCCGGGATCAGCGAGCCCGGCACGACGGCGCTATTGCCCGTCTCGGCCGCGGTCAGCCCCTCGGTCGAGCCCTTGCCGTAGTCCTCTGGCGTGCGGCTCGATCGCTTGGCCGCCGCGTAGGAAGCCCAGGCGCCGATATCCTCGCCCACGCCGGGGATGATGCCGACGAGGGTGCCGATCACGCCCGACCGCCCGATGGTGAACTTGAAGCGCCAGAGATCGCGCAGGCGGGGAAAGCCGCGATCCTTCAGCGAGCTGTCGGCCACCAGACCGGCCTTGCGGCGATACATCACCGTCAGCACCTCGGCGAAGCCGAAGGCGCCGACCATGGCGGGGATCAGCGCGATGCCGCCGTTCAGATCGTCGATGCCGAGGTTGAAGCGCACATGGGCGTGGATGCCCTCGCTGCCGATCATCGCCACCATCAGCCCGAGGATGCCTGCGATGTAGCCCTTGAGCGGGCTCGTGTTGCCGGTCAGCTGCCCCGAAATGACGATGCCGAAGACGGCGAGCCAGAAGAACTCGAACGAGCCGAAGTTGAGCGCGACGCTCGCCAGCGGTGGCGCGATCAGCACCAGCAGGACGATGCCCACGATGGTGCCCAGCGCCGAGCCTGCCGTGGCCAGCGCCATCGCGTAGCCCGCCTGACCGCGCTGCGCGAGCGGGAAGCCGTCGAGCGAGGTGGCCGCGCTCGCGGGCGTTCCGGGGATGTTGAGCAGGATGGCCGAGCGCGAGCCGCCGTAGATCGCGCCCACATACATGCAGATCAGCACGAGGATCGCGACGTCGCGGTCGAGCGTGTAGGTGAGCGTCGTCAGCAGCGCCACGCCCATCGTCGCCGTCAGCCCGGGCAGGCTGCCCACGAAGATGCCGAGCAGCGTGGCCCAGGCGACATGGAAGAGATTCATCGGCGTCGCCAGCGCCCCGAGCGCCGCGACGAAGCCCTGCGCGCCCTCGATCATGGCAGCCGCACCAAGAAGCCGTAGCGGAACAGCGCCGAGATGGCGATGGCGGTCACGACCGAGAAGACGACGACGCCGGCGGCGGTGACGACGGGGCGCTCGGGGCGCACGTCGCGCCACAGGAACCAGCCGACGAAGCCCGCGAGGTAGATCGCGGTCGCCAAGGCGAAGGGCATCTGCCCGACCATGCCGAGGGCGTATGCGATGCTCCACCCGGCGGCAACGAGGAAGTGCTCCCACGAGCCCTCGCCCTCGGGCTCGTCCTCGCGTGCGCCCACGAACAGCAGCGCGGCGCAGAGCATCAGCGCGGCGCCGAGGATCATCGGCACGAGGCCGGGGATCGAGGCGGGGTGGATCTGGCGGATCTCGAGCCGGTCCATCGTGTAGCCGCCCCATGCCATGGCGGCGCCGAGGGCGAAAAAGACGGCGGCCGTGATCCGGTCGGACGTGGCGCTTTCGAAACGCATCGGATCGGTCCCTCGGAAAGGGGGGTGGCGCCCGGTCCGGGCTGGCCATGCAATGGCAGAGAGGGGCGGCGCGCGGATAAGAGACCCCCGCGCGCCGCGGGGAAGATCAGTCCATGCCGGAGCAGTCGATCCCGATCTCGGAGGGGTCCATCACCGCTTCGCCGCGCGTCACCCGCGAACAGGCCTCGGCGATGACCACGGGCATGGCGCGCTCGCGGGCGTCCTCGCCGAAGCTGGGGTTGAAGTCGGCCCCGCGCTCGGTGGCGTAGCTCTTCAGCGCCTCGGACGTCATCACGTGCTCCTGCCAGACCTTGTCGACCGTCTCGTAGACCTCGTCCGGCGCGCCGACAGGGATGAACACGCCGAAATAGTCGGGCGCGATGTGCATGTCGGGCAGCCACTCGGTGATCGGCGGGATCGGATCGAGACCCTCGACGCTGAGCGCCTTGTCCGAGAGCACCGCGAGCGGTCGGATCTGCCCGGCCTTGATCATCTCGGTCTGCTCGACGGCGAGCTGGGTGGTGGCCATCACCTCGCCCGCGGCGGCCGCGAGAACCGCCGGGTTGCCGCCGTCATAGGTGACCATGCGCGCGCCGAGCCCGCCCTCGGCCGCCTCGTTCAGCGCGGCCAGCGCCATGCCGCCCGACGAGTTCACGCCGGCGGTGCCGACCGTCACCGTGCCCTCTTCCTTCATCGCCGCCAGCAGTTCGCCGAAATCCTGGTAGGGCGCGTCGGCGTTGACGCTGACCACCGGCACGTTCGCGACGTGCAGGTAGATGCGGTAGTCGTCGATCGAGGTGTCCTCGACCAGGCCGGTCACCGCGTAGGTGGCGTTGTTGGCGATGGCGTTGGCCGTCCAGGTGTAGCCGTCGCGGGGCGCGTCGAGGGCGGCCTTGGTGCCGATCGACCCCGAGGCGCCGGGCTGGTTGACCACGACGATGGGGGTGCCGAGCGCCTCCTCAAGGATCGGGGCGACGACCCGCGTCACCTGGTCGGTCGAGCCACCGGCCGACCACGGCACGATGATGTTGATGGGCCGGTCGGGCTGCCATTCCGCCAGAGCGGGCGCTGCCGCGGCGAGGCCGAGCGCGGCCGACAGGCCGAGCGCGCGTCCGAAAGTCGTTATGGTCATTTGTCTCCTCCCAAGTTACCTACTGGTTGGTAGCTTACGGAGGCCGTCGTGATCAATCCCCTTCCTGCATCCCCCCGTCAGGATTGCGCACATGTCGCCAGCTCGGCGGAACTACGCCGCGAATGGCATTCCGCTCGATCGGGCGCCCCTTGTCCCGAACCCGGGCCCAGACACGGACCCGGACCGCGGGCTTGCACGTGCGCTGCGCCCCCCCTTGAAAGACGGACGGGGTGCGATGTCGCGCGCCCAGGGAGGCAGGAATGAGATTTTCGCTCTGCAACGAGGTGCTGCGCGAGATGTCGTTCGGCGCGCAATGCGACTTCGCCGCCGCGCTCGGCTATGACGGGCTCGAGATCGCGCCGTTCACGCTCGCCTCCGATCCGCGTGCGATCACCCCGGCCGACACGGCCGAGATCCGCCGCACGCTGACCGATGCGGGACTCGCCTGCTCGAGCCTGCACTGGCTGCTCGTCTCGCCCGAGGGCCTGTCGATCACCACCGACGACGCCAGGGTGCGGCGCGAGACGGTCGACGTCCTGCGCCGCTGCGTCGATCTTGCGGCCGAGCTCGGGGCCGAGGCCCTGGTGCATGGCTCGCCAAAGCAGCGCATGCTGCCCGATGGCGGCGAGGCCGCGGCCCGCGCCCGCGCCGCCGAGTGCCTGCGGGCGGCGGCAGAGGCGGCCGAGGCCGCACGCGTCACCTACTGCATAGAGCCGCTCGCGCGCGACGAGACGAACTTCGTCACCACCGTCGACGAGGCGGCGGAGCTTGTGGCGCAGATCGGCAGCCCGGCCTTTCGCACCATGGTCGACTGCGCCGCGACGGGGCGCAACGGGGAAGCCCCCGCCGCCCTGCTCGACCGCACCCTGCCCGGCGGGCTGATCGCCCACGTGCAGGTCAACGACCCCTCGCGCCGCGGCCCCGGCGAGGGCGAGATGCGCTTCGCCCCCGTCCTCGGCACGCTGAAGCGGCACGGCTACGCCGGCTGGGTGGCGGTCGAGCCGTTCGTCTACGTCCCCGACGGGCCGGCCTGCGCCGCGCGCTCCCTCGGCTATCTCAAAGGCGTGTGGGAGGGGCTGGCATGACCGACGCGCCCCGCCTGACCGTCGAGGAAGTGGCGACCTTCGAGCGCCCCGCGACCTTCCGCATGCCGTTCCGCTTCGGCGTCGTCACGCTGACCGCGGCGCCGCAACTCTTCGTTCGTGCCCGGGTGCGGATGGAGGACGGGCGCGAGGGCTGGGGCATGGCCGCCGACCTGCTGGTGCCGAAATGGTTCGACAAGGCGCCCGACCTCACGAACGACGACAATTTCGAACAGCTGCGCCGCGCGGTGCGGATCGCCTCCGACCTCTACCTCGCCGAGCGCACGCCGCACACGGCCTTCGGCCTGCACGCTGCGATGGCGGGGCCGCATGAGACGGCCTGTGCCGAGGCGGGGCTGCCGGGCCTCGTGGCGAGCTTCGGCACCGCCGCGCTCGACCGCGCCGTGCTCGACGCGCTCCTGCGGATCGAGGGGGCGAGCCTCTTCGCCGGGGCGCGGGCCAACCTCTTCGGCCTGACCGATGCGCTGACGCCCGATCTGGCCGGCGTCGACCTGCCCGCCTTCCTGCGCGGGTTCTCCCCGGCCCGCCACATCGCCCTGCGCCACACGATCGGCCTCGCCGACCCGCTGACGGAGGCGGAGCTCTACGCGGCCACACGCCTCGACGACGGCCTGCCCGAAACGCTGGAAGGCGTGATCGCGGCCTACGGCGTCGACCATTTCAAGCTGAAGGTATCGGGCGATCTCGACGCCGATCTCGACCGCCTGCGCCGGATCGCGGGCGTGCTGGAGGCCCTGCCCGCCTATCGCGCCACGCTCGATGGCAACGAGCAGTTCGCCAGTGCTGACGGCGCGCTGGCGCTGTGGCAGGCCATCGTGGCCGACCCCGCGCTCGCCCGCCTGCGCGCGGCGATCCTGTTCGTGGAACAGCCGATCGCGCGGGCGGCCGCGCTCTCGGCCGACGTCGCGGCGCTGGCCCGCCACGTGCCCGTCGAGATCGACGAATCCGACGACGCGCTCGACGCCTTTCCTCGCGCGCTCGCGCTCGGCTACACGGGCGTCTCGTCGAAGTCGTGCAAGGGGCTCTACAAGGCGCTCCTGAACCGGGCGCGCTGCGCGACGCTGAACGCGAAGGTCGGGGGCGGCGCCGCGGCCGGCGCTGGGGCCGGGCGCCACTTCATGTCGGCCGAAGATCTGACCACGCAGGCCGGCCTCGCCGTCCAGCAGGATCTCGCGCTGGCAACGCTGATCGGCTGCACCCATGTCGAGCGCAACGGCCACCATTACGTGCGCGGCATGGCGGCGGCGCCCGAGGCCGAGCAGGCGGCCTTTCTTGCCGCCCATCCCGACCTCTACCACCACCCCGGCGACACCGCCCTGCTGCGTGTCGAGCGCGGTCGGCTGTCGCTCGCCTCGCTCGATGTGACCGGCCTCGGCAGCGCCGTTCTGCCCGATCCCACGCCCCCCGCCTGAGGGCGCCCCTCGCAGTTCGCACGAGGGCCATCGCACTGTCCTTGGGCGGACGGACGCATCTGCACCGGCGCTCCCTTTCTCTCTCTGACCGCCGCACCACCGAAAGGGCCCGTTCGGGGAGTGGCGCGCCGACCGCGATACTGCTAAGGGGACGCGGCGCCCGCATAGCTCAGTTGGTAGAGCGACTGCCTTGTAAGCAGTGGGTCGGGAGTTCGAGTCTCTCTGCGGGCACCATTAAATCCATACAAGCCAATGTTTTTGCGGGACTTTCTGAGGGAGGTCTTCAGGCAGTCCCCGCCTTATACCGACGCGCTCGACCAATGACTTTCTGGATGTACGGGTAGAGACAGAGAGACCGGATGCGCTCGGCGTCGTCGGCGATTGCGTTCCAGGCGATGGAGCAGGCGTCGACGAT
>LJNT01000114.1:11299-12306 GCA_001314685.1 Rhodobacteraceae bacterium HLUCCA09
GCGCTCCCGCAGGTAGAGCCAGAGCCGCTCCATGGGGTTTAGTTGCGGCGAGTAGGGCGGCAGCGGGACGAGGGTGACGTTCGGCGGGACCGCGAGCGCCTTGGCGCCATGCCAGCCGGCGCCGTCGAGCACCATGACGGCGTGCTCGTCCTCGGCCAGGGTCTCGGCGAAGCGGTCGAGGAAGATCTGCATCGTGTCGGTGTTGACCGTGGGCAGGACCAGCGCGAAGGCGGCCTCGCCGCCTGGCCGGGCGGCGCCGAAGAGGTAGGCCCATTCGTGGCGCTGATCCTGAACGCCGGGCGGTCGCTTTCCCCGCGCCCACCATCGATGACAGAGCCGCCCCTTCTGGCCGACGTGCATCTCGTCCATGAACCACAGCGTCAGCCGCTTGCCGGGATGGGCCTCGGCGGCGGCCGCCAGCGCCGACTCGAGCCCCCTTTTTCGAAGCGGCGCTGCGCCGCTTCGTCCGTCTTCGGGTGGGTCGGCCGCGTCTTCTGGCGCGAGAAGCCCTCGCGCCGAAGGATGCGTGACAGGCTCTGCGGGGGCAGACGTTTGTCGAAGCGCTCCTCGATCCAGCGGCAGAGGTCGCGCAACGTCCAGCTGCTCACGCCGTCGGTCTCGGGATCGGGGCCGCGGAAGATGCGCGCCGACAGCAGCGCCAGTTCCGCCTCCGTCAGCGCCGGCGGGCGGCCCGATGTCGGGCGGTCGTAGAGCCCGTCGACCCCTTCGGCGTTGTAGCGCACGACCGCGCCGCGCAGCGCCTGCCGGTCCATCCCCGCAGCGCGCGCCGCAGCGGCCCGGCTCATCCCCTCCAGCGCGTTCGCGATGGCCAGCATCCGCCGCGCCGCCCGGTTCTTCTTCTCCCGAGCCGCCAGCCTACGAAGCTCCGACGCGCTCAGGTCGTCCCTGATCTCAAGCGCTCGCCCCATCCCTACCTCATGATCCGTTTCCCAGAAGGGAATCACAGATCAAACGGGCTCGAAAGCCCCCGCAGAGTCAGGCGTTAC
>LJNT01000013.1 GCA_001314685.1 Rhodobacteraceae bacterium HLUCCA09
AACACAACGGCTTCACAGGTGCCGGACCTTCTGCCGTGGAAATGGCAGCCAACAGAGCACCAACTCGCTGCATGACGGCGGCCTACGCCGGATGCTTACGTCGCGCCGAGGGGGGCAGGCAGACAAGGGCCATGGCGCCGCCCGTCGCGAGTGCGCGCGCCCCTGGCCCATGGGCGGCAGCGCCAGGTGACCTGCCCCAGTGAAGTGGTCCAGCTTCAGTCCTGGTGCACGACGGGTCTTGGAGCTGTCGTTGGGGTCGCCGGCGAAGCGGCTCCGGATGGCGGAGCCTGCCCCTGCACGACCTCCGGAGTTGGCGGCCGATGGCCCAGGGATGAGTGGGGCGCGTCGTGTTGGAGTGCTGGCGCCAGCTCTCGATGACGATCCACGCCTCGGCGTGGCTGTAGAAGATCTCCCCGGTAGGGAGTTCGTCCCGTGCCGCCCGGCTCGGACTGACGTTGCGGCGGCTGCAGGCGCAAGGCACGGAGCTGCTCGACCTGATGGCGGCATCCGCGGCCGCCGGGGCAGGTCTGCGGTGCGGACCCGACAGCGTGCCGGTCGTGCTGCACCGGTCGGAGGCGATCAGGCGCACGGCCGACGGGCGGCTGAAGATCCGCGCCCGGGCAGGCGCCCTGTGGCGTGACGTGATGCCCGGCCTCGCCGCCTTCGCCGTCGACGAGCCGGGCGGCCCGCCGGCCCTCTCCCTCGCCCTTCCGCGCGGGCACATCGGCCCGCCGGGCGCGCCACCCTGCATGCACTGGGGCCGGACGTCGACGCCCTTGCCCGACTGGGCCGGCGGAAACCGCTCCGCGCTGGACGTGGCAGTCGGTCCGGCCCGTGTCTCGCTGCGCTGCGGTCCGGCCCTCTCGGCCCGGCTCGCGCCGCTCTGCGGCAGGATGTGGCCCTGCTGGCCCCACGAACCGGGCCTGACCACGGGCGGAGGCGTGGCCGGTGCGCGTGATCGAAGGCCCTCGCCTGTCTGCCGAGGCCGTCACTGCGCCCGCGCCAGGCCCAGCCGGGAACGGCGCATCCCTCCCCGCGCTGCCCGCCGTTTCGGCTGGCCGGGTCGCCGTGCTCTGGCCGAATCGAGGCGCTCACGGCTGAGCGATGTCGACTCGCCGATTGCACATGTCGATGCCCGGCGCAGATCAGACGCCGAGGCACCAGCGCAGGATGGCCTTCTGGGCGTGCAGCCGGTTCTCGGCCTCGTCGAAGATGACCGAGGCCGGGCCATCGAGCACAGCGTCCGTCGCCTCTTCGCCGCGATGGGCCGGCAGGCAGTGCATGAAAAGGGCGTCGGGGGCCGCCTGTGCCATCAGCGCCTCGTCGACCCGATAGGGCGCGAGCAGGTGGTGGCGTTCTTCCTTCGTCTCGGGGGCGTCGTGCATGCTGACCCAGGTGTCGGTCACGACGAGGTCGGCGCCCTCGACCGCGCGGGCCGCGTCGCGCTCCACCGCGATGTCGGCGCCTTCGGCCCGCATCGCCGCCACGATCTCGGGGTCGGGGTCGAGCGCCTCGGGGCCGGCGAAGACGAGGAAATAGCCGAAGCGCGCGGCGCCGTGGGCGAACGAGGCGAAGACGTTGTTGCCGTCGCCGCACCAGACTACCCTGCGCCCCACGATGGGCCCGCGATGCTCCTCGTAGGTCATCACGTCGGCCATGATCTGGCAGGGATGCGAGCGGTCGGTCAGCCCGTTGATCACCGGCACCGTGGCGTGTCGGGCGAGCTCCTCCAGCGCCGCGGGGTCGAAGGTGCGGATCATGATGAGATCGACGTAGCGCGACAGCACACGAGCGGTATCGGCGACGCTCTCGCCGGCGCCGAGCTGCAGCTCGGCGCCCGAAAGCACCAGCGTCTGCCCCCCCATCTGCCGGACACCCACGTCGAACGACACCCGCGTCCGCGTCGACGGCTTCTCGAAGACGAGCGCCACGACCCGCCCCGCGAGTGCGGCCTCGTCGTCGGCCGCGCCCCGCGGCCGGCCCGCCCGCGCGTCCTTCATCCGGCGCGCCGCGTCGAGGATCGCACGCAGGTCGTCGGCGGGAAGGCGGTCGATATCGAGAAAGTCGGGCATGCGGGGTTCCTCATGGGCGCAGCCCCGAAGTCACCCCGAAGCGCGGCGGAGCGCAAGCCCCGATGGCCCGACGCCCTGCCTCGGGTGCCACGGCTGCGGCCCACGCGGCGCTGCGCCCGCGCAAGCGGGCGCCGGGCCCAACCGGAGGAGCGCCTGCACGGGCGCGAGAGAGGGCGGGAGCCCCGGGGTGCCGCGCGTCGGAGCGGGCCGCCTCAGGCGCAGGCCTCGGTCGGGCGGCGGATCGCGGGGCCGGCGGCGATCACCACCGGGTCGAGGCCCGCGCCGCCCGCGTCCAGCCGCGCGAGAAGGTGCGCGCGCATCCGCGGCTCCCAGAACTTGTTGATGTGGTCGGCCACGGCGCCCGCCGCCGCCTCGCGCGGCTGTGTGCGAAAGGCGGTGGCGATCTGGTTGGCCATGTAGGCGAGCTTTTCGTCGGTCATGTCAGCCCTCCATCCGGTGGGGGTGGGTCAGCGGCGCGGCGAGGCCGCCCTTCAGCCCTGCGATCAGCGTCAACCCCGCCGCGTCGGCCATCCGTGCGGCGAGCGCCGTGGCCGCGGAGGCCGCGAGGATCGCCTCGGCCCCCATCGCCGCCGCCTTCTGCACCATCTCGACCGAAACGCGGCTGGTGAGCACGACCGCCGTTCCCGCGGTGTCCGCGCCGGCGCGCGCCGCGGCGCCCGCCAGCTTGTCGAGCGCGTTGTGGCGGCCCACGTCCTCGCGCACGAGCACCAGCCCCGCGCCCGGCCGCCAGAGGCCGGCGGCGTGGGCCGCGTGCGTCGCGTCGTGCAGCGGCTGCCTCCTGCGCAGCATCTCGGGCGCAAGGCGCAGGTCGGCCGCCCGCAGCCGCAGGTCGCAGGTCTCCACCTGCGCGGCGGGCGCCAGCGCCTGCTCGATCGAGTCGATGCCGCACAGGCCGCAGCCCACTGGCCCGGCCATCGCCCGCCGCCGCCGCGCCAGCCGCTCGGCGGCGCCGTCGGGCAGCCACATCCGCGCCTCGCGGCCCGCGCCGTGCTCGACGATCTCGAGCTCTAGAATGTCGGAGGCCGCCGCGATCCCCTCGGTGAGGGTGAAGCCGACAGCGAAATCCTCGAGGTCGGCGGGCGTCGCCATCATCACCGCCTGCGTCGTGCCGTTGTAGACCAGCGCGACCGGCACCTCCTCGGCCAGCGGCCGCGGCGCAGCGCGCGCGGGCAGGATGGCGCGCGCCTGCCCCATCACTCGGCCGCCTTCAGCACCCGGCGCGCCCGCTCGGCCTGCGCGGCGTAGTCGCGCTGCCACTCGGTCGGCCCGTTCGAGAGCGACACCTGAACCGCCGTCACCTTGTATTCCGGGCAGTTCGTCGCCCAGTCGGAATAGTCGGTGGTGATGACGTTCGCCTGCGTGTCGGGGTGGTGGAAGGTGGTATAGACCACGCCCGGCGCCACCCGGTCGGTGATATGTGCGCGGAGCGACGTCTCGCCCTTGCGCGAGGCGAGCTTGACCCAGGCGCCGTCGGCGATCCCCCGGTTTTCGGCGTCGTGGGGGTGGATCTCCAGCACGTCTTCGGCGTGCCAGACCGTGTTCGCCGTGCGCCGCGTCTGCGCGCCCACGTTGTATTGCGTCAGCACCCGCCCCGTGGTCAGCAACAGCGGGAAGCGCGGGCCGGTCCGCTCGTCGGTGGCGACATACTCCGTCACCACGAACAGGCCCTTGCCCCGCACGAAACCCGCCTCGTGCATCACCGGCGTGCCCTGCGGCGCGGCTGCGTTGCACGGCCATTGCACCGATCCCTCCGTCTCGAGCGTCTCGTACGAGACGCCCGCGAAGGAGGGGGTCGTCGCCGCGATCTCGTCCATGATCTGGCCGGGGTGGGTATAGGCCCACTCCGCCCCCATCGCGCGGGCCAGCCCCAGCGTCACCTCCCAGTCGGCGAGTCCCGTCCTGGGCGCCATCACCCGGCGCACCCGGTTGATCCGCCGCTCGGCGTTGGTGAACGTGCCGTCCTTCTCCAGGAAGGTCGAGCCGGGCAGGAAGACATGGGCGTAGTTCGCCGTCTCGTTCAGGAACAGGTCGTGGACGATCACGCACTCCATCGCCGCCAGCCCGTCGCGCACGTGCCGGGTGTCGGGGTCCGACTGCAGGATGTCTTCGCCCTGGATGTAGATGCCCCGGAAGGTGCCCTCGGTCGCGGCGTCCAGCATGTTGGGGATGCGCAGCCCCGGCTCGTCGCGGATCGGCGTGCCCCAGATCGCCTCGAACACCGAGCGGGCGTCGTCGTCGTGCACGTGGCGATAGCCCGGCAGTTCGTGCGGGAAGCTGCCCATGTCGCACGAGCCCTGCACGTTGTTCTGCCCGCGCAGCGGGTTCACGCCCACGCCCTTGCGGCCGACGTTGCCCGTCGCCATGGCGAGATTGGCAATCGCCATGACGGTGGTCGAGCCCTGGCTGTGCTCGGTCACCCCCAGCCCGTAATAGATAGCCCCGTTGCCGCCCGTGGCGTAGAGCCGGGCCGCTGCGCGCAGTTCCTCGGCCGCCACTCCGGTGACCTGCTCCACCGCCTCGGGCGCATGGCGCTCGTCCGCCACGAAGCGCGCCCAGTCCTCGAAGGCGTCCCACTCGCACCGTTCCCGCACGAACCGCTCGTCGACCAGCCCCTCGGTGACGATCACGTGCGCCATCGCCGTGAGCACCGCCACGTTGGTGCCAGGCCGAAGCGCGAGGTGGTGCGCGGCCTCGACATGCGGCGTCCGCACCAGGTCAATCCGGCGGGGGTCGATCACGATCAGCTTCGCGCCGGCCCGCAGCCGCTTCTTCAGCCGCGAGGCGAAGACGGGGTGGCCGTCGGTCGGGTTGGCGCCGATCACGATCACCACGTCCGTGTGCTCGACCGAGTCGAAATCCTGCGTCCCGGCCGAGGTGCCGAAGGTCGTCTTGAGGCCATACCCGGTGGGCGAGTGGCAGACCCGCGCGCAGGTATCGACGTTGTTGTTGCCGAAGACGCTACGGATCAGCTTCTGCACGAGGAACGTCTCCTCGTTGGTGCAGCGGCTCGACGTGATCCCCCCGATCGCGCCCACCCCGTGCCGCTCCTGGATTCCCCGCAGCTTCGCGGCGGTGTGGGCGAAGGCCTCCTCCCAGCTCACCTCGCGCCACGGCTCGTCGATCGTGTCGCGGATCATCGGGCTTAGCACCCGGTCGGCATGGTTGGCGTAGCCCCAGGCAAATCGGCCCTTCACGCAGCTATGCCCCCGGTTCGCCTTGCCGTGCTTCCACGGCACCATCCGCACCAGCTCGTCGCCGCGCATCTGCGCCTCGAACGAGCAGCCCACGCCGCAATAGGCGCAGGTGGTGATCACCGACCGGTCCGGCGTGCCGATCTCGGCCACCGACTTCTCCTGCAGGGTCGCGGTCGGGCAGGCCTGCACGCAGGCCCCGCAACTCACGCAATCCGACGTGAGGAACGTATCGCCTGCCATCCCCGCCGACACCCGGCTGTCGAAGCCGCGCCCCTCAATCGTCAGCGCGAAGGTGCCCTGCACCTCCTCGCAAGCGCGCACGCAGCGCGAGCAGACGATGCACTTGGAGGGGTCGTAGGTGAAATAGGGGTTGGAATCGTCCTTCGGCAGCCAGTTCGGGTTCGCCTCGCCGTTCTGTCGGGCGACGACATGGTTCTCGCCGTCATACCCGTAACGCACGTCGCGCAGCCCCACCGCGCCCGCCATGTCCTGCAACTCGCAATCGCCGTTGGCCGCGCAAGTCAGGCAGTCGAGCGGGTGGTCTGATATATAGAGTTCCATCACGCCGCGGCGGATCTTCTTCACCTTCTCCGACTGGGTGCGCACGACCATGCCCTCGGCCACCGGGGTGGTGCACGAGGCCGGCGTCCCCCGCCGCCCCTCGATCTCCACCACGCAGAGCCGGCACGAGCCGAACGCTTCGAGCGACTCCGTCGCGCAGAGCTTGGGAATCTGCATCCCCAGTTCGGCCGCCGCCCGCATGACGGAAGTGCCCTCCGGCACCGTTACCTCGAACCCGTCGATGGTCAGCCGCACCGGCGCCCCCTCGCGTTCGGGCGTGCCCTTGTCGCGGGTCTCCCATGGAATGACGAAGTCCTTCATCGCGTCATACCCTTTCCTGCATGGAGCCGGCCGGCCGGGCCACGCTCGGCACCCCTGCCTTCTTCTTGCTCCAAATATCCCGGGGGGCTCGGGGGGCTGGCCCCCCGTCCGCCCGCGTCAACCGCGCCAGACGGGTCATTCCGCCACCTCCCGCACCGGAAAGAAGTCGTCCGGAAAATGCTTCAGCGCCGAGAGCACGGGGTAGGGCGTGAAGCCGCCCAGCGCGCAGAGCGAGCCGTCCTTCATCGTCTCGCAGAGGTCGGTGAGCAGGTCGATCCGGCTTGCATCGCCCGCGATCACCTGCTCCATCACCTCGACGCCGCGCACCGCGCCGATCCGGCAGGGGGTGCACTTGCCGCAAGACTCGATGGCGCAGAACTCGAAGGCAAAGCGCGCCATCTCGGCCATGTCCACGCTGTCGTCGAACACCACGATCCCGGCATGCCCGATCAGCCCGCCCTGGCCGTCGAACTCCTCGTAGCCGAACGGCGTGTCGAACTGGTGCGGCGCGAAATAGGCGCCGAGCGGGCCGCCCACCTGCACCGCCTTCACCGGCCGGCCCGAGGCGGTGCCGCCGCCGATCTCGTTCACCAGCCGCCCCAGCGGCATCCCGAAGGCCGTCTCGAACAGCCCGCCATGCTTCACGTTGCCCGCGATCTGCACCGGGATCGTCCCGCGCGAGCGGCCCAGCCCGAAGGCGGCGTAGTGCTCGGCCCCCTTCTCGAAGATCGCCGGCACGGTGGCGAGCGACAGCACGTTGTTGACCACCGTCGGCCGCCCGAGGAAGCCCTCGAGCGCCGGCAGCGGCGGCTTGGCCCGCACCACGCCGCGCTTGCCCTCCAGCGAGTTGAGCAGCGACGTCTCCTCGCCGCACACATAGGCCCCCGCGCCGACCCGCACCTCCATGTCGAAGGCCCGGCCGCTGCCCAGCACCGAAGGGCCCAGAACCCCGGCGTCGCGCGCCAGCCGGATCGCCTCCGACATCACCTCGATCGCGTCGGGGTATTCCGAGCGCAGGTAGACATAGCCCTGCGTGGCCCCCGTGCCGAGGCCGGCGATGACCATGCCCTCGATCAGCGAGAAGGGGTCGCCCTCCATCAGCATCCGATCGGCGAAGGTGCCGGAATCGCCCTCGTCGGCGTTGCAGACGATGTATTTCCGCTCGCCCGGCGCCGTGCGCACCGTGTCCCACTTGATGCCGGTCGGAAAGCCCGCGCCGCCCCGCCCGCGCAGGCCCGACGCCTTCACCTCGCCGACGATTCCCTCGGCCGACATCGCCAGCGCCCGGCGCAGGCCCGCAAGCCCGCCCTCGGCCTCGTAGTCGGCGAGCGACAGCGGGTCGATCCGGCCGCAGCGCGCGAAGGTCAGCCGCTGCTGCGCGGCGAGGAACGGAATCTCTTCGGTCGGCCCGAGCGCCTTGGGGTGACCCGAGGGATCGGCCAGGAGGGTCGGCACGTCATTCGGCGACACGGGGCCAAAGGCGTGCCGCACGCCGCCCAGTTCGATCTCCATAAGCGGCTCGAGCCAGACCATCCCGCGCGAGCCGACGCGCACGGGCGTCACGCCCGCCTCGGCCAGCGCCGCCGCGACGGCCTCGGCGCCCAGCGCCTTTGCCGCCGCGTCCCGGCTGAGAAAGACCCGAATCACGCCACCTCCGCCGCGATCCGCTCGGCCGTCGCCCGGCCGAGCAGGCGCTCGCCCACCTGCGCCGCCGGACCGCAGGCGCACAGGCCGAGGCAATAGACCGGCTCGAGCGTCACCGATCCGTCGCGCGCCGTCTCGCCGGCCGTGACGCCCAGCGCCGCCTCGACGTCGGCCAGCAGCCGGTCGGCGCCGACGCTCTTGCACGCCTCGGAGCGGCAGACGCGCACGGTGACGCGGCCCGCCGGCTCGGACCGGAAGTCGTGGTAGAACGAGGCCACCCCGTGCACCTCGGCGCGCGTGACGTTCAGCACATCGGCGATGGCGCGCAGCGCCGCGTCCGGCACGTGCCCGAAGCGCTCCTGCACCGCGTGCAGGATCGGCAGAAGCGGCCCTTCGAGCGGCGTCAGACGTTCGGCTATGGCGCGCGCCTCCGCCGCGATCTCCTCGGTGGACGTGTCGAGCGGCATGGGCAGGCTCCGTGGCGCGATCGTGGGCTGGCAGGCTGGCTACCTTCCCCGCGTGCCGCGGTATGCAGCGGAGTTCAATATCGGCAACTCGTCGCTTGATAGGCAATCCCTATCGACACAGGCGCGCTGCAGACGCCCCGACGGTAGTTGCCCCCGCGCTCCCCGGCGTTATGCATAGGCAAAAGCCCATTCTGCGCACCGATCGACGACCATACCCGCCACATACCGCGATATCAAGTCAGACCTGGTCGCCCGGCTGATCAAGGGCGAATGGCGGCCGGGCGACCTGCTGCCCGCCGAATCGGAGCTCGCCGCCGGCTACGCCTGCGCCCGTGCTACCGTGAACCGGGCGCTCCGCGAACTGGCCGACGACGGCTATCTCGAGCGGCGCCGCAAGGCAGGCACGCGGGTGCGACCCGCGCCCTCGCGCAGCGCACGCTTCGAGATCCCCCTGACCCGTGCCGAGGTCGAGGGGCGCGGCGCCCGCTACGGCTACGCCCTGTTCTCGCGCGCGGAGCGGGCCGCGCCCGCCTGGCTCTCCGCGCGTCTTGGGCTGGCCGAGGGGGCGTCGGTGCTGCATCTGGCGTGCCTGCACACGGCCGACGGCGCGCCGTTCCAGCACGAGGAGCGGTGGATCGCCCTCGATGCACTGCCCGCCGCGAGGCGGGTCGACTTCGCCGCTGCCACGCCCAACGAATGGCTCGTGGCGACCGTGCCCTATTCCGACGTCGAAATCGGATTCACCGCGGTCGCTGCCGATGCGGCGCTGACGTCCGCACTGCGCTGCGGCGAAGGCGATCCGCTGTTCGAGGTCGAGCGGGCGACGTGGTTCGGCGGCCGGGCGGTAACCTTCGTGCGGCTGACCTACCACAGGGGCTACCGCATGACGACGCGGTACCAGACCCCTTCGCGCAGCGACCGCGCCGCGCGCGCGTATGCCGCCACGATCGGCTCGCGGGCGACGTGGCGGCCCTCGCGGACAAGGTGCCGGCCGCCCGACCAGACGTCGGCGATCATGCCCTCGCTGCCCGCGAACACGAAGGTCTCAAGCGCGGTGTCGGGGCTCGCGCCGGCAAGGTCGGGGTGATCGGTGCGCAGCGCCAGCAGGTCGGCCCATTCCCCCGGCGCGATCGTCCCCTGCCCGCGCCCCGACGCCTGCGCGCCGCCCTCGGCCACCTCCGTCAGCAGCCGCCGCCCGACCGACTGGCCCGGCGCGGCCATGAGCGCGCGTCCCCGGTCGAGATCGCTCGCGGCGACGGGCCGGTGGTGCTGGGGATGCCGGCTGCGACGGCACCGAGGCGGCCGACCGGCGCCTCGCCCGCGTGCTGTGGAACGACCCCGCGACGGGCGTCATGCGCCACGCCGACGCCGGCTACGACATCGCCCTCGATTGCGCGCGTGTGCACGGGCTGCGCCTGCCGGGCATTCTCCAGGGCGGGCGGCCCCGCGCGGCGTCACTCAGGGGGCCGCTCGTGCGGGAAGGCGGTGCCGGGGGCCGGGCGCAGATCGTCGAGCCAGCCCGCCCTGTCGTCGTACCTGGCGAGGAAGGGCCGACCCGTCAGCGCGGCGTCGCGCGCCTGCAGGAAGCGCAGCGACAGCGCCGCGCCCGCCCCCGTCTCCACCGGGCCGTCGAGCACGACCTTGCCGGGATGCGCCGACATGACCGGCCCGCGCGCCGAGCGGGCGAGGCCGGAGACGCGCCGCTGTGCGTCGGTGTAGATCTCCCACGCGCGCAGGAGCGGCACGCGGAAGTAGTCGGCCGGCCCCGTGTCGCGCTCCATGAACATGTAGTAGGGCACCATGCCCAGCGCCACCGACCGCTCCCAGAGCCGTGCCCACGTGTCGGCGTCGTCGTTGATATTCGCAAGGATCGGGCCCTGCGTGCGCAGGACGGCGCCCGCCCCGCGCAACCGGGCGACGGCATCCTGCACCGGCGCGGGCTCGAGCTCGCGCCAGTGATTGAGATGCGCCATCACGGCGAGGTGCCGGCCCGAGGCGACCACCCGCTCGAACAGCCGCATCAGGTCGTCGGCATCGTCGTCTTTGGTGAAGCGGCCGGGCCAGTAGCTGAGCGCCTTCGTGCCGATGCGGATGGTGCGCAGGCTCTCGACCTCGAGAAACGGCTCGATGTAGCGCGCCAGCACGCGGGTCGGCATGATCGCCGGGTCGCCGCCGGTGATGAGGATGTCGGTGACCTCGGGATGCGCGCGCAGATAGGCGGCCGCCTGGGCTGCCTCTCTCGCCTGGATCTTCCAGTCGGGCTCGCCCACGAACTGCGCCCAGCGGAAGCAGAAGCTGCAATAGGCATGACAGGTCTGCCCCGCGGAGGGGAAGAACAGCACCGTTTCGGCATACTTGTGCTGAATGCCGTCGACCGGTTCTCCGTCGAGCCAGGCGCGGTTGTCGGTCTGCTGCCCTGCCGGATGGGGGTTGAGGCTCTCGCGGATGTCGCGCACCACGGCACGCAGCGGCTCTCGCCCCTCGGCCTTCGCTCGGGCGACCGCGGCGACCTGCGCCCCGGTCAGCATCCCCTCCTGCGGGAACATCAGGCGGAACATCGGATCCCCGTCGGGGGCGGTCCAGTCGATCAGATGTTCGAGGGTGAAATCGTTGACGCGAAAGGGCAGCACCTCGGTCACGCTGTCGAACAGCACGCGGTAGTCGGGCGAGAGCCGCTCCCAGTAGGGCGTCCTGCGAAAGCCGGCGGGCGAATAGGCACGGAACTTCGCCCCGGCCGGGCTCCCCGACAGTGTGCTGCGATCCTGAATTGTCATGTCCGGCTCCGCGCTCGCTACGATCGTCATGCCGGGAGCAGCCGCATCGTCGAAGTCGCGCGTCACCCCGGTTCCCACCAGTGGTGGAGAGTGCTGCGAGACGGGGGGCGAGGCGACTCATTTCGCCCCGGAACCCTCGAGATTGAATTAAATCCGCCCAGGCGGGGCCATTGAT
>LJNT01000107.1 GCA_001314685.1 Rhodobacteraceae bacterium HLUCCA09
GGCAGCTCGGCCACGACCAGCGGCACCGCGCCCGCGCGCAGCCCCTCCTCCATGCACCACAGGATGTCCTCGCCGCGCAAGGGGTGCACCACGATCAGGCGGGCGGGGTCGATCCACTCGGTCACGCCCTCGCCGTTGAGACGCTCGGGCATCCAGGCGGGCACGATCCACAGCACCGGCCCCGGCCGCGCCGCCGCCACGGCGAGCGCGAGCAGCCGCCGCGCCACGCCGCAGAACTCGTGCGCGCGGCCGAGAGTCAGCGCCATCTCGCCCAGCACCGGCAGGGCGGGCCGGCCGGCATGGGGCGCGCGGGCAAGCAGCGGATGATCGGGTCGGGCCATGCACGGAGGGTAGCGTGTTCCCGCTACGTTCTCAAGTCCGCTCTGGAACGCCGAAACTCGGCCGCGCCACAGCGCTTCCCGATGCACGCCCTGTCCCGACTGCCCCTTCAGGCGCCCTGCGGAAGGCGCCGTTCGCGCTCGTCTTCCTCGACCTCCTTGACGGCGCGGATGAGCGCGTTCGTCCGGAACAGCTGTTCCTCGAGCGCCTGAAGCCGTCCCGGCTTGAGGGTGCCGGGGCCGTAATCGAGTTCCTCGAGCACGCGGCGCCGCTCGCTGCGAAGCTGCGCGAGAAGGGCGCGCGCATTGTGAGCTGCATTACTCAAACTTCCGTCAGGCAAGACACATCTCCTTTCACGCAGTCAGTTGGCACCGACCAGCCACAGACTGACCGATGAACGATAGCCTGAGAGAATGAACACCCGGGCAAGCCGGGAAAGGCAGTTCCTCGGAAGACCGCCCCGGCACAGGGCGTTCCGCCGTCCGCCTCCCCTGTTCGGCCGAGGGCCGGACGCGCCCCTGCTCTTGCCCCCGTCCCACGGCGCGGTATGCAGGACGCCGCAGGCAGGAGACGACGACAGGGGGCAGGACGATGCGCACGCGCAAGCTGGGAACGAGCGATCTCGAGGTGACCGAGTTCTGCCTCGGCACCATGACCTGGGGCAACCAGACGCCGCAAGACGACGCCCATCGCCAGCTCTCGCGCGCGCTCGACGCCGGCATCAACTTCCTCGACGCGGCCGAGATGTATCCGGTCAACCCGATCCGCGCCGAGACGGTCGGCCGGACGGAAGAGATCATCGGCGCCTGGTTCGCCGGCCCCGGCAAGGGACGGCGGGGCGAATACGTCGTCGCCACCAAGATCACCGGGCCGAACGGCGGCTTCGTGCGCGACGGGCGCGGCATCGACGCCACGACGCTGCGCGAGGCGGTCGACGCCTCGCTCGCCCGCCTGCAGACCGACGTGATCGATCTCTACCAGCTGCACTGGCCCAACCGCGGCTCCTACCATTTTCGCCAGTACTGGAATTACGACCCCTCCAAGCAGGACCGCGCGGCGACCGAGGCCAACATGCGCGAGGTGCTCGAGACGCTTGGCGCGCTGAAGGCCGAAGGCAAGATCCGCGAGGTCGGCCTGTCGAACGAGTCGGCCTGGGGCACGGCCCAGTGGCTGCGGCTCGCCACCGAGATGGACGCGCCGCGGATGGTGTCGATCCAGAACGAGTATTCGCTGCTCTGCCGGCTGTTCGACACCGACCTCGCGGAGCTGTCGGTCAACGAGCGGGTCGATCTGCTGGCCTTCTCGCCCCTCGCGGCCGGCCTGTTGACCGGCAAGTATCGCAACGGCGCGGTGCCCGAGGGCTCGCGCATGGCGATCGGAGGCGACCTCGGGGGGCGGTCGACCGAGCGGGCGCACACGGCGGTCGAGGCCTACGCGGCCATCGCCGAGCGGCACGGGATGGCGCTCGACCACATGGCGCTGGCATGGTGCACGACGCGCCCGTTCATGGGCTCGATCATCTTCGGCGCGACGAGCGACGCGCAGCTCAGGCACATCCTCGCCGGGCTCGACCTGACGCTGGCGGCCGAGGTGATGGACGAGATCGGCGCCGCCCATCGCGCCCACCCGATGCCCTACTGACATGCGCGCCCTGCCGCTTCTCGCCCTGATGCTCGCCCTCGCCGCCTGCCAGATCGGCGAAGGCGGGGCAGGCGACGGGCCCGGCGGCGGGACAGCCGGGGTCGACGGGACAGCCGGGGGCGACGGGCCGCCCGCGGGCTATGTCCTCGACGACGCGCCCGCGGGGGGGGACGAGACCGAGACTGCCGAGGCGGCGCCAGAGCCCGAGCCCGAGCCCGAGACGGAGGCCGAGACGGAGGCCGAGCCCATCCCCGAGCCCGAGGCCGAGCCCGACGCGCGCTTCGCCGCCGCGCGGGCGATCTGCAAGAAGGATGGCGGCCGCTTCGGCCGGGCGCCGGGGGGCGGCGAGGCGCGCATCTGCTTCCGCACGCCCCGCGACGCCAACGAGCCCTGCCGGACCGGCGCCGATTGCGAGGGGGCCTGCCTCGCCCGGTCGCGCACCTGTGCGCCGATCCTGCCGCTCCTGGGCTGCCACGACGTGATCCTGTCGAACGGCCTGCGCGCCACCGAATGCGTGCAGTAGCGCCGCCGCGGCCCGCTCAGCCGTCGCGGTCGCGCAGCACCCCGGCGAAGCGGGAGAAGATGTCGGCGTTCGCCGCCACCAGCGCGCCGGTCTCGAAGATCTCGCGCCCCTCGTGCAGCGGTTCGACGAATCCGCCCGCCTCGCGCACCAGCAGGATTCCGGCGGCCACGTCCCAGGGGGAAAGCTCGCGCTCCCAGAAGCCGTCGTAGCGGCCGGCCGCGACATAAGCGAGGTCGAGCGCGGCCGCCCCCCAGCGCCGCAGCCCTGCGCATTCGGGCATCAGCCGCGACAGATCGTGCAGCATGGCGGGCAGCGTGCGCTTGGCGCCGAAGGGAATGCCGGTGGCAAAGACGGCGTCGGTCAGCTGCGACCGGCCCGAGACGCGGAGGCGGCTGTCGTTCATCCACGCCCCGCCCCCCTTCTCGGCGTGGAACAGCTCGTCCTTCGCCGGGTCGAAGACGACGGCCGCCACGATCTGTCCCTTGTGCTCGAGCGCGACCGAGACCGCCCAGTGGGGCATGCCGTGCAGGAAGTTCGTGGTGCCGTCGAGGGGGTCGACGATCCACCGCCGGGTCGGATCCTTGCCCTCGATCTCGGCCGCCTCCTCGGCGAGCCAGCCGTAATTGGGTCGCGCGCCCAGAAGTTCCTCCTTGAGGATCGCCTCGGCGGCGATGTCGGCGCGGGAGACGAAGTCGCCCGGGCCCTTGCGACCCACCTGCAGGTTCTCGACCTCGCGGAAATCCTTGACGAGGCTGCGCCCCGCGCGGCGCGCAGCCTTGATCATGACGTTGAGATTGGCGCTGCCCTGCATGGGGCGACCTCCGGAGCGGGGACAACCGAGCGACGCCCCTACACCGCCGCCCGGGACGGGGCAAGGCGCCCCCACCCGCTGACGCTCTGGCCGATGACGGCCGTCAACGACGGGTGCGCGGACTCGTCCAAGGCTCGGGGCACGGGACCATCGCCTGGGAGGACGGCATGAAAAGAACGATCATCGCGGGCCTCGGCGCGCTCGCCCTTGGGCTCGGAGCGGCCCACGCGCAGGACGCCGACCTCGAGGCGGGGCGCACGGAATATCTCTCGGCCTGCGCCGGCTGCCACGGACGCGACGCCAGGGGCGACGGCCCTATGGCGGATCTGATGAAGATCGAGACGCCCGACCTGACCAGGCTGAGCGAGCGGGCGGGCGGCACCTTCCCGTTCCGCAACACGCTGCTTCTGATCGACGGACGCAACGAGGTGCGCGCGCACGGGGGCGAGATGCCCGTCTGGGGCGACCGCTACATGACCACGATGACGCGCGAGCAGGACGAGATGCGCCCGCCGCGCTGGCCCGAAGACCCCGAGCTGCTCGTGCTCGGGCGACTGCTCTCGCTCGTCACCTATCTCGAGTCGATCCAGGAATGACCGGATCCTGGCCGGAGACGGCCGGGGTGCAAGGGGGGAAGACGCGATGCGCCCGGCTCAGGCCGCGCGCATCGCGTCGGGAATCTCGCGCGCAAGCCGCAGGACGGTCTGCATGAAGGGCTTGTCGGCCTCATCCTCGCGCACCGCGGCATAGAGGCGCTTGGTCACGCCTGCCTCGGTCAGCGGGCGAATGGCGATCTCGCCGCGCGAACGCTCCTCGCGCAGCACCCAGTCGGGCAGCACCGCGACACCCCTGTTGGAGGCCACGAGCATCAGGATCACCGCCGTCAGCTCCACCTGCCGCACCGCCCGCGGCTCGACCCTGGCCGGCGTCAGCAGCTCGCTGAACGCGTCGAGCCGGGCCCGCTCCACCGGGTAGGTGATCAGCGTCTCGGGCCGGAAATCCTCGGCCACGACATGCGGCTTCCGGGCCAGCGGATGCTTCGCCGCGCAGACGAAGACCGGGTGGTAGTCGAACAGAGGCACGAAGGTGACGCCCGGCAGGTCCTCGGGGTCGGACGAGATCACCATGTCGACTTCCTCGCGCGCCAGCGCCGGCAACGCGTCGAAGGCGAGGCCCGGCCGGATGTCGACATCGACATCGCCCCAGTCGCGGCGGAAGGCGTCGAGCACCGGGAACAGCCACTCGAAGCAGGCGTGGCATTCGATGGCGATATGCAGCCGCCCCGTCCGCCCCTGCCGGAGCGCGTCGAACTCCTGCGTGAGAGCTTCGATCTCGGGCAGGATGCGCTCGGCCGCGCGCAGCAGGCGCTGGCCGGCGGCCGAGAGCCGCAGCGGCTTGGTGCGGCGCACGAACAGCTCGCACCCCGCCTGCTCCTCGATTCCCTTCACCTGGTGGGAGAGCGCGGATTGGGTAATGTTGAGCATGTCCGCCGCCCGCGCGAGGCCGCCGGCCTCGTGGATGGCGCGGATCGTGCGCAGGTGGCGAAGTTCGATATGCATCCCGCCTCATGAAGTTCGTGACGAATATGACGTTGCCTCACAGAGCGGCATACGCGATTTCAGGGGCAGCACAAAGAGAGGTTCACGCATGTCGTCCGCTCCCTCCGTCTCGTTCGAGTTCTTCCCGCCCAAATCGGTGGAAGCGTCGTTCCGCCTGTTCGACACGGTGCAGAATCTTGCGCCGCTCGGGCCGCGGTTCGTGTCGGTCACCTACGGCGCCGGCGGCACCACGCGGAAGCTGACGCACGAGGCGGTCGAGGCGCTGGTGAAGACGACCGACCTGACCGTGGCCGCGCACCTGACCTGCGTCGAGGCGACGAAGGCCGAGACGCTGGAGATCGCCAAGGGCTATGCCGAGGCCGGCGTGAAGGAGATCGTCGCGCTGCGCGGCGATCCGCCCAAGGGCGCGGCCGGGTTCGCCCCCCACCCCGACGGCTTCGCCGATTCGGCCGAGCTGGTCGCCGCGCTCAAGGAGGTGTCCGACTTCACCGTGCGCGTCGGCGCCTACCCCGACCCGCACCCCGATGCGGGCCATGATGGCGCCGATGTCGACTGGCTGAAGCGCAAGTTCGACGCGGGCGCCGACGAGGCGGTGACGCAGTTCTTCTTCGAGGCCGAGACGTTCTTCCGCTTCCGAGACAAGTGCGAAAAGGCGGGCATCGACAAGCCGATCCTGCCGGGCGTGCTGCCCATCGAGAACTGGAAGAGCGCGCGCCGCTTCGCCGTGAAGTGCGGCGCCTACATCCCCGCCTGGCTCGACGAGGCGTTCGAGAAAGCGGCGCGCGACGGCGACGGCCGCACCGACCTGCTCGCCACCTCGATCGCCACCGAGCTCTGCACCGCGCTGCGCGAGGGCGGAGTGGAGCACTTCCACTTCTACACGCTCAACAAGCCGGGCCTGACCCGCGACGTGTGCCACGCGCTCGGCGTAACCCCCGAGATACAGCTCGAGAAGGTGGCGTGACGCAAAATCCTTCGTGAAGGCTTTTGCAAATCCCTTCTTCAAGGTATTTGCCGCGCCGAGCGCAGGTGTCGAGCAACGGGACCGGGCGGGCTTTCGGAACAGGCCCCCGACCATGGTGCGGAGGCCCTGCTTGCAGCGTCGCGGAGAGATCGCGCGCTCAGGCGAGCGTGGTGTCGATCTCCTTGCAGGCATCGACGAGGCCACGCACCGCGTCGATCGACTTGTCGAACATCGCCTGCTCGTCCTTGTTCAGCGAGATGTCCACGATCCGCTCGATGCCGCCCGCGCCGATCACCGTGGGCACGCCCACATACATGCCCTTCAACCCGTATTCGCCGTCGCACCACGCAGCGCAGGGCAGCAGGCGCTTCTGGTCTTTCAGATAGGCCTCGGCCATCTCGATGGCGCTGGTGGCCGGCGCGTAGAAGGCCGAGCCCGTCTGCAGCAGCTTGACGATCTCGGCCCCGCCGTCGCGCGTGCGCTGCACGATGGCGTCGAGCTTCTCCTGGCTCGTCCACCCCATCTTGACGAGATCGGGCAGCGGGATGCCGGCGACCGTCGAATAGCGCGTCAGCGGCACCATCGTGTCGCCGTGGCCGCCGAGGACGAAGGCGGTCACATCCTTCATCGACACGTCGAACTCGAGGCTCAGGAAGTGCCGGAAGCGCGCGCTGTCGAGCACGCCCGCCATCCCGCAGACCTTGGCGTGAGGCAGGCCCGAGAACTCGCGCAGCGCCCAGACCATCGCGTCGAGCGGGTTGGTGATGCAGATCACGAAGGCCTCGGGCGCGTTCTCGCGGATGCCCTCGCCCACCGCCTTCATGACCTTCAGATTGATGCCGAGCAGGTCGTCGCGGCTCATGCCGGGCTTGCGCGGCACGCCGGCGGTGACGATGCACACGTCGGCTCCGGCGATATCGGCGTAATCCTGCGTGCCCTTCAGCTTCGCGTCGAAGCCCTCGGCCGGCCCGCTCTCGGCGATGTCGAGCGCCTTGCCCTGCGGGATGCCCTCGGCGATGTCGAACATGACGACATCGCCCAGTTCCTTCATTGCGGCGAGATGAGCGAGCGTGCCGCCGATCTGCCCGGCGCCGATCAGGGCGATCTTGGGTCTGGCCATTGTGGGGTGTCCCTCGTTAGGTCTCGTTTGGCGGCGATGCCTAGACGAGGGTCCGGGGCCGCGCAAGCGGCGGGCTCCGTGGCAGGGGCAGCAGAGCGCGGGATGCAGACGCGCCGATGCCGCGCCTGAAGGGGAGGGGCCGGCCAGTGCCGGATCTGTCAGTGCTCGCCCTCGCCGCGCCGGCGGCGCTCTGGGCGGGGATATCGAAGGGCGGCTTCGGCTCGGGCGCGGCGTTCGCCTCGGCGCTGATCCTGGCGCTGGTGTTCGACCCGGCGACGGCGCTGGGCATCATGCTGCCCGTCCTGATGCTGATCGACGTGGTGACGCTGAGGGGCTTCTGGAACCGCTGGCACGTCCCCTCGGCCTGGGCGCTGGTGATCGGTGGGGCACCCGGCGTGCTTCTGGGCGTGGCGCTCTTCGCGGTGGCCAACGACGACGTCATCCGGCTGACGATCGCGGCGGTCGCGCTCGGATTCGTGGCCTGGCAGATGGCGGGCCAGGCCGGGCTGATCCGACTGCCGCTCGTGCCGTTCCGGTGGCGCAACGGGCTGGTCGCGGGGGTGGTGGGCGGCTTCACCAGCTACATCAGCCACGCGGGCGGGCCGCCGGTCGCGGTATTTCTGCTGTCGCAGGGTCTCGGCAAGACGGCCTTTCAGGCGACGACCGTTCTCGCCTTCTGGATCATCAACATCTTCAAGGCGGTGCCCTACGGCATCATGGGATTCTTCACGCTCGAGACGCTGGAGATCGGGCTGTGGATGGCGCCCTTCGCGGTGGTGGGCGCGCTGATCGGCATCCGCGCCCATCACCTCGTGCCGGAGCGGCTGTTCTTCGGCATCACCTACGTGCTGCTGACGGTCACGGGGCTGAAACTGGTGTGGGACGCCCTGACCTGAGCCCGCCGCGCCGCCGGCACGGTCAGGTCGGCTGCCCCGCCGGCCCGGGCGTCTCCTCGAGCGTTTCAAAGGCGCGGCCGGTCGCCACGAGGCACATCATGCCGTTGGGCAAGGTGACAGTTATCGTCCAGCTGCCCGTTTCCTCAGAGGCGAACACCTCCATCACGGCGTTGTCGGAGCGCAGCCCGATCGACTGGCGGCTCTCGCCGTAGCCCTCGGCGAGTTGCTTGACGATCGCCTCGCGCTGTCCGCAAGTCCGCAGGTTCTGCTGCGCCTCGACGCTGGCCGCGGCAAGAAGCGCAAAGCCCACCGCGAAAACGAACAGTTCCCTCATCGTCGCGTCCTTTCCCTTGGCTGGGCCCGGCCGACCCTCGGGCCGGGCGCTCGGAACGGTCGGGGTCGCCCCGCCGCCCCCACCGAAGGCGTCACGGCCCTGTCGCGCTCCGACGCGTCGTTGACCCTGCGAGCCTCGCCGGCAAGCGTCGAGAATCGGTAAACGCGTCGCCCGGAGGCACCTCCCTTTGGCGGGACGAGTGCCGATGCCACGTGCAAGCCACGTGCAAGCCGGCAATCTTGTTACGCAATTCTGCACCGCGGCATGATCTTTCTTGCGCGCTGTGCCGGCATCTGGTCTGACACCCGCCCGAGAAGATGGAGAGAATCATGGCGCGACCCGTCCGTCCCTACCGATCGGTGCTCTACATTCCCGCCTCGAAGGAACGGGCGCTCGAAAAGGCCAGGACGCTAGCGGCCGACGCCATCATCTTCGACCTCGAAGACGCGGTGACGGTCGAGGAAAAGCCGCGCGCCCGCGCCCTGCTGGTCGATACGCTGCAGCAGGGCGGCTACGCGCCCCGCGCGCAACTGGTGCGGATCAACGGGATGGAGACGGAGTGGGGCGAGTCCGACCTTTCCGCGATGATGGAGATCGCCCCCGAGGCGATCCTGCTGCCCAAGGTCGAGAGCGCCGCGCAGATCGAGGCCGTCGCCGCCCGGCTCGACGCCCACGCCGCCTGCGCCGAGACTGCGATCTGGGCGATGATGGAGACGCCGCGCTGCCTGTTCACCGCGCCCGAGATCGCCGCCGCGCCGCGCATGGCCGGTTTCGTGATGGGCACGAACGATCTGGCGAAGGACCTCGGCACCCGCTTCCGCGCCGACCGGCTGCCGCAGCAATGGGCGCTGCAGACCTGCCTCGCAGCCGCCCGTGCCGAGGGGATCGCCTGCATCGACGGTGTCTACAACGCGTTCCGCGACGCCGACGGGCTGCGCGCCGAGTGCGAGCAGGGCCGCGACCTCGGCATGGACGGCAAGACCGTGATCCACCCTTCGCAGATCCGCATCGCCAACGAGGTGTTCTCGCCCACCGAGGAAGAGATCGCGCTGGCCCGCCGCCAGATCGACGCCTACGAGGAGGCGTGCCGGCACGGGCAGGCCGTTGC
The DNA here is from genome assembly GCA_001314685.1 of Rhodobacteraceae bacterium HLUCCA09. Lineage (GTDB taxonomy): Bacteria > Pseudomonadota > Alphaproteobacteria > Rhodobacterales > Rhodobacteraceae > HLUCCA09. The sequence continues at coordinate 9,296 of LJNT01000107.1, forward strand.
CGTGGTCGACGGCAAGATCGTCGAGAACCTGCACGTCGCCATCGCCCGCGCGACGCTCGCGCAGGCCGAGGCGATCGAAACCCTGTCGAAACAGGAGGCCGCGTGATGGCTGTTCTCTACTGGCTGATCCTGCTCGCCGGCCTCGCGCTGTGGTGGGGGGCGCACCTGTTCAAACGAGTCGCGCCGGGCGTGCGCGAGCCGATGGGCGACAAGGGCAAGGGCCTCGTGGCGCTGCTGCTGGTCGGCTCCATCGTGCTGATGGTGATCGGCTACCGCGGCACGCCTTTCGTGAACGTCTGGCAGCCGCCCGTCTTCCTGTTCCACGTCAACAATCTGCTCGTGCTGGTGGGCATCTACATGATGACCCCGGCACCGAAGAAGGGCCGCCTGCTCAACACCTGGCGCCACCCGATGCTGGCCGGTTTCGGCCTGTGGGCGTTTGGCCACCTGCTCGCCAACGGCGACCTGACGGCCATCGTCACCTTCGGCGGGTTGCTGGCATGGGCGCTCGTCGAGATGCGCGTCATCAACGCCGCCGAGCCGGAATGGCAGCCGAACCCGCCCGGACAGATCAAGTTCGACGCGATCTTTTTCGCCGCGTCGGTGGTCGCGCTGCTCGTCATCGGCCTGATCCACGGCTGGCTCGGCCCTTGGCCATTCGGCGGGGCGGGGCCCTTTGCCGGGGGCATGTGATGCGCGCCTATCGCTTCCTCACGGGCGACGACGAGTCCGCCTTCTGCCACAAGGTGACGAAGGCGCTGGCCGAGGGGTGGGAGCTCTACGGCCCGCCCACCTATGCCTTCGACGCCGCGAACGGCGGGATGCGCTGCGGGCAGGCCGTGGTCAAGGATGTCCCCGGCACCGACTACTCGCCAGAAATCAAGCTGGGAGACCTCTAGTGCCCAAGACGAACCCGGGCCGCTTCTTCGAGGATTACACCCTCGGAGAGACGATCGTGCACGCGGTGCCGCGCACGCTCTCCGGCGGCGAGCGGGCGCTCTACCAGGCGCTCTACCCGCTGCGCCACACGATGTCGTCGTCCGATGCGTTCGCGCAGTCCTGCGGGCTGTCGGCCGCGCCGCTCGACCCGCTGATCGTCTTTCACACCGTTTTCGGCAAGACGGTGCCCGACATCTCGCTCAACGCGGTGGCCAATCTGGGCTACGCCGAGGGCCGGTTCCTCGCCCCCGTCCTGCCCGGCGACACGCTGCGCGCCACGTCCGAGGTGATCGGGCTCCGGCAGAACTCGAACGGCAAGTCGGGCGTCGTCTGGGTGCGTACCACCGGCCTCAACCAGCGCGACGAGCCGGTGCTGTCCTACGTCCGCTGGGTGATGGTGAGAAAGCGCAACGAAGGGACGGAGGCGCCAGAGGCCCACCTGCCCGAGCTTGCCGCGCACGTCGCGCCGGACACCCTCGTGATCCCCGAGGGCCTCGTCTTCACCGATTACGATTTCGACCTGGCGGGCGAGCCGCATCGCTGGGGCGACTATCAGATCGGCGAGATGATCGACCATGTCGACGGCTCGACCGTGCAGGAGACCGAGCACATGCTCGCCACCCGCCTGTGGCAGAACACGGCGCGGGTGCACTACGACGAAAGCTACCGCCCCGACGGGCGGCTGCTGGTCTATGGCGGACACGTGATCTCGCTGGCGCACGCGCTGTCGTTCAACGGGCTGGCGAACGCGCAGATGATTGTCGGCATCAACGCCGGGGCGCATGCCAACCCCTGCTTCGCCGGCGACACCGTGCGCGCCTGGTCCGAGGTGCTCGACAAGGCCGACACGCCCGCGCCGGGCGTCGGCGCGCTGCGGCTGCGGCTCGTGGCGATCCGCACCGGCACCGACCCGTTCACGCTCAAGGGGCCGGAGGGCAAGTACAAGTCGGGCGTGCTGCTCGACCTCGACTACTGGGCGCTGAT
>LJNT01000026.1 GCA_001314685.1 Rhodobacteraceae bacterium HLUCCA09
GATGAAGCCGATGCCTCAGGCCCCAAACCGGTCGGATGTTCATGGAACGGGTGGTCGGATGTTCGTGGAACAGGCGGTCGGATGCCGTGGAATACGCACTATAATCCCTCATGGTTCGTCTCCCTTGTGCATGAGGCCCTGCGATCCGTCGCAACCCTCGATTCAATGTGCACGTCGTGAAGGCGAATCACCGATCAGTGTCAGCCCCCGCGGAAAACGGTCATACCGTCTGTCGCTCATCAACTGGCCTTTTGCCAGTGCGCCTTGGCACGCGTCAGGCATGTGGGGGCCACGTGCGCCAAGGCGCATGCCGAACCCACCGCCATGGCCCAGTATCACGCCGGGCACTGGCCCCATTTTGGTCCGGGATTGACAATCCGTGCTTCTGAGCATCTTGCAGGGTCAGCAGAGCGCCCCGAAGCAGCGGAGAATACGCGAGATCGGGATGGTCATCGGGGAGAGCGCGGAATTCGATCATGTCAGGAGTCCGCCACAGACCGCGGTGTGGTTCCATGATGTCCGCATTGTCAGCCTTCACCCCGTAGTCCGCGATCAGCGCGAGGAATTCGAGCACCGGCGGCAACGCCACCACGTCGATCTTCAGCCGCCCCTCATCGGCGGCACGGATCAGGCATTCGATGTCGGGCTTGTGCGCCCCCCCCTCGCGGCCCGGCGTCTTCCGCGCTGCCTCGCAGGGCCGAACCGTTGGTGTACCGGCGGGCCGTGGCCGGCATCGGCGATGCAGGCTCATTCAAGCTCGCCAAGCAGGCCGTGCAGCCGTTCGACCCGTTCCAGCGTCTCGCGCGAGGCGGCATCGCGCTGCCGCAACGTCTGCAGGGAGAGCAGGCGCACGATGGCGAAGGGCCCGGCGAAGCTGTCGATCGGCTGCTCCGTCTCGATCGCGCAGATCAGCGTCCAGTCAGGGCGCCGGGACTGGTCGGTGAGGCGGAGGCTGCGGTCGGCGAGCAGGGCTGTCCGCGCGCCGCTCTCCCCGATCGCCTGCAGCAGCGGCGCGAAATGCGCCATCCGGCGGCGCATTCCGAAGACCAGAACCACGTCGCCGGCCTCGATGCCGGCCACCCGCTCGGCCAGGCTGCGCCCGCCATGGGCCAGCACGAAGACGTCGGGCCGAACCGACGCGAGGAGGGTTGCGGCGTATTCGGCGAGCACGTGGCTGTTGCGGAAGCCCACGCACCAGACCCGCCGCGCCCCGGCAAGGGCGGCGGCGATCTCGCGCACCGTCGTGGGGTCGAGCATGGACAACGACGCCTCCATCGCGCGCGCTTCCTCGGCGAGATGCCCCGCCACCAGCCGCTCGGGCTCCGGCGAGTCGCGCGAGCCGGTCTCGAACAGGTGAAAAATCGAGCCTGACGCCCGCAAATCGCGCGCCGCCCGCCGCGCGGCCTCGTAGGAGTCGTAGCCCAGACGCTGGAACAGACGGGAAACAGTGGCGGTCGACACGCCCGAGCGCTCGGCCAGTTCCTTGCCCGTCATCACTGCGATTTCGCCCGGACGATCCCGCAGGGCATCCACGATCTTGCGCTCGCTCGCGGTCAGCGCCCCATATGTGGTGCTAAGCCTCTCGGTGAGCGTCGGCGCGTCCACATCGCCCGTCTGCATCCTGCCTCCCTGCCGGCGCCGTCCGTGAGCGCCTGCAACCAGGATTTCAAAAAGGTTGACACGCTGCAACGGGCTTTTCAGGCTCGACGGTGCGCCGCCTTGCGGCGCGGCGAAAAAGGGCATCGGGGGCGATGGGCGATCCTGTCATGGAGAGTGCGGCAGAGCTGGCGGGCGATCTTCTGATCCGCGACGTCCTGCTCCATCGAGGCGACGGCGCGGCGCCCGTCCGGGGCGATCTCGCGGTGGCTGGTGGCAGGATCGTCGCCCTCGGGGAGGGCCTATCCGGCCGCTTCGCCGACGTGGTGGAAGGCAGGGGGCGCGCGCTCGCACCCGGCTTCATCGACGTGCACACCCATGACGACGCGGTGGCGCTCTTGCCCGGCGCGATGCGGCCCAAGCTCAGCCAGGGCGTGACCTGCGTGGTCACCGGCAATTGCGGGATCAGCCTCGCGCCCGGCCTGCCCGTGGGCCTCGCAGCGCCGGTGCCACCGCTCGACCTGCTGGGCGGGCGCGAGGCCTACGCCTTCCCGCGGATGGCCGATTATCTCGCCGCGCTGGCGGCCGCCGGCCCCGACCTGCACGTCGTCCCGCTCGTCGGCCACACGGTGCTGCGCGTTCGCGCGATGGGCACCGACCTCGATCGCCCCGCCACGCCCGCCGAGATCGACGTCATGCGCGCCGACCTCGCCGAGGCGCTCGAGGCGGGGGCGGTGGGACTGTCGACCGGGCTGGCCTACCCGCCCGCCCGCCACGCCTCGACCGACGAGATCACCGCGCTGGTGGCTGACGTGGCCGCCGCCGGGCGCCTCTGGACGACGCACATGCGCGACGAGCGCAGCGGCGTCGTCTCGGCCGTGGCCGAGACGCTCGACATTGCCCGCCGCACCGGCGCCCGCGTGCTGATCTCGCATCACAAGTGCTGCGGCGAGGCGTCGTTCGGCCTGTCGCGCACGACGCTCGAGATGATCGCGGCGGCCCGGCGCGAGATGGCGGTCGATCTCGACGTCTATCCCTACACCGCCTCCTCCACCGTGCTGAACCCCGTGTTCGCCCGCGACAGCAGCCGCGTTACCGTCAGCTGGTCCGACCCGCACCCCGAGGCCGAGGGGCGCGACCTGCACGACATCGCCGCCGAGTGGGGCGTGAGCGAGATGGAGGCGCTGGAGCGGCTCAAGCCCGGCGGCGCGATCTACCACCAGATGGACGAGGGCGACCTGCGCCGCATCCTCGCCTTCGGACCCTCGCTCGTGGGCTCCGACGGGCTGCCGCGCGACCGTCGCCCGCATCCGCGCCTCTGGGGCACCTTCCCGCGCGTGCTCGGCCACTATGCCCGCGACGAAGGGCTGTTTCCGCTCGAGACGGCGATTGCCAAGATGACCGGCCAGACGGCCGCCGTGCTGGGGCTGACGGGTCGCGGCCGCCTCGCGCCGGGCTGCGCCGCCGATCTGGTGCTGTTCGACGCCGACACCGTGTCCGATGCGGCCACCTACGCCGACCCCGCGCGCCCCAGCATCGGGATCGACCGGGTCTGGGTGGGCGGCGGCCTCGCCTTCGCCGGGGGCGAGATGGTGCCCGCCGGGGCCGGCCAGGTTCTTTCCGCCGATCCGTCGCCGAGCGCTGCTGCATGACGCGCCGGGGCCAGGCCAGAATCCAACTGAAAGGAGACAGGGAATGACCGCACAGAGACACCGAAACCGGGGCCTGCGCACGGGCCTGAAAACGGGCCTGATGGGAAGCGCGCTGACGCTCGCCGCGCTGCCGGTGCTTGCGCAGGATCTGGTCTGGGCGCGCTATGGCGACATCGACAGCCTCGACCCGCACCGCGCCACCTCGACCCTGTCGATGCAGGTCTGGGACCAGATCTACGACACCCTGCTGGCGTTCGACGAAGAGGGCGTCGCCCGCCCCAACCTGGCGAAATCGTGGGAGGTGAGCGACGACGGGCTGTCCTACACCTTCACGTTGCAGGACGGCGTGACGTGCCACGACGGCACGCCCTTCACTGCCGACGACGTCAAGTTCACCATCGACCGCGCCTTCGGCGACAATCCCAGCCTGACCCGCACCAGCTGGGGGCCGATCAGCGACGTGACGGTCGTCGACGAGTTGACCGTGACGGTCACGCTCGAAAGCACCTTCGGCGCCTTCCTGCCCTTCCTCGCCGACAGCTTCTCGTCGATGGTCTGCGATTCCAACGCCGAGCTCGACGATTTCGGCACCGGCTCGGCCATCGGCACCGGGCCGTTCTCGCTGGTCAGCTGGGTGCAGGGCGACGAGGTGGTCCTCGAGAAGAACCCGGACTACCGCAACTTCGGCAAGCCGGTGGAGAACGACGGCCCGGTGCATATCGACCGGCTCATCGTGCGCACCATCCCCGAGCCGCAGACGCGGCTGGCGTCGCTGCGCACCGGCGAGGTGCACATCGCCGAGCCGCCCTTCGACGACATCCCCGACATCGAGGCGGGAGAAGAGCTCGAGCTCGTCGTGGCCGAGAACACGGGCCAGAACGTGTTCTGGCAATACACCGTCTCGCGCCCACCCTTCGACGACATCCGCGCGCGGCAGGCCATCGCCCACGCCACCGATCCGCAGATGGCCATCGACATCGTCTATGGCGGCATGAACCAGCGCGAATGGTGCCCCGTCGCCGCCGGCGTCTTCGGCAACGACCAGGACTTCTGCAGCCAGTTCGGCTATGACTACGACCCCGACCGCGCGCGGGAACTGCTGGCCGAGATGGGCTACGGGCCGAACAACCCGCTCGAGACGACGATGTATGTCTGGACGGGCGGCAACCGGCACATCCTGGCCGAGATCTTCCAGGCGCAGCTGGCCGAAGTGGGCGTCGATGCCTCCATCGAGATCATGGATATCGGCACGATGAACGCCCGCGTCCGCGAGGACAACGAGGCGGCCGACAGCGACGAGCCGGGCACTTTCAACATGATGACCTGGGGCTGGTACGATCCCGACATCCTGTTCGCGCTCTGGCACAACGGCGGCGCCTATGCCGGTTACCAGTCCGACGAGCTCGACGCGATGCTGGAGCAGACCCGCACGCTGACCGACGAGGCAGAGCGGCTCGAGGCGGTGCAGAACGTCATCCAGTACCTGATGGAGAACGCCATCCATGTCGGCCTCTACACGCCCGGCTGGGAGTGGATCTTCGCGCTGAGGCCCGAGGTCGAGGGCTTCAAGGTCGGCGCGTTCCTGCACCCGATGTTCCAGGACGTGCGGCTGACCGAGTGACCCGGTCGCGCTGATCCCGGGGCCCGGCCGCGCCTGCGGCGGCCGGGCCGATCCCGCCACCCCTGACGAGGCGCTTCGCATGGCTCGCTTCATCGCCCAGAGGCTCGTCGCCGCCCTGATCACGATCTGGATCGCCACCATCGCGGTGACGCTCCTGATCCACCTCGTGCCGGGCGACCCGGTGCGGATCATGTATTCCGGCTTTCAGACGACCGACGCCGAGATCGAGGCGATCCGCGAGCGCCTCGGCCTCGACCAGCCGGTGGTCGTGCAATACGTCATGTATCTCGGCCGGGTGCTGCAGGGCGATCTGGGCTATTCCATCGTCGGCGACCAGCCGGTGCTCGACACCCTTCTGCAACGCTTTCCCGCGACGCTCGCGCTGACCGTCTCGGCGCTGATCATCGCGGTGGTGGTCGGCGGCTCGCTGGGCTTCTTCGCCGCCTACAAGAAGGGCACGGCGTGGGATTTCGGCGCGATGACGCTGGCCATTGTCGGCGTGTCGATGCCGCATTTCTGGCTCGGCCTGCTGCTGCTGTTCCTTTTTGCCATGACGCTGGAATGGCTGCCCGTGGGCGGCTCGGGCTGGCAGAACCTGATCCTGCCCGCGCTGACGCTCGGCCTTGCCACCGGCGCGGTGATCGCCCGCCTGACCCGCTCGGCGATGATCGACATCTTCGACCAGGACTTCGTGCGCACCGCCCATGCCAAGGGCCTCCCCAAGACGCTGGTGCTCTACCGCCACGCCTTGCGCTCGGGCCTCGTGCCCGTGGTCTCGATGCTGGGTCTGCAATTCGCCTACCTGATGGGAGGAGCCATCGTGATCGAGAACGTCTTCGCCTGGAATGGGGTGGGGCGGCTGGCGATCCAGGCTGTCTTTGCCCGCGACTACCCGCTGATCCAGGGCTTCATCCTGTTCTTCGCCACCGTGGTCGCGCTGGTGTCGGTGATCATCGACGTCGCCTACGCCCTGCTCGACCCCCGCATCCGGTACGGCACATGAGCGCCCCCGACGCGACACAGCTGGAGCCTGCGGCCGCCCTCGCGCCCCCGGCCCGCAAGCTTGGCGCGCTGCGCGCGCTGCTGCGCAGCCCCTCGGGCGCGGTGGGCCTCGCCATCGTGGCCGTGCTCGTGATCGCAGCCGTCTTCGCCCCCCTGATCGCACCGCACGACCCGTTCCGCATGGCGGCCGGGCCGCGCCTCGCGCCGCCCTCGGCCGATCACCTGATGGGCACCGACCAATTGGGACGCGACGTGTTCTCCCGCATCGTCTACGGCGCGCGGCTGACGCTGCAGATCGGCGTCATCGCCGTGGGCATCTCGCTGACGGCGGGCCTCCTGCTCGGGCTCGTCGCGGGCTATGCCGGGGGCTGGCCGGAGCGCATCCTGATGCGGCTCGTCGACGTGCTGTTCAGCTTCACCGAGATCGTGATCGCGCTGGCCTGCCTCGCCATCCTCGGTGTGGGGCTGGTGAACGCGATGATCGCCATCGGCATCGCCTCGATCCCGTTCTACGCGCGCATCACCCATTCGGTCGTGCTGGTCGAGAAGAACAAGCCCTATTTCGAGGCGGCCATCGCCGCCGGCGCCTCGCGCCTGCGGCTGATCTTCGTGCACCTGCTGCCCAACGTGATTCCCACGCTGATCGTCGTTGGCACCCTCGGCGTCTCGACAGCGGTGCTCGCGGCGGCGGGGCTGTCGTTCCTCGGGCTCGGCGCGCAACCGCCGCAGCCCGAATGGGGCTTCATGCTGTCCTCCTCGCGCGACCTGATCGCCCGCGCGCCGTGGATGATGATCTTTCCCGGCCTCGCCATCGCCATCACGGTGCTCGGCTTCAACCTGCTCGGAGACGGGGTGCGCGAGGTGCTCGACCCAAGGCAGAGGGCAAGATGAGCGCGGCCCTTCTCCGGGTCGAGGGGCTGACCGTCGCCTTCGGGCACGGCAGGGGGCGCAACGTGGCGGTCGAGGGGCTGTCCTACCACCTCGACGCGGGCGAGACGCTCGCCATCGTGGGCGAGAGCGGCTCGGGCAAGAGCGTCTCGTCGATGGCCCTCCTCGGCCTGCTGCCGCCCCGCACCGCGCATATCGAGGGCGGCCGCGCGCTCTATCGCGGCGACGACCTGCTCTCGCTGCCCGAAGCCGGGCTGCGCGCGCTGCGCGGCAACCGGATCGCGATGATCTTCCAGGAGCCGATGACCTCGCTCACCCCGGTCATCCGCATCGGCCAGCAGCTGACCGAGGCGCTGGAGGAACACCGGGGCCTGAGCGGGGCCGAGGCGCGCGACAAGGCGCTGGAGATGCTGCGCCTCGTCGACCTGTCGGACCCGCCGCGCCGGATGCGGCAGTTCCCGCACGAGCTGTCGGGGGGGATGCGCCAGCGCGTGATGATCGCCATGGCGATGGCGCTGGAGCCCGACATCCTGATCGCCGACGAACCCACGACCGCGCTCGACGTCACCGTGCAGGCGCAGATCCTCGACCTGATGCGCGACGTGCAGGCGCGCTTCGGCACCGCCATCCTGCTCATTACCCACGACATGGGCGTGGTGGCCGAGATGGCCGACCGCGTGGTGGTGATGAACAAGGGCCGCAAGGTGGAGGAGGGGCCGGTCGGGGCGATCTTCGCCCGTCCGCAGGCCGAGTATACCGCGCGGCTCCTCGCCGCCGTCCCCCGCCTCGGCGCGCGGAGAGAGGAAGACGGGCCGCGCCCGGTCACGGCCGATCCCGCCCGGCCCGGCGAGGTGGTGCTGCACGCCGAGGGGCTGGGCAAGACCTTCGCCGGGCGTGGCGGCCTCTTCAGGAAGGCTGCCGGGACCGTGGCGATGGACGATGTGGGCTTTACCGTCCGCGCCGGCGAGACGCTGGCGCTGGTGGGCGAGAGCGGGTCGGGCAAGTCGACCTCGGGCCGCGCGGTGCTGCGGCTGCTGGAAGTCGACGAGGGCCGGATCGAGCTGGAGGGCGAAGACCTGCGCGCCCTGCCCCACGGCAGCCTGCGCAAGGCGCGCCGCGCGATGCAGATGGTCTTTCAGGACCCGTTCGCCGCCCTCAACCCGCGCATGAGCGTGGGCCGGCTGATCGGCGAGCCGATGTACATCCACGGCATCGCACAAGGGGCCGAGTTGCAGGACAGGGTGGCCGAGCTGCTGCGCCGGGTGGGGCTGGAGGCCGACCACATGCAGCGATATCCGCACGAGTTCTCGGGCGGCCAGCGCCAGCGCATCTGCATCGCCCGCGCGCTCGGCGTCGAGCCCAAGCTGATCGTGGCCGACGAGCCCACCTCGGCGCTCGACGTCTCGGTGCAGGCGCAGGTGCTGGAGCTGATGCTGGAATTGCAGCAGTCGATGGGGCTCGCCTACCTCTTCATCAGCCACGACATGGCCGTGGTCGAGGAGATGGCGCACCGCGTCGCCGTCATGCGGGCCGGCCGGATCGTCGAGATGGGCCCGCGCCGCGACGTGCTGGGCGACCCGCGCCACCCCTACACCTCGGCGCTGCTCGCCGCGGTGCCCCGTCCCGACCCCACCGCCCTGCGCGGCAAGCTGCCGAAGCTCGACCTCGACACGCTGCCGATGGGCGCGCTCCGTCAGGCGGCGCCGAACCACTGGGTGGCGGCGTGACCATCGGAATCGGCATCGCCGGGCCCGGCGCGGGCCGGGCCGCGCTGGCGGCCCTCGCCGCCGTCGAGAAGGTGGGCCGGGGCATGCTGGGCGGTTTCGTGAGCCTCGCCGCGCTGGACATGGAGGGCCGCCTGCAGCGGGCCGAGACGCAGCGGGGCGGCGCGGCGGCTCTGTTTCCCGGCGGCCTGCCCGACATCATCGCGGATGCGCCTGTCGTGGCGCTCATGTCGTCGGGGCCCGACCGCACGCCGCCCCTGTCGCAATTCACCCCGGCGGCCGAGGGCGTGGGCTGCCTCAGCGGCCACCGCCTGCCCAACATGCCCGGTCTCCCCGGCGGCGAGGCGGTCAACGCGCTGGCCCTCGCCCGGCTGATGGAGGGCGCCCCGGCGCAGGCCGCGCTCGATAGCGTGCTGGACGACCACCCCGACGCCGATGCCGGCCTGATCGCCGTGACCGCCGCCGGCACGGTCGCCGCCGCCAACAGCCGACTGGCCGCCGCGCGCACCGATAGCGGCGCGCTGGTCACCGAGGGCGCGGGGCTGAGGATCGCCATCCTGCACAACGCCATCTTCCCCGTCGCGGGCCTCGCCGCCCTCGCCGCGGGCGCGGCCATCGACGCCGCCGCCCCCGCCGATGCCTTCGACATCGAGATCACCCTGACCGCGGGCGTCGCCCTCTCCACCGCCCCGCCCGCAGGCATCGAGATCGACGGCGCGGGCCGGGTCGTGGCCCTCTCGGGACTGCCGCCCGGCTGGGGCGCCCCCGCCTGGCAGGGCGCGGCGGCGATGCGCGGGGCCCCGGTGACGCGCGGCGGCCGGCAGATCGGAACCCTCGTGTCGGAGGCCTACTGCGTCTCACGGAACGGCGTGCTGGAGAGCTGCGACGGCCAGCCCTCGGCGCGTCTGCGCGTCCGCGCTGCCGAGCCGGCCGGCATCGCCCCGACGAATTCGGAGGCCGGATGACCCGCAGCCTCAGTGTCGCTGCCGCTCAGCTCGGCCCCATCGCGCGCGACGAGCCGCGCGCCTCTGCCGTCGCCCGCATGGTCGCGCTGATGGAGGAGGCGCGCGGCAGGGGCGCCACCCTCGTCGTGTTCCCCGAACTGGCGCTTACCACCTTCTTCCCCCGCTGGTGGATGGAGGACGCGGCCGAGCTCGATACCTTCTTCGAGCGCGCGATGCCCTCTCGCGAGACACAGCCGCTCTTCGACGCGGCCCGGCGGCTCGGCATCGGCTTCCACCTCGGCTACGCCGAACTGACGCCCGAGGGCCGCCGCTTCAACACCGCGATCCTTGTCGGGCCAGATGGCGCGATCCTCGGCACCTACCGCAAGATCCACCTGCCGGGGCATGCCGAGCACGAGCCCTGGCGGCCCTTCCAGCACCTCGAAAAGCGGTATTTCGAGAAGGGCGATCTGGGCTTTCCCGTCTTCGATGCCTTCGGCGGCCGGGTGGGCATCTGCATCTGCAACGACCGGCGCTGGCCCGAGACGTGGCGGATGCTGGGCCTCGGCGGCGCGGAACTGGTCGTGCTGGGCTACAACACCCCGGCCCACTACCCGCCCGCGCCCGAGCACGACCACCTGCAATACTTCCACAACGCCCTGTCGCTGCAGGCGGGCGCCTACCAGAACGGGCTCTGGGCCGTGGGCGTGGCCAAGGCCGGGCACGAGGAAGGCTCCGATCTCATCGGCGGCAGCCTGATCGTGGCGCCCACTGGCGAGATCGTGGCGCAGGCCACCACGCTGGCCGACGAGGTGATCGCCGCGCGCATCGACCTTGACCGATGCGCCGAGATCCGCCGCAACATCTTCGACTTCGCCCGCCATCGCGAACCCGGCGAATACACGCGCATCACCGACGCGCCGGCCATGGTCTCGCCCGGTCCCTGATCGTGTCGGCTCCGGGGCCGGTTCCTGCGGGCGGCAATGCCAAGGTCGCTCGCGGCCCGGCGGCGAAGCCGCCCGCGCGGCAGGGGCGTCCCTTGGCGTGTGCATTGCGCCGACCTGAGCCCTGTGCATTGGGGGACGGGTTGACCCTGGCGGGCGATTGGGGCCGTCTCGATCGGCGGGCGGCAGGCTTTCTTGACCGAGGAGAGAACGACACCCCCTGTGCGCGAATGACCTCGGGCCTGCGCATTCGCGGGATGGGCGACAACGCGCAGAATGCCCATATCCGGGCGGTCAAGGATGCCGCCGGCTTGCAGCCGTCAAGGTTTCCCGATGAACGGCGGTGCAGCATCACCGACGCGGCGGTTCGGGGAGAGGGCAGCACAGCCGTGGGCGGCGACAGCGGAAGGTCTTGCAAGCCAGCTCCTGGCGATCGGACCGTGGTTTCGCCAGCGTGCCGGCAAGCTCCGCAACCGTCGTGTTCGGATGCCGCGTGCGCAGTCGCCGGCAGTAGGCTGGCGGCCCTCCGCAGCGCCCGATGAGGCCGCCTTTGGTCACGCCCCTATCTGTTCGGAGGCGAACCCGTCAGCCTGTACTGTCGACGGCTCGGTCATCTTCGGCCGATTTGGCCTCCGCCATCCGGCTTGACTATGCACCGAAGTTCCAGGGCATGAGTTCGGCGATGTCACGTTGCATGTGGTTGTCGAGGATCTTGCGGAGCGTGGCCGCGATATAGGTGTCACATCCCGTATGATTATATGGCCGTTTCTTGAAGAGGACCGGCTTCTCACGATGCCATTGCTTGAGGGCGTCGATGGGCGTTCGGCCCTTCAGA
>LJNT01000127.1:0-854 GCA_001314685.1 Rhodobacteraceae bacterium HLUCCA09
CGCCATCATCCGCCTCGTCGGCGCGCTCATGCTGGAGACCAACGACGAATGGACCGTGGCGCGGCGCTACATGTCGCTTGAAACCCTCGCCCGCGTCACCGACAATCCCACCGTCAGGCTGCCCGCCGTGGCCACCTGATCAAGCCCTGACCTCTCCGAAGGTCGACCCTCATACACCACCCCCAGGGACATGATCTCTTGCCGCAGGCGTAGCCGGCGGCAACGCAGGCTTTAACCGTCCTCTCGAAGATGCGCCGGAACCGCTCGGTGCCCCAGCGATGGCGGATGTGGGTCAGCGATGAATGATCGGGCAATCGGTCGTTCAGGCCGAAGCCGGCAAACCAGCGCATGGCGAGGTTCACCTGCGCCTCGCGCATCAGTCGACGGTCATGCCCTCCGGCGTCTGCCATCCCTCGAGCAGTCGCGCTGCGTTGGTCGCCCGTCGCACATCTCGGTGCAAGATGCCGCTCTGCGTCGCGATCTGCGGGTAGAAGGCCCTCCCGTTGGCCGCAAACACGAAGGGCATGCGGTACCCGTTCCAAGGCCCGCCAGCAGCCTGCATCTCGCTGCCAAGCGCGATGTCGCGCGCATACCGTTCCGCCTGAGATCGACGAGCCCCGTGGGACACCTTGACGCTAAGTCGTTGATTTTCATTCTACCGCATACGCCACTCCGTGGGACACCTCGACCCTTGTTTTACTGGGGTTTCAAGCGCTTCTGGGAGCCCCCTACGGGCTGCCAACTAATTCCCATAAGCCCTTGAAGACGAATCATAATTCGCCCCTTTGTTGAGGCGCTTTGTACGGATTCTTGTACGCGGGCTGTAGTACGATTCCGCGAACGAAGAGCCCCGC
>LJNT01000127.1:879-12079 GCA_001314685.1 Rhodobacteraceae bacterium HLUCCA09
GGCTCGCTGCGGGCCACACCCCGCAGCACGCAGCGGTCCCCTCGTCGCGTCAGAGCCGCGAACCCGCTGGGATCAGTGAACCGTGAGGGTCGATCCCGTCAGAGCCGCCTCGACCTCGTGAAACATTGTTTCGTGTGCCTCCCCGAACCGCTCATAGGCGTTCTGGTCGGCGCTGATCGGGGCCATGATCATCACGCCGCTCACGCGCCCGTCCGCCAACAAGACCTGCGCGAGGCGGCGCATACGCGAGACCTCCATGGGCTCGGTCTGGATCGCGTACAGGCGGCGGTGGCGCTGGCCACCGTGGGCCGTGATCTGCGCGCCGTTTCGTTCGAGGATTTCTGCGGCGTCGACGACGGCGTCGAAGCTCGCGGTCGTCAGTTCGAAGCTGAAGGCGGCGGGGTCGAGTTCGGTCATCGGGGGTCTCCGTTAGCGGTTTTTTGCTGAGGGCGCGCTGGCCTGCAGAGGCCGCGTCAGCGGCGATCTGGCCTTGCGAGCGGCGGAAGCTGTCAGCGTCCGGTGTCGTGATGTTCCACACGTTGTGGTGGTTGTGGATTACCTGCCCCTGCCCAAGGTCGCCTTGGAGCTGGACCGGGACGCGCCCGCCCTGCAGCGGGATCACGGCCTCGTTATTGCGCAGGAGCGCGAGGCCTTCGCCCGCGGACGGCGTGACGCCGCCGCTGTGGAAGGTCGGGATCGCGCCGAGGATCGAGCCGAGGACCATTTGGCCGATGTCGTCGCCGCCTGCGCTCGCTACGCCGCCACCTGCGCCTGCGCTCGCGGCGCCCACCATCTGAGCGTGTTGCGAGCCTGCCTGCGTGATGGCTCTGCGGACCTCGGTCGAGTGCTGCGAACCCGCGCGCTGGACGTTGGCGCCAATCTGGATGCCTGCCGCGCGCGTCTGCGATGCAGCTTGCGCGCCGCCCGCAGCGTGGCCCGCTCGGACCTGCGAGCCGACCTGCGCCCCGCCCGTGCCCATGGCCTGCGCGAGTTGCGAGCTGACCTGCTGGCCTGCCTGTAGCATCGCCTGAGAGATGTTGGTTGCGGCGCCCTGCGAGCCGGTGGCCATTGCGTTGGCGACCGCGGCGCCTTCGCCGGACGCGGCGCCTGCGAGGTCTGGGTCACCGACCGACTGGAAGCTGTCGCCGAGCAGCGGCCCGAGGAAGGAGCCGTCCTCTCCGCCGAGGAGGGTATGAAGCTCCTTGACCGCCTTGTCTGCGACGATGTCCGCGACGGTTCCGAGGATGGCCTCGCCGAGGCTCTCGATGTCCATTTTTCCGGTCTTGATGAACTCGGAGAGGGCTCCCTTCACGTGGCCAATCGCGTCGGCCTCGATCTGTCGACCGGCTTCGACCCACGTTGGCACGCTGTCGCGCCAATCCTTGACGGGGTCCTTCGCAAGGCGTTCGAGGGCCTCCTTCTACTTCTCCGCGGCCTCGATCTGGCGCAGCATGGCCGCGGTCGTCTGGTCGATCTGACCGCCTTGAAGACGCTGGGCCTCGGCGGCGAGCTTTGCGACGTCGATGGAGTCGTACTGGCCGCTGACGAGGAGGCGCAGGGCGTCGGATTCCGCGTTCAGCGAGGTCAGGCGCTCGTCGAGGGAGCTGTTGAGCTGGTCGAGGGCCTTCGCTTCTTCGCTGAGCGCGGACGCGCGACCGCCGCCGTCGCCGCCTCCCGAGCTACCCCCGGACGCGGGCTTGTTGGCCGCGCTCAGACGGTCCCGCAGCTCTTCGGATCGCTTGCCCGCCCTGCAGGCCGCGCCATGACCCGAAGGCGCCCTGAACGCACCGGGGCGTCGCGCCGTGTCGGCTGCTGTCGCGCCGCCCTGCGGCTGGGGGCGGTCGGGGCCGTTGCCTGGGCCGTCCATCTGCTTGTCGGCTGGGTCTTCGAACTGGCCATGTTCGAACAGGGCGGTCTGCGGCTGGGGATGCTGGCCCTGTTCCTGCTGGCCTTTGCCCTCCTGATCGCGATTCCGTTCATGCCGGGCATCGAGATCGGGCTTTCGCTGCTCGTCCTCGAGGGCCCGTCGATCGCGCCGTTCGTGTATCTCGCCACGCTGGCGGGCCTCTGCCTCGCCTTCGCCGCGGGCGAGTGGATGCCGCATGGCGGCCTGCGCCGCACGCTGGCCGATCTCGGGCTTCGGCGCGCGTGCATGTTGCTCGACGCTCTCGAACCGCTCGATCGTCGCGGCAGGCTGGACCTGCTCCAGCAGCGCGCGCCCCGCTGGCTGCGCCCGCTCACGTCGCGCTATCGCTACCTTCTCGTCGCCCTGCTGGTGAACCTCCCCGGCAATGCTCTGCTCGGGGGCGGAGGCGGCATCGCGCTCTCCGCCGGCTTCAGCCGCGTGTTTCAGCCGGCGGCCATGGTGGCGACGTTCGCCGTTGCCGTGTTGCCCGTACCTCTTACCGTATGGGCTCTCGGGCTTTCACCCGCATTCTCCCGGCTCTGAGACAGGGACCGACCAGCGGTGAAGAACCCGTGCGGCGACCCGCCGACGCATCCTTGCGCCCGGCGCGAATAAGGATGATCGCCCGCGTCCGGCAGCTCGCGGAGGATGCGCGACGAGCTATGCCCGCGATGTCGGGACGGGCATTCGCGGGAAGGCGGCCCGGGGCAGACGGGCGTTTGCCAAGCCGGGGTCGCGGCAAGCTCACAGCGCCTTGTGGCGACACGGTCGCTCGCGAATGTTAGGAGAAATGCAACGTCACCGTCAGGAGGACGAGACGATGAAGGTTCTCTCTCTTGCAGCCGCGCTCACCTTCGGCCTCGCCGTCGCGGCAGTCGCCCAGCAGGGGTTCGGCCCGCTGCTCAGCCCTGTCGAGCTGGATCGCAGGCTGTCGGACACGGCGCCCCTCGTGATCGACATTCGCGGCGACGCCTACGGGGCCGGGCACATCCCCGGCGCGGTGCACGCGCCGTATTCGCTCTTTCGCGGCCCGGCCGAGAATCCGGGTCGGCTCGTTCCCGAGGACGAGCTCGAGCCAACGCTTCGGTCGCTGGGCGTGACGACCCAGCGACCGGTCGTCGTCGTGCATGAGGGGGCCAACGAGTCCGACTTCGGTGCCGCCGCGCGTGTTTACTGGACGCTGAAATCCTCTGGCGTGAGTCAGCTCGCCATCCTCAACGGCGGCGTGAAGGCATGGCGCCTCGCGGGGTTGCCCACGACCACGCAGCCGACCGAGCCCGCTCCCTCCGAGTTCGAGCTGACGTTTTCCGACGAGTGGCTCGCCACGACCGAGGAGGTGGCGGCGATCGTCGAGGGCGAAGCCGAGGCCCTTCTGCTCGACGCCAGACCCGAAGCGTTCTGGGCCGGAAACCGCTCGCACGGTGCGGCGGCCCGCCCCGGAACCCTCCCGCAATCGAGATACTTCGAGCACGCGGGCTGGTTCTCGGACGGTCCGGCAATCGTGAACGCCGGGGACGCGCGCCGGCTGGCCGAAGCCGAGGGCCTCGACGGGTCAGAAACGCTGGTCTCGTTCTGCAATACCGGCCACTGGGCCGCGACGAACTGGTTCGCGCTGTCCGAGCTCGCCGGGATCGACGGCGTCAGGCTCTACCCCGAGTCAATGGTCGGCTACTCGAATGCCGGCCACGAGATGGCCAACACGCCGGGGCTGTTTCGCAACCTGATGAACCAGGTGCGCGGCATCTTCTGAGGGGAAGGCCATGGCCGAGACAACCTTCGATGGCGCTGCGCGGGGCGCTCCGCATCTGCGCCGAGCCGCCCTCGTCGGGGCTGCGCTGCTCGCCGTGTTCGCCGTGGCGTTGTTCGCCGGGGCGCGTTACGGCTTCCTGCTCGCGATCGGTCTCGGCTTCGGGATCGCGCTCGAGGGGCTGCGGTTCGGCTTCGCCGGGCCTTGGCGCGCGCTGCTGCTGCGACGGGAGCCGGCCGGTGTTCTGGCTCAACTGCTGGCCATCGCGCTGGTGGCGGTGGTGGCGATCCCGCTGGTCTCTGCCGGGGGCGGCGAGATCGTTGGCGCACACGCGCCGGTCGGGTGGGCAATGGTCGGTGCGGCCTTCGTCTTCGGCGCGGCAATGCAGGTCGTGCTGGGCTGCGGGTCGGGCACGCTGGTCAACGCCGGCTCGGGTAATCCCGTGGGCCTTCTCGCCTTGCCGTTCTTTGCCATCGGCAGCTTCCTCGGCGCCACCCATCTGCTCTGGTGGACGGGGCTGGGAACCCTGCCGGTCGTCGCGCTCGAAGGCACGACCGGGGTGCTCGCGACGCTGGGGGCCCTCGGCGCCGTGGCGGCGGTGCTGCTGGCGCTCGCGGCACCCGGAGCGCGCCGCATTCCCCGCCGTCTGGTGATCGCTGCGGTCGCCGTTGCTCTGCTCGCCCTCGCCAACCTCGTCGTGTCCGGTCAGCCCTGGGGGGTGGTCTACGGTCTCGGCCTCTGGGCGGCGAAGGGCGCAACGGCGCTCGGCGCCGACCTGTCGGGCTCTGCCTTCTGGTCGGCCCCCGCCAATGCCGCGCGGCTCGAGGCGAGCCTCTTCACCGATGTGACGTCGCTGACCAATATCGGCATCATCGCGGGCGCCCTCGTGGTGGCGACATGGCGCGCCGGGGGGCTGTCGGAGCAGCTGCCGCGGCTGCCTGCCCGCGGCTGGATCGCCGTGGCCGTGGCCGGACTCGCCATGGGCTATTCCTCGCGCCTCGCGTTCGGCTGCAACGTCGGCGCCTTCTTCTCGGGCATCTCCACCGGAAGCCTGCACGGCTGGGCCTGGTTTGCCGCGGCGCTCGCCGGCTCGGTGCTGGGCCTGCGGCTGCGACCGTTGCTCGGCCTCGAGGCGCGGCGATGACCCGGCGCGTCACGGCCGCCCTCGCCGCCGCGTTCCTGCTCGCCCTCGCCGTCTTCGACACGGCGACGGCCGACCTCGACCCCTATCGCGCGCCGCCGGCGTTGGCGCTCGGGTCGGGGCTCACCTCCGGCGGCGCGCATTGCTCGGCGCTGCCGCGGTAGGCGCGCTCGTCGTGTTGGCTCGCGGAGCGCAGGCGGAGCGGGAGCTGCCGAAACCCGCCCGGCGGTGGCGCGAAGCTCCGGGCGCAGCGATGGTCAAGGCCGGAAGATGACGGCTGCGGCCAGCGCAATGACGGACAGAACGACCTTTGGGCATCGGTCGTCTCGGGTAGCGATCCATGAGCGGCATCGCATCGGGCGGATCCATCTCTACGAGCGCTTCAGCGTCGGGACCGAGATGAAGAGCCGACCCCGGGCAGGACACTCCGCAGCTCCGGGCGCGGCTGGACTGCGCGGCGGACCTCAAGGCCGACGCGGAAGCACGCTGCAAGCGCACGGCACGGCTGGCACCGGGTCGAGCAGGCCGATGCCCCCCGGCATCGCCAGCAAGACCGAGGCGAAGCCGACGCCCACCGACCGCGCTTGGGGGGCAAAACCCGCGCCGTCGTTCCGTCTGCTGACGATTGACGCCGATCTCACTGCCGGACGCGCGTTGCCGTCTCCGCGGCCATCACCCCAACCCAGGAGCGCGCGGCAGAGGCGCGCTGCATAGCCTCGATCGTCTCCTGAACTCCGAGCGCCTCGCGGAAGTCGGGATAGGTGCGCGCGCCGCCCGCCACGGCCTCGAGCAGGTCTGCCACCTCGATTACCTTGAGATCGTTGAAGCCGAGATGGTGGCCCGGAGCGGGGCAGAAGCGACCATAGGGCGGATGCGCCGGCCCGGCCTCGATGCGGGTATAGCCCGAGCGGCCCGGCGTCCTCGACCACAGGAGCAACTCGTTCATCCGCTCCTGCGTGAACGAGACTGCGCCGCCGGTGCCGGTGATCTCGAAGCTCAGATCCATGGTGCGGGCGGTGGCGGCCCAGTTCGCCTCGAGGCTGCCGCTCGCGCCGCTCTCGGAGCGGATGAGCGCGTGAGTCATGTCGTCGACCTCTACCGGCGCGCGTTCCGACGAACCGGGCGCGACGGGCCAAAAGGCTTGCATCGTGCTGAAGTCGGCGGCGACCTCCGTGATCCGCCCGACGAGATATCGCGCAAGGCTGATGATGTGGCTGCCGATGTCGGTGAGCGCGCCGCCCCCTTCGGGATGGGTGCGGAAGGAATGGGGCATGTCCGGGTCCGCCATGTAATTCTCGGCGTGGCGTCCGCGAAAGCCCGTGACCTCGCCGATCTCGCCGCCCGCCACGATCTCGCGCGCGAGCCTGATCATGGGGTTGCGCAGGAAGTTGAAGCCAACGAGCATGACGATCCCCGCGCGCTCCGCCGCCTCCGTCATCCGACCGGCCGAGGCGGCGGTGGTCGAAAGCGGCTTCTCGCAATAGACGGTCTTGCCCGCCTCGATGGCCGCCATCACGACCGGCTCGTGGAGCGCGTTGGGCGCAGTGACGGCGACGATGTCGACATGCCCGTCGGCGCAGAGGGCCTGCCAGTCGGTGGTGGCGCGGGCAAAGCCGAGCGCGCCGGCATTGGCCTGTCCGCCAGACTGCGCGAGGCGAAGCGCAGTGCCAAGCACCTGCTGCCCGGTTTCGTCCAGATCGGACAGGACGGAGGTTCTATCGGGGCGTGCCTCGTGGGAGCCTCCTTCAAAGTGCCGTGAAGGCGCGCAGGAAAGGGAGGACCAGCATGGGGTCGGTGACGACCGATTACGTGGTGACTGGCGCGGGGTCTGCGGGCTGCGCCGTCGCGGCGCGGCTGGCCGAGGCGAGGCACAGGGTGGTGCTGCTCGAGGCCGGGGGGCGCGACGGCAACCCGTGGATTCACATTCCGCTCGGCTATGCCCGGCTCTACGCCAACCCGTCGGTGAACTGGTGCTACACCTCCGAGCCGGAGCCGCACCTCAACGGCCGCCGCCTGTTCCAGCCGCGCGGCAACGTGCTGCGCGGAAGCGCGTCTCGCCGGCCAGGTAGGCCGTCACTTCCAGAAGCGCGAGAAACAGGATCACCGGCATCGGCAGGCCGCGCTGGTTCTGCGGAAACAGCATCACGAGGATCAGGATGCCGCCGAAGAACGGGGCGGGCAGCCCCTCCCGCTTAATCGGATGTTTGCGATGATCAGCTAACGCAGGGTCTGCGCAGGGCCCCGGTGGATGCATTGTCTTGAACTGCTTCGGCCGGCAGCGCCGGTGACTAGCCGATGGGGGCGCCATGCCGATCACGATCCTCACCACGCTCTCGGACAAGCTGCAGGGCACGGACGGCGACGACACCATCTCGGCCCTCGACGGCGACGATCGTGTTTCCGGCGAGGGCGGGCACGATTTCCTCGACGGCGGGGCCGGCGACGACGTTCTTTTCGGCGACAAGGGCGAGGGCACGAGCGTGGGCGCGGCGGGCACGCCGCTCGTCCTCGATATCCGCAATCTCGACGAGCAATCCTATACCGGCAACAACGCCGAGGTCGGCGACTGGGCTGTCTACCGCGATATCGCGTTCCTCGAGGACGGCACCGAAGTCTGGGGCCGGCTGGTGCTGACCGACAAGTCCGATCCCCGCATGAGGGTCGACCTGTCGGGCCACGGCAATGGCGCCGAGATCCTGATGAACGGCCGTGGCATGGGCGACACGGCCGACTTCCGCCTCGAATTCTTCGAGCCCGTCACGGGCGAGCCCGTAGCCCTCAGCGCGACGGCGACGTTCAACGACATCGACCGAAGCTTCCATCCCGGAAACATGGAAGCGGTCAGCCTCGACAAGGACAGCTTCACGGCGTTCGGGACCGACAAGAACACCTCGCTGGATATCTCCGAGACCGACGATGTGGTGCGCGCCGCCGGGACCGAGGAAAACCACCCCTCCGACCCCGATGCCTGGTTCTCGGCGCAGTTCGAGGACCGCGACTACATCGAGTTCACCCTGGAAACCCGAAGCGGCGATTCCGGCTTCACCCTGTCGGGCGACCTGATCGCCGACGCGGTCGTGACCGAGATCGAACAGGGCAACGATACCCTCATAGGAGGCGCGGGAAACGATCGCCTCTTCGGACAGGGCGGAGCCGACCTGCTCGACGGCGGCACGGGGGCCGACGAGCTCGTCGGGGGTGGGGGGGCCGACTCCCTGCTGGGCGGCGACGGCGACGACACACTCCTGGGCGGAACGGGCACCGACACGCTGGAGGGCGGTGACGGCTCCGACTTGCTCGATGGCGGGGACGGGTCCGACAGCATCGACGGTGGAGACGGCGACGATATCCTGCGCGGCGGCGACGGCGATGACACCATCGTCGGCGGGGCCGGCAACGACCTGATCGAAGGCGGTGCCGGGAACGATCTTCTGCGCACCGGTCTCGGCAACGACACGCTGTTCGGCGGCGCGGGCGACGATACGCTGACCAATTCGGCCGGGGATGACAGCCTCGTCGGTGGCGATGGCGACGACAGCATCGTGGCCACCCAAGGCGACGATACGCTCGAGGGCGGTGCGGGCAGCGACACGCTGTTCGGCGGCAGCGACGACGATTCGCTTTCTGGCGGTGAGGACGACGACAAGCTCGATGGCGGCTCCGGCGCCGATACCCTCGAGGGCGACGACGGTCACGACACGCTGGTCGGCGCTGAAGGAGACGACATGCTCTCGGGCGGCACGGGCAATGACAGCCTCGAAGGCGGCCCCGGCAACGACACGCTCGCGGGCGGCAAGGGCCAGGACACCCTCGAGGGGGGCGACGGCGACGACAGCCTCGAAGGCGGAGACGGGAACGACACGCTCAGGGGCGGGGCAGGATCGGACACGCTCGACGGCGACCGGGGCGACGACTCGCTCGACGGCGGGTCCGGGTCCGACACGCTCTACGGCAATGGCGGTTCCGACACGATCGCGGGCGGGTCGGGCGATGACCTGGCCTACGGCGGAGGCGGCGACGACGGCCTGTCGGGCGGGGACGGTGACGACCGCCTGTTCGGCGAGACAGGCGCGGACACCCTCTCCGGCGGCGCGGGGAGCGACACGATCACTGGCGGCAGCGGGGCCGATACCTTCGTCCAGACCACGGGGTCGGGCACCGATCTCATCACCGATTTCGACCTCGACGACGCCGATGGAGATGGTTTCGCCAACGACCGGTTCGACGTTTCCGGCCTGACCGGTGGATCGGGGCCCGGCGGCAGCGTGACAGCCTGGGACGTGGTCGTTGCCGACGACGGCGCGGGTAACGCGGTCCTGACCTTTCCCGAGGGTGAGAGCGTCGTGTTGCAGGGGGTCGCTCCGGCCCAGGTCTCGAGCGCGGCTCAGCTCTTCGCCGCCGGCATCCCGTGTTTCACCCCGGGAGCGCACCTGCTGACGGGATCAGGATACGTGCCCGTCGAGCATCTCCGGCCCGGTGACCGCGTGCAGACGGCCGATGACGGCCTGCAGCCGATCCTCTGGGTCGGCAGGAGGGATCTGGGCCCCGCCGATCTCCGCGCCGCGCCGAATCTGGCGCCGGTGCGCATCGCGCCGGGGACGCTCGGCAACGAGACCGCGCTCGTCGTCTCGCCGCAGCACCGCTTCCGGATCGGCGGCGCAGCCCTGTGCGAAATGACCGGTCACACCGAAGCGTTCGTCAAGGCTCGGCTCCTTGCAGACCGGCCGGGGGCGCGGATCCTCGAGGGAGTGCGACAGGTCAGCTACATCCATGTCCTCACCGAACGCCACCAGGTGCTTTTCGCCGACGGGATCTGGACGGAAAGCCTGCACCCCGGGCCGTTCGCCCTGTCGGGGCTCGACACCGAGGCGCGGGTGGAGCTCTTCGCGCTCTTCCCCTCGCTGCGGCTCGTCATGCGCCTCCCACCCGCCGCCGCCCGTGCCGCCTTGCCAAAGCTATACGGCCCCCTGGCCCGGCCCGATCTGCGACGGCGAGAGATGGCGATGCTCCCCATTCTGTCCTGACCGCAATCAAGAATTCATGGAGGCCCCGACGCTGTGACGATGCGGGTGCCCCGGCCTGCACCGCATGCCCGACACGATCCGAACGTCATCGTGTGCATGGCTTCGACATGCAGCGCGACGCCCTTCGGCCGCTCATCGCGCCCTCTGGAGCGCCAGGCGGCTGTCGGCCCCCGGCGAGATGCGATGCGCTTCGCGGAAGTGCCGGCGCGCGCGGGCGATCTGGTTGCGCTCGAGATAGGCGTAGCTGTCACATCCCGTGTGATTGCAGGGCCGTTTCCTGAAGAGCTCCGGCTTGTCGCGATGCCACTCCTTGAGGGCGTCTATGGGCGTTCTGCCCTTCAGGACGGATTGCGGGAACTGGCCGTTGTAGAGGCGGACGTAGCGCAGGATCGTCTGGTCGAGAGCTTCTCCCGAGCGGAAGCGGTGGCTTTGCAGGATGTCCTCGATCCGGCCGTTGAACCGCTCGACCATGCCGTTCGTTTGCGGCCGCATCGAGGCGCCATGTTCACACTGCGTTAACGCGCGGGCGGTGCTGCCGCCGCTCATGCAGGGGGGCAGACCGATGCTCGAGATCGTCGCAAGCTGTGGGTCGGCGCCGAACCCGGCCCCCTTTGCGAAGCGCCCTCAGGCAGGTCAAGGAGAGGGAGTTCCGGTCGTTCGGCCGGGTGCCCCGCTTCCGGTGGCGTTCGGGGCGTCCCGACTGTCCGACTACGGGGAGCGGCTGCTGGGCGATGCGGGTCGGCAGACCCGGGCAGAGCTCGACCTGGTCGCTCGCCGCGCACGACCAAGAGGCTGAAGGGGGAAAGACCTGTGACCCGGGCGCATGCCCGCCCGCGGAAGGCGACGCAGTGGACCGGGGCGGTCTGGACAGCACTTTTCCTGCCGGGGGAGTTGTGAAACGATCACCGCGTCGTAACGTCGGGAGAAGCCATGTCGCGCCGGGGCGCCGAACGGGGAGCCCGGACCCGCGCACCGGAGACGCAGACGAGCGACCTGCGCGCCTTCGCCGCTGTCGTGGAGCACGGCAGCTTTTCGCGCGCAGCCGAGGCGCTCGGCATCAGCCAGCCGACGATCTCGCAGCGGCTGCAGAACCTCGAGCAGCATCTGGGGCTCAAGCTGGTCGAGCGCCGCCGCGGTGCGGTGCCGACCGAGATGGGGCAACGCCTCTACACCCATGCCCGCCGCCTGCTGACGGAGCTCGACGGCTTCGAGGCGGCCGCGCGCGAGCTCGAGGGGTTGCGGCGGGGGCACCTGCGGGTGGGCTTCTCCACGCCGCCCTTCGCGATGACGCTGCTTGGTCGCTTCCGCCGGGTTCAGCCCGCCGTCCGTCTCAGCCTCGTGCAGGGCACCACCTTCGACCTGCAGGAAAAGCTCCTCAGGAG
>LJNT01000224.1 GCA_001314685.1 Rhodobacteraceae bacterium HLUCCA09
GATCAGCTTGAGCTCGCCGCGCGACCAGCGTTCCGACAGGGCCCAGGCCGAGGCGGGCGGGCAGATCATGTCGTAGCGGCCCTGCACGACGGTGCCGGGTATGTGCGAGATCAGGCCCGCGTCGCGCAGGATCTGGCCGTCCTGCTCGAGAAAGCCGCCGTTGGAGAAGTAATGGCTCTCGAGTCGGGCGAAGGCGCGGGCGTAATCGGCCGGGCTGTCGCCGCCCGGCCCCTCGTGGCTGATCGAGGCGAGCGCGTTCTCCCAGGCCGTCCAGGCGCGGGCGTATCGGGTCTCGAGCGCGCTGTCGCCCGAGAACAGGCGCCGGTGGTAGGCGCCGATCATGTCGCCGCGCTCGTCCTGGGGGATGAGCGCGGCGAACCTTTCCCACTGGTCGGGGAAGAACTGCGCCGCGCCGCCGCCGTAGAACCAGTCGAGCTCGGCCTTCGTCATCAGGAACACCCCGCGCAGCACGAGGTAGGCGGCACGCTCGGGGTGGGTCTGGGCGTAGATCAGCGCCAGCGTCGCGCCCCACGAGCCGCCGAAGACCATCCACCGCTCGATGCCCAGCGCCTCGCGGATGCGCTCGATGTCGGCGACGAGATCCCATGTGGTGTTGTCGTCGACGCTGGCATGGGGGCGCGAGCGGCCGCAGCCGCGCTGGTCGAACAGGACGATGCGGTATTCGGCCGGGTCGAAGTAGCGGCGCATGGCGGGCGAACAGCCGCCGCCGGGGCCGCCATGCAGCACGATCACCGGGATTCCGTCGGGATCGCCGCATTGCTCCACGTAGATGCGGTGGCCCCCCGGCACCTCCATCACCCGCTGGTCGAAGGGATCGACCGGCGGATAGAGATACTGAACCGCGCTCTTGTGGGATGCGTTTCTGTCCATGCAGGCTGTATATAGCGGCGCGAAGAACGGCGCCACGCGGAAAACCGGAAGGAAGCAGGCGATGAGCGGGACGAGCGTCGATGCCGGAGAGGTGGCCAAGTTCGAGGCGATGGCCGCCGAATGGTGGGACGAGCGCGGCACGGCGGCGCCCCTGCACCGGATGAACCCGTGCCGGCTCGATTACATCGCGCGTCAGATCGCCGCGGAGTTCGACCGCGACCGGGCTGCACCCACGCCCTTCGCCGGGCTTCGCGTGGCGGATATCGGCTGCGGCGGGGGCCTGCTGTCGGAGCCGATGGCGCGACTCGGTGCCGAGGTAGTCGGGGCCGACGCGGGGGCGGAGAATATCGGCGTCGCCCGTGCCCACGCGGCCGCGGCGGGGCTGACGATCGACTACCGTGCGACGACGGCCGAGGCGCTGGCGGCGGCGGGCGAGACCTTCGACGCGCTGCTGGCGATGGAGATCGTCGAGCACGTCGCCGACCCGCCGGCGTTCCTGGCCACCTGCGCGGGCCTGCTGCGGCCCGGCGGCCTGATGATCTGCTCGACGCTGAACCGGACGGCGAAGGCCTGGGCCCTTGCCGTGTTCGGGGCCGAGCGGGTGATGCGATGGCTGCCGGCCGGCACGCATGACTGGTCGAAGTTCCTCTCTCCCGACGAGCTGGCCGAAATGCTGCGCGAGGCGGGGCTCGAGGTGGTCGACCGCAAGGGCATGGTGTTCGACCCGCTGACTGGCGACTGGGCGCTGTCGGAGCGGGACATGTCGGTGAACTACGTCGTGACGGCGGTCAAGCCGGGGTGAGGCCGGCCCGCCGGATCGGCCACGAGAGGGCCGCGCCCCACCGTGGCTCGGGCGCATGGGCGCGATCTGCCGTCTGGCCGGGCGGGGCCCGGTATCTCTGGCGCCCTCGGTGCGGTGCCGAATCTCGGCCATGGGCCGCCCCGGGGGAGGGTCGGGCGGTGGGCGCTAGGAGGATCTTGGGCGGTGGTGGTTACCCGGCGCCCAGCCGCTCGCGCAACTCGCGCAGCACTGGCAGGGCGGCGCGCACGCGCTCGGGCCCGATCTCTTCCACCACCTGCGCGATGATGGGCGAGACGGCGGCAATGGCCTCGTCGCGGGCGCGCCGGCCCGCCGGGCTGATCGAGACGAACTTGCGCCGCGCGTCGTCCCAGTCGGGGCGGACATGGATGTGCCCGGCCCGCTCCAGCCGCGCGAGCGTGTTCGACATCGCCCCGCGCGTGAGGTGAAAGGCCGAGGCGAGCTGCGCCGCCGTCCGCTCGGCGTTGATCCGGGCGAGGTGGTTGAGCACGGCGAGGTGGCTCAGCTCCATACCCTTGGGCAGCGCCTTCGACAGCCGGTTCCGCGCGAGCTGGTCAGCGGTGAAGATCTCAGAGAACAGCGCGACGGCGAGGCTGTCGGTCTGTTGGCTCATGCCGCGCCCGGCCCCGATTTCGGCTCCGATTCGGACCCCGACTCCGGCCCGTCATAGGGACGGTCGTGCGAGAGCGAGGGGATGCGCCCACGCGCCTCTGCGACCGCGCCCATGTCCATATCGAAAGCGAGCACGCCGGGCGCCTCGCCCGCCTCGGCCACCACCTCGCCCCACGGCGACACGGCCAGCGCGTGCCCGTATGTCTGCCGCTGCTTGCCGCGCGCGGCGGCGTGAGTGCCGGTCTGCGCGGGAGCCAGCACCCAGGCGCCGCACTCGATGGCCCGGGCGCGCAGGAGCGCGTGCCAGTGCGCCGCGCCAGAGACGGGCGAGAAGGCGGCGGGCACGGTCAGCACCTCGGCACCGGCCTGCGCGAGCGCGCGATACAGATGGGGGAAGCGCAGGTCGTAGCAGATCGTCAGGCCGATCCGGGCGAAAGGCGTCTCGGCCAGCACCGCGCGGTCACCGGGGCGGAAGCCGTCGGATTCGCGGTAGGTCTCGCTCTCGGAGATCGCCACGTCGAACATGTGGATCTTGTCGTAGCGCGCCTCGATCTCGCCCGCCGGCGAGATCAGGAAAGAGCGATTTGCGAAGCGCTCTTCCCCTGTCTTGAGCGCGAGCGAGCCCACAAGCAGCCAAAGACCGTGCCGCGCGGCGTCGTCGCGGAGCGCCGCCAGCGTCTCGTCGTCCTCCTCCCGGCGCAGCACCTCGCGCTGATGGCTGCGGGAGGCCGACACGCAATTGGTCACCTCGGGCGTCGCCACCAGCCGGGCGCCTTCGAGCGCGGCACGGGTGATCGCGTCGCGGGTGACGGGGAGGTTCGCGGCGGGGTCGTCCGACGCGGCGAGCTGGACGAGCGCGGTGCGGATCGTCGGCGCGCGCCCCTCCATCGCTCAGCCGCCCTGCAGCAGGGGGTCGAGCTTGCCGGCGCGCTCGAGCGCGTAGAGCTCGTCGCAGCCGCCCACATGGGTCTGGCCCACGAAGATCTGCGGCACGGTGTGCTTGCCGCCGGCACGGTCGAGCATCTCGGCCCGGCGGGCAGGCTCGCGCGTCAGGTCGATCTCGGAAAAGGTCACGCCCTTGCTCGTCAGCAGCCGCTTGGCGGCGTGGCAGAAGCCGCAGAGCGGGGTGGTGTAGATCTCGACGGGTTGCATCCGGTCCTCCGCTGCGTCGCAGCGTGCAACCTAGTCGTTCTTGAGCACGCGGGCCAGTGCCAGCACCCGCACGTCAGCGGCCCCTGCCGCGCGGCAGGCCTCGGCGGCGGCGGCGAGCGTGGCGCCCGATGTCATCACGTCGTCGACGATCAGCACGATGCGGCCCAGGACACGGGCGCGTCGCTTGGGGCCGACGGTGATGGCGCCGTCGAGATTGGCGAAGCGGGCGTCGCGGGCGCGGCCGTCCTGGCTGGGGGTGGCGCGGCGGCGGGTCAGCAGGTCGGGGCAATGCTCCAGCCCCTCGGCGCGGGCGAGCGCGGCCGAGAGCAGGGCCGATTGGTTGTAGCGGCGACGGAACAGGCGGATCCAGTGAAGCGGCACGGGCGCCACGAGCGGGTCGCCGGCCAGCAGGTCGCGGCCGGCGCGCGCCATCCACAGAGCGGCGGCACCGGGCAGGTCGGTGCGATCGGCGGTCTTGAGCGAGAGCGCGAGACGGCGGCCGGTGCCCGCGTAGGCCAGCGCGGCGCGGCCGGCTGACCACGGGCGCGGCGTGGCGAGGCACTCGTCGCAGGTGAGCGGCCCGCCATCGGGCTCGCCCGGCAGGGGGGCGCCGCAGGTGTCGCAGAGTGTGCCGCCAAGAAACTGCGCCTCACGCCAGCAGGCCGAGCAGAGCGCGCCGTCGCTGCCAACCGGCTCGGCGCAGGCCAGGCAGTGCGGCGGATAGATCGCCTCGATCAGGTTTTGCAGCGCGCCCATGTGGCCTACCTCTCGCGGTATGGACCGACCGACGCTCACCGACCGTGCCGCCCTCGAGGCGCACCGCGCCCGTGCGATGCGGAGCGGGCTTGCCGACTTCCTGCACCGGGCGGTGGCGGGCGAGATCGAGGAACGGCTCAGCGTGGTGAACCGGCACTTCACAACACCGGCCGTAGTCTCCGGGTTCCCTCGGCTGTGGGAAAATCTGTTCCCCGGCGCGCGGCAGGTGACCGACTCCGAAACCCTCGACCTGGAGGAGGGCGCGCACGATCTCGTGATCCACGCGCTGGCGCTCCACTGGGCCGATGACCCGGTGGGGCAGCTTGTGCAGTGCCGACGGGCGCTGAGGCCCGACGGTCTGCTGATCTGCGCGACGTTCGGGGGCGACACGCTGCGCGGGCTTCGGCAGGCGCTGGCGCAGGCCGAAGCGGAGGTAACGGGGGGCCTGTCGCCCCGCGTGGCGCCGATGGGCGAGGTGCGCGACCTCGGCGCGCTGCTGCAGCGGGCGGGCTTTGCCCTGCCGGTCGCCGACACGATGCCCTACGACGTGAGCTACGAAAGCGCCTTCCGCCTCTTGGCCGACCTGCGGGCGATGGGCGAGACCAACGCGCTGGCCGGCCGCCACCGCGCCGCGCCGCCGCGGGCACTGTTCCTGCGGGCGGCCGGGCTCTACGCCCAGGCCGAGGGGCGGGCGGACGGGCGCGTCGGCGCGACCTTCGAGGTGGTCACGCTGACCGGATGGGCGCCCGACGAGAGCCAGCCGAAGCCGCTGCGCCCCGGCTCTGCCACGCACCGCCTCTCCGAGGCGCTGGGCACGCGCGAAGAGCCGCTGCCGGGCCCGGCCGAGGGCGACGCCGACAGGGACGACGGCCGGTCGCGGCATTGACCGTCGGGGATGAGCCGTTATGTCCGTAAGCCAAAGTGCCAGAATAACAGGACAGGACCGGGACGCCGCCATGCTGGATGCGAACGCCACGCCCAAGCCGTTGCCCGAGACGCAGAACAAGGCGGCCCCGGGGCCCGACCGGGCGGCGTCGCCTCTTCCGGTCGACCACCCGCCGGTCAAGCCGGCCAAGATCGGTATCCTGCTGGCCAATCTCGGCACGCCGGACGGCTACGATTACTGGTCGATGCGGCGCTACCTGAACGAGTTTCTCAGCGACAAGCGGGTGATCGACTACTCGGCCTGGATCTGGCAACCCCTGCTACAGCTGGTGATCTTGTCGAAACGACCGTTTTCCTCCGGCGCGGCCTACAAGTCGATCTGGAACGAGGAGGCGGACGAGAGCCCGCTCATGACCATCACCAAGGACCAGACCGCCAGGATCCGCGCCGAGATGGAAAAGCGGCACGGCGACGAGGTGCGCGTCGATTTCTGCATGCGCTACGGCAACCCCTCGACGCGGTCGAAGGTGCGCGAGATGGTCGAGGGGGGGTGCCAGAAGATCGTGTTCTTCCCGCTCTATCCGCACTATGCCGGCGCCACCTCGGCCACCGCGAACGACCAGTTCTTCCGCGCGCTGATGCAGGAGAAGTGGCAGCCGACCGCCCGCATCGTCGACCCCTACTTCGCCGAGCCGTTGTATATCGACGCCCTCGCGCAGTCGGTCGAGCGGGCCTATGCACGTCTCGAGCACGAGCCCGACGTGCTGGTGTGCTCCTACCACGGGGTGCCCAAGCGCTACCTGATGGAGGGTGACCCCTATCACTGCCAGTGCCAGAAGACGACGCGACTGCTGAAGGAGCGGCTGGGCTGGGCCGACGACCGGATCGTGACCACCTTCCAGAGCCGATTCGGCCCCGAGGAATGGCTGAAGCCCTACACGGTGGAAGAGGTCGCGCGACTGGCCGAGGCAGGCAAGAAGCGGATCGCGGTGATCGCACCGGCGTTCTCGGCCGACTGCATCGAGACGCTCGAGGAGATCAACGAGGAGATCCGCGAAAGCTTCGAGGAGGCGGGCGGCGAGGAGTTCACCTACATTCCCTGCCTCAACGACGACGACGCGCATATCGCGGCGCTGTCGAAGGTGATCGACGACAACCTCAAGGGCTGGATCGACTGACGGGCCGGAGCGACGCTGTCCGCCGACCACGGGGTCATCTCGACGGCGACGTCACCCAAAAAGGAAAAGGCGGCACCGATGGCACCGCCTTCGCCCTTGGTAGTATCCGAATACGGATCAGTCGGCAGCAGCCACGGCAGCACCGAGCAGAACCAGCAGAAGGACCGGCACGAGCCAGCCACCGGCGGTGCCGGTGTCTTCCACGATGATCTCGGGCTCCACGATCGGCTCGTCGAGGCCGCCGGCGAAGGCGGACGTCGCGGCGAGCGAGACGGCGGCGGCGAGGGCAACTTTCTTCATGTTCAACCTCCAGTAAGAGCACAGGCGCGTTTATTGAGGACGCCTGTGCATCCAAGCAGTTCCTCGTGACCGCATCCTTCGCAGAGCGTCGGGGCGTTTTCAATCGGCCAGCATGCCGCCACGGCGCCGCGCCAGGCGATTTCGTCAAATAAGCAACACCTGTGCCCCGGGCTCCACGAGCGAGAAAAGTTCGGCAATATGCTCGTTGTAGAGGCCGATGCAGCCGTTCGACGAGCGCCGCCCGATCTTGCGCGTGTCGTGGGTGCCGTGAATGCGGTAGTAGCGCCAGCTCAGATACAATGCGTGCGTGCCCATCGGATTGTCGGGGCCCGGAGGAATGAAGTCTGGCCATTCGGGATTGCGCCGCTTCATGGCGGGCGTGGGCGCCCAGCTCGGCCCCTCGACCTTTTGCACGACGCTGGTGCGACCGCGGCGCGTGAGATCCTCCGACAAGGGCACCGAGGTCGGGTAGAGGCGGTAGATCGACTGGTCGCCCGACCAGAAGTGCAGGGCGCGCGACGCGGTGTCGACGAGAATCGCGCCGTTCCGCGTCGACGAGAAGTAGGGGCGCCAATCCTGCGCGCGGAAACTGGAGATGTTGCGGCGGATCGCCGGGTCGTTGTCGGGCTCGGGCGCGAAGACCTCCTGGGCGACGGCGGGCGCTGCGATGAACGTCGCGCCGAGGCCCAGCAGCGAGCGGCGCGACAGGTTCAGGCGATCTTTCCGGCTCATGGCAGTCTCTCCGCTTTCCGGCTCTCCGGTCGGCGCGGCGATCCCCCTTTCCGCCGCAGCATGCTCACGTTAGTGCGAGAAAGCCGCAGGGACAATTCAAAGCCGCGTCAGCGTGCCGCCGGGCCGCGCGAACGGTTTGCCCGCCCGCGCGGGCGCGGCTACTCAGGAGGCGATTCCGATGGGTGACAGGCGATGAAGCTGCAGATCTTTCTCTTCGCGGCCATGACCGTGCTCCTGGCCGCGTGCGGTCCGTCCGCCGTCACGGCGCCAGGGGGGGCGAGCGTCTATCGAATCTCGGCCTCCGAGGCACGGCAGATCCCCGACCGCGTGGTGGAATCGGTCAACAGCCTGCGCGCCGCCGCCGGCGCCTCGCCCGTCACGCTCAATCCGCAGCTGACGGCCGCAGCCGCCACCCATGCACGCGACATGTCGGTGCAGAACCGGCCGTGGCATTTCGGCTCCGACGGGTCGTCGCCGCTTCAGCGTGTGCAGCGCACCGGGTTCGCCGGGCAGTTCCTGGGCGAGACGATCTCGGAGACCTACGAGACCGAGCTCGAGACGCTGGCGGCGTGGATGGAGCAGCCCGACACCCGCGCGATCATCCTCGACCCGCGGGCGCGCAGCCTCGGCGTCGCCTGGCACCAGGAGCAATCCGGCAAGATCTGGTGGACCCTCGTCACCGGCACGTGAGCATCGGCAGGTGACCATCGGCACCCGGCGCCGCCCGAGAGGCGAGGGGCCCGCTCAGGCGAAGATGTCGATCGGCGTGCCCGTGCGCACCATCGCGTAAATGTCTTCCATCTGCCGGTCGTTGACGGCGATGCAGCCCGCCGTCCAGTCGGGGCCGCGCCTGTCCTTCCCGCGGCGGCGACCGCCGTGGATGAAGATGTCGCCGCCGGGATCCTTGCCGTGGGACGCTGCGTAGGCGCGATCCTCGTCGTTGGGATACGAGATGCCGAGCGACAGGTGAAAGCTAGACTGCGGGTTGCGGCGGTCGATGAAGTAGAAACCCTCGGGCGTGCGACCGTCGCCCCTGAAGCGCTTGGGGCCCGCTGCCTGGAAGCCGAGATGCACGCGGTATTCGTCGAGCACCTCGGAGAAGTGGAAGAGATACAGGCGCCGCCGTTCCTTGTAGACCTGCAGGCGCGTCACCTCGGGCCCGTCATAGGTGCGGAACTTGCTGCCGCACCCCGCCAGGGCCAGCGCCGCGCCCCCGGCCATCGCCGCTCGTCTGTCGATCATGGATGCGCCCTGCCCCTGCCCGGATCGTCACGGGGTCACTATAAGACACGGAAGAATGTCGGAGAAGTTGCGGCGTGGCATCAGCGCCGAAATTGTGGAGGGCTCGCTACTCCCCCGCGCTGCGTGCCTTCTCGTCCGCCGCCGGCTCGCGGGCGCTGCCAGGCCGGTCGCCCTCGCCCTCTGACAGCCGCGCCTCGATGGCGGCGAGGCGCTCCAGCACCTGCTCGCGGTACGCGTCGGTCGCGGTATTGGCCTCTTCGGCGTGGGCATCCTGCATCGAGTTGACGATGAGACCCACGAGCAGGTTCACCACGGCGAAGGTGGTCAGCAGGATGAATGGCACGAAGAAAGCCCAGGCATGGGGGTAGACCTCCATCACCGGGCGGACGATGCCCATCGACCAGCTTTCCAGCGTCATGATCTGGAACAGAGAATAGGCCGACGCACCCAGCGAGCCGAACCATTCGGGGAAGGCGGCGCCGAACAGCTTGGTCGCCATGACCGAGCCGATGTAGAAGACGAGGCCCATCAGTAGAAACACCGAGCCCATGCCCGGCAGCGCGGTGATGAAGCCCTCGACCACGCGGCGGAGCCGCGGCAGCACCGAGATGACTCGCAGCACCCGGAGGATGCGCAGCGCCCGCAGCACCGACAGCCCTCCGGCGGCGGGCACCAGAGCGATCCCGACGATGACGAAGTCGAACACGTTCCAGCCCGATCGGAAGAAGCGCAGCCGGTCGACGTAGAGCTTGGCCGCGATCTCGACCGTGAAGATGGCAAGGCAGATCGAATCGAGCGCGATCAGCAGCGGGCCGGCCCTGTCCATCACCGCGGGATAGGTCTCGAGCCCGAGGATGATCGCGTTGAACACAATCACCCCGACGATGAAGTTGCCGGTGCGCGGGTCGCTCAACCAGTGCCGCAGCCTGTCTCTCATCCGCTCTGTCCCTTCGTCGCCCCCGGCGCGATATGGTCGCGGGCGAACAGGGCCGCAAGCTCGACATGGGGCGACCAGCGGAACTGGTCGACAACCTGCACCCAGCACAGGCGGTATCCGCCCTCGACGAGCACGCGGGCGTCACGGGCGAAACTGACGGGATTGCACGAAACGGCGGCGATCCGGGGCACCGTGCTGGCGGCGAGGCGTCGCGCCTGCGCCTCGGCGCCGGCGCGTGGCGGGTCGATCACCGCGGCATCGAAGCGCGCGAGCTCGTCCGGCTCCAGCGGGCGGCGGAAGAGGTCGCGCGCCGCCGCCGTGACGCGCTTGAGGCCGGTCGCACCTCGCCACCCCTCTTCCAGCGCCCGAACCATCGCGGCGTCGCCCTCGACGGCATGCACCTCGGCTCCGCGGGCGAGCGGCAGGGCGAAGGTGCCGAGCCCGGCGAACAGGTCGACGATGCGCTGCGCGCCCGCGGTCGCGTCTGTCACAGCCGCGCGCAGGGCGGCCTCGCCCTCTGCCGTCGCCTGCAGGAAGGCACCGGGCGGCGGGATGACCGTGATGCCGCCCAAGGTGAGGCGCGGACGCTCGGCCTGGGCGATCACCTCGCCCTCCCACGCGAGCCGCAGGATGCCGTGGCGGGCGCAGAGCGCGGCGAGATCGGCGGCAAGGCCGGCATCGCCCGGCTTGCCCCCTGTCACCGCCACGTCGAGCCACGCGTCGAGCCGTGTGACGGTGGCCGACAGGGTGCCCTTGCGGCTGCCGCCCACCGCCGCGATCCCGGCCAGCGCCGGGCGCGCTGCGGCGAGGGCGGGATGGATCAGCCGGCATTCGGGCACGTCGGTCACCGTGTGGCTCGCGGGCGCGTGGAAGCCCACCAGGGCATCGCCCCTGGTGCGTTTCAGAGCAAAGGTGGCGCGTCGGCGGGCAAAGGCGGGCGACGTGTGCATGGGGCGAAACGGCGCCTCGAGGCCCTGCGCGGCCAGTGCCTGCGCCACCACCTCCTGCTTCCATACGGCCACGAAGCCATCGGCGGCGTGCTGCAGCGCACAGCCCCCGCAGGCGGCATAATGCGGGCAGGGCGCGCGAACGCGCTCGGCCGCAGGCGTCAGGATGCGCGGGCGGGCGATGCGGTCGCCCTCGCGCGGGCCGTCGATCACCTCGCCCGGCAGCGTGCGCGGGGCGTAGAGCACCTCGCTGCCGTCACGGGCGATGCCGTCGCCCCGGTGGCCGAGCCGGTCGATGGTGACGGGGCCACTCACCGGCCGGCAGGACCGGGCCGGAGCGGCCGGGCATGACGTCGGATGGCGGTGCGGGCGTGCGGGCGATTCATGCCTACCGCATGCCACGGGGCGCCCGGCGGTGAAAGGCGCGGCGCCTACTCGGCCGCGTCGGCGTGGCCCAGGAAGCCGCCCGACTGCCTGTCCCAGAAGGTTCTCTAATCGCCTTGGTCAAGGCTTGATCTCGCAGCGTCTCATCCTGCGTGCCGGGCTCTGAGGTTCTCTCCGCGGTCGCCGCATGGGACGCCGCA
>LJNT01000124.1 GCA_001314685.1 Rhodobacteraceae bacterium HLUCCA09
AGACGTCGCGTGAACGTCCTCTGGGCGATCCTCAACAGCAGACAGCCCCATCGCGAAAACATCAAACTCGCAGCTTGACCGGCGCATTAGGCTGCCTCCTGGTTCTTCACGGCGCGCAAGGCATCCTCGAGTTCAGAGAAGCCGGGGCGGATGTGGCTTGGCGTGTTCTGGCGGCCGACCTCGATGCAGATGTTGGTTGCGTGGTTGTGCAGATTGGCGACCAGCACCTCACGGATCAGTTCGTAGAAATGCGCGTCTTCCTCCGTCACCGTGCGGATGCGGTTGGCGAAGGGGCCGACCAGCCCGTAAGAGAGGAAAACTCCGAGAAACGTGCCCACGAGCGCGCCGCCGATGAGCTTGCCCAGCACCTCCGGCGGCTGGTCGATCGAGCCCATCGTCTTGATCACGCCGAGCACGGCGGCCACGATCCCCAGTGCGGGCAGGCCGTCGGCCATGATCTGGAACGCGTGCGCGGAATGCAGCGCGTGATGGCGATTCGCTTCCATCCGCTTTTCGAGCACCTCCTCGACCTGGTGTGGGTCGTCGAAGTTCATCGAGGCGGACCTCAGCGTGTCGCAGATCAGCTCCGTCGCCTCTCGGTCTGCCAGGACCTTGGGATAACGCTGGAAAATCGCGGAATCGTTGGGAGCCTCCGTGTGCTCCTCGAGGGCGACCGCGTTCTGGCGGGCGAGGCGGATCAGTTCGAAGAGCAGGCAGAGCAACTCACGGTAGTCCTCCGGCTTCCACTTGGGACCCTTGAAGACCTTGCCGAGATCCTTCACCGCATGCTTCACTGCGGCGAAGTCGTTGGAGATGAGGAATGCGCCGATCGCGGCGCCGCCGATCATGGTGAACTCGTAGGGCAGGGCCTTGAGGATGATGCCCATCTTGCCGCCGGCGAGCAGGTAGCCGCCGAACACCATGACGAACACCACGACGATGCCGACGATTCCCATCATGTCCGCCCGCTCCCCTGCCCGTTCGTGACTTGGCGATGTGGCGACTTTCGCGCCGGCCGGTTAACATTCCATCTTCGGTCGAACGAAAGCCGGCCCGCTCGCCCGGTCGATGCGGCGCCATCGACCGCCCGGCGCAGCGGGACCGGCCGGCATGGCGCACGCCGGGCTGCGCCTTTGAGGGTCGCCGTGGTGGCGCCATCGAGCCGGCATCAATTGCCGCGGAGGGCGCCGGCCTATTCGGCCGGGACGCGCATGTTGCGGCCTGCGAGCACCAGGCTGATCGTATAGGCCGTCTCGGGTGTGAGGCCGGCCAGGATGGCTGCGGCCGCGTCGGGCCGCATCTGGCCGAGAAAGCCCGCCGCGAAGTTCGGATCCATCGTCTCGAAAAGGGCGGCCGCTTCCTTTGGTTTCATCGTCTCGTACATTCGCGTCAGGCGCGCCAGGTCATCCGCCGCGGCGCCGTCGGCGAGCGCGATGGTCTCACGCAGCCGGCGCTCGGCCTCTTCCATCGTGTCGAGGTTGGCTGCAATACGCTCTTCGGCAATCGCCACGGCCCGCTCGCGGTCGGCGAGCGCCGCTTCGCGGCGGTCGAGTTCTGCCTCGCGCTCGGCCAGGGCGGTCAGCAGCGCGTCGGGCGAAGGTCGCACGTCCTGCGAGGCCGCTCCTTGCTCCGGTGCCTCGGCCTCGGTGCCCGAGGCTGCGAAGGCACGCAGGCCGTCGTGGATCTCGCTGCCGGTTCCCTCGACCAGGCGGAGCCCGCCCGAAACGAGGAACAGGGTGGCGAGGAGACCGAGCGTGCCCCGGCCGGCCGCCCTTCGCCGGCGCGCTCGCGCCTGTCGGGTCTGCGCCTGTCGGGTCTGCGCCGGTCGGGCCCGACCGGCCCGCTGCCGCGATGCGTCGGTCATTCCGCCTTACCCCTTTTCATTGCGCTGGTGGTGGTGGGAAGCCGCGATGGGGAAGGCGATGCGGACATGGCCGTCATGCCGGTTGCCCTCGATGGCCTGGGAAGCTTGGCCGCTCGCACCGCCGCCTCTGATCGAGCGCCGATTGCGCGATGCCCGCGATGGCCTTGTAAGGCGATGCCGGCGAGACGAGGCAGGCGTTCGGGCATCGGACGGTAGGGCAGAGGATGAGAATATGCGTCGCAATTGACGCCGCGAAGGTCACGCATCGGGCGGTGGCCGTTGACGAGCCGGACGCGGTCGACCGGCTGGTCGGGGGGATTCGCGCGCTCGGGCAAGAGTTGGCGATCGGGCTCGTCGTAGTGGGGGCCTTCGCGCACTTCCTTGAGGCGGTCCTGCAGGCCGAGGGCATCGCGCTGGTTCATACGCCGGGCATCGCGGTGAACTGTGCCGGTCCGCGTTTCTCGGCGGGCGAACGCAAGTCCGATCCGCGGGATGCGCGCACCATTGCGGACCTGATGAGCACGCGTGATTTGCGCCGGATCCTGCCCCGCGACGACATGCGGGTTGCGCTTCGGCTCGAGGTCGGTTGGCAGCGTGAGCTGATCCGGAACCAGACGCGGCGCATCTCCCTCCTGCGCGGGCTTCTCTGCGGCATCCATCCTGGCTTCGAGCGGACGCTCGGCCTCAGCCGCAAGGGAGCGCTGGCGCTGCTCGCACGCGATGTCACGGCCGCCGAGATCCGGCGTGCCGGCCAGTCCAGCCTGCTCGCCCATCTGAGGAAGACGCCGCAGCTGCGGGGGCCAGGCGGCCTCGTCGAGCGCGCGCCGGAGACCGGGAGGGCGCAGGAGATCGTCGTGACGGACGAAGCACCGAGGGCCGGGCTCATCCGGGATGTGGCCGCGCCGCCAAGGTCGCTCGGATCCTTGGCGCAGCATTGGCGACCGCTTGAGGCGTGGCAAAAGATCGTCTGCATCGACCACGATCTCGAGGCGCTGCTCGCCGACCCCCCTGACGGCGCCCGCATCCGTTCGCTGCCGTGTATGGGGGCGGGTCTCGTGACAGAGTTCGTCGCTTGCGTCGGCGACATTCGGCGCTTCGGATCGACGGATGCGCTGGCGTCCGCCGCCGGTCTCGCGCCCGTCCAGCGCCCGTCCGGAAAGCGCTCCGGCTGGCGCCGCGCCTACGGCGGCGACAAGGCGCTCAAGCGTTTCTGCTACCAGAACTCCTTCGGCGCCGTCACAACCGCAGACCCGCTCTCGCCGGGCTTCCATGACCGCAAGCGTCGGAAAGGAAAGCACTAAACGCAGGCCCTCGTCGCACTCGCCCGGCGCCGCGTCACCGCGATCTGGACCGTGCTTCAATGCCGCGTAGCCTTCGATCCCGGTCACAAGGCAGCTTGACTTGCCCATTACGCAGCTTCGCCGACGGAGCCCTCGGCACCGCCGCGCCGGCGACGTCTGACCTGTCGCTCCCGGCCAGCCGGCGCGCTGCGGCCGTGCGGGGTGTCGTGGCTGGACGCCATCGCCAGCTCGAGCCGTCGCGCGGTCTCTTCCGCGCGCTCCGTGGTGTCTTCGAGGCGGGCCGAAGCCTCGGCCGCGGTGGCCTTCGCCTGTTCGAGCGCGCGCTTGAGGTCGTCGACCTGCACCGACAGCATCGCCACCGCGCCGCCCATCCCGTTCTCGAGATCGTTGAAGCGCGTGAGGCGCCGCGACAGGACGAGGCAGTAGAGCCCCGCCCCGATCGCGCCGACGGCGAGAAGGATATCGGCGATGAGCATCATCTTGTCGGCCTCCTAGTTGAGCACGAATTCGGTGACGAGCAGGTCGCGCACGGCGCCTTCCCCGGTGACGAGCTGGATCCGGCGCAGCATCTGCGCGCGCAGGCGCACGAGGGCGGCCGGCGACTCGATCTCGGAGACCGGGACGGCCCTGAGGTAACTGTTCAGCACGTCGAGAATGCGCGGCATCTGGCCCGAGACCGACGAAGCGGCTGCGGGCGCGACCTCGAGCTGCGCGCGGAAGCGCAGGTGGCGGCTCTCGGCGGACTGTCCGAGCATCACCACCATCGGCTCGATCGGCACGAAGACCGGCATGCCCTTGCCTGTATCCTGCTCAACGGCCTGCGGTGTCGGGGGCTCGTCGCCCGTGGCGTCGAGCCCGGAGCCGAACGGCAGGAGGCCCGACCATGCGGCGTAGAAGCCGCCCCCGCCCAGCGCGAGCGCAAGGACGACCCCGATCAGCAGCGGCACCCTGGATTTGCGCGGCGGTTCTGCCGCGTCGGCGGTGTCTGTGGCGGACATCGACGCGAATCTCCTGTCGTGACGCCCATCAGTCATAGGCCGCCGGGGCTAACCGAATCTTAAGCGAAACCGGCGAGGGATCGGGGCATCCCAGAAGGGTGCACACGAGGGAGTGGCCGATGCAGAATGTCGCCGGGGTATGGTCTGGCCTCGACTTGCGTCAACGGGTGACGGTGGCGGTCGCCACGGTGGCCATGTTCGCCGCGGTGCTGTTCCTGTCGCGGCTGGCGATGCAACCCAGCATGGCGTTGCTGTATGCCGGGCTCGAAGGGCCGGCCGCGTCGGAGGTGGTCACCGCGCTCGAGCAGCGCGGCGTGCCCTACGAGGTGCGGGGCGCCGCGATCTATGCCCCCGAGGCCGAGCGCGACGCGCTGCGCATGGCCCTCGCCGGCGAGGGGCTGCCGCAGAACGGGTCGGCGGGCTACGAGCTTCTCGACGGGCTGTCGGGCTTCGGCACCACGTCGCAGATGTTCGACGCCGCCTACTGGCGCGCGAAGGAAGGGGAACTGGCGCGCACCATCACGGCGAGTTCGCAGGTTCGGTCGGCGCGTGTGCACATTTCCAACCCCGCGTCGCAGCCCTTCCGGCGCGACTCGGCGCCCTCAGCCTCGGTCTTCGTGACGCCCGCTGGCGCGAGTCTGTCGCACGAGCAGGCGCAGGCGCTGAAATTTCTCGTGGCCTCCGCGGTCTCGCGGCTCCAGCCGCAGAACGTCTCGGTCATCGACGCCGCCTCGGGGACCGTGATTGACGGGCAGGCCGAGGCCTCGATCGGCGAGATTGAGGCCGAGCGCGCCGCCGAGCTTCAGCGCTCGGTGGAGCGGTTGCTGGAGGCGCGCGTGGGGCCGGGCCGCGCCGTCGTCGAGGTGCGGATCGAGCCGCAGACCGACCGCGAATCGATCGTGGAGCGGCGGATCGACCCGGATGGCCGCGTCGCCATCGCCACCGAGACCGAGGAGCGCAGTTCGCAGAGCCAGGGGCCGGCGGAGGGCGCGGTCACGGTCGCCTCCGACCTTCCCGATGGCGACGCCAACGCCGAGGGCGGGCAGCGCAGCAGCCAGGATACCGAACTGCGCGAGCGCACCAATTTCGAGGTTTCCGAGACGAGCCGCGAGATCCTGAGGGAGCCGGGCGGCATCCGTCGGCTCACCGTGGCGGTGCTGGTCGACGGCACGCGCGAGACGGGGCCCGACGGGGCCGAGATCTGGGAGTCGCGCAGCGCGGAAGAGCTGTCCGACATGCGCGAGCTGGTGGCCTCCGCCGTCGGATTCGATGAGGCGCGGGGCGACGCGATCACCCTCAAGTCGCTTCCCTTCGAGGCCCTGCCCGGGGCCGAGGAGGCGACCGCGCCAGCGGAGGCCTTTCCGCTCGACATCATGCAACTTGCGCAACTCGCCACCCTGGCCGTGGTCGCGCTGGCCTTGGGACTCTTTGTCGTGCGTCCGATCCTCACCGGAGCGCGCGGCACGCCCGACGCGCTGCCGGCCCCGGATGGCGAGGTGGGCGCTCCGCCCGCGCTGACCGGCGAGATTGCCGACGATTTCGGCGGGCCGGCCATGACCACGGTCGCGGATTTCGACTTCGATCTCGGTGGCGGTGGCGACTTGCCGGGCCTTGACGGCGACGACCCTGTCGGCCGTCTCAAGGCGCTGATCGACGAAAGACAGGAGGAGACGATGGAGATCCTGCAGAGCTGGATGGATGACGGAAAGGAACGGGCTTGATGGGCAAACCCCTGACGCTGGAGGATTTCGACCGCAGCGTGCCGGCTCGGCAACAGGCCGAAGGCGGTAATCCAGGTCCCACCGCCGCGGAGCTCGAACAGGAACGGCTGCAGGCCTTCGAGAAGGGTTACGGCGCCGGCTGGGAGGATTCGGCGCGCGCGCACCGCGATGAGCAGGACCGGATCTCGGCCGAGTTCGGGCGCGCGCTGCAGGAGATGTCGTTCACGTTCCACGAGGCGCAGGCGGCGCTGATGCAGGAGGTCGAGGGCGTGCTCGCCGGGCTCGTGGAAGCCGTGCTGCCCGAGGCGCGGGTGCCGGCGCTGGCCGCGCTGGTCCGGGACCGGGCGCGCGAGCTCGCCGGGCAATCGGGCGCGACGGTGGAGATCGTCGTGGCCCCCGACAACGTGGCCCGCATCGAGGGGCTGGCGCAAGGCCGGCCGGCACCGCCGCTGCGTGTGGTCGGCGAGCCCTCGCTGGGCGTCGGGCAGGCCTTCCTGCGCTTCGGTGCGAGCGAGGAGAAGATCGACCTCGACGCGGCACTCGCCGACCTGCGCGCCGCCGTCGCCCGCTTCGCGGCGGAGGGGAGCGCCGGCGCGACCGCCGCGGGCCGAGACGACGCCGAGGACGGGGACGACGAGTCCGGCAACGGCGAGGCGATGGAGATGCGATATGCCTGAGGATGGAACCAGCCACGCCAGCCCCTTCACCCAGGTGCCCGTCGAGGTCACGGTCTGCGTCGGCCGTGCCCGTCCGCGGGTGCGCGATCTGCTGCGTCTCGGCCCCGGCGGGGTTCTGCCCCTCGACCGCAGCGTGGACGACCCCGTGGAACTCTTCGTTGGCGACCGGCTGATCGCCCGCGGCGAACTCGTCGAGGACGAGGACGGCCCGCCCGGCCAACTCGCCGTGCGCCTCACCGAGATCGTCGCCATCGAGGACCGGGTCTGACCGGATGCGCCAAGCCGCCCAGCCCGACCCGCCCTGCCGTGGCCGGGCGCGCCGGCCGAACGGGGGCCGTGCGCGCGTGAGCTCGGCCCGAATCGTGCCGGGCGCCCCCGCGCCCGGTCTCCGGGGGAGAGCCGGCACCCCCTCCACCTTGCGCCCCGGCCCCGCCCGGCCCGGGGCGGCCGGCCGCAGCGGCACGGCCAACGCCGTGGTGCTCTTTGCGGCGACGTTCCTGTGCGCGGCGGCCCCGGCCGGGGCGCAGGAACTGTCGATCTCGCTCGGCGACGATGCCTCGCTCACCGCGACCACACTGCAGCTCATCGCCGCCATCACCCTGCTCAGCCTCGTTCCGGGCCTTGCGGTGATGGTCACCTGCTTTCCGTTCATCGTGACGGTGCTGTCGATCCTGCGGATGGCGATCGGCCTGCAGCAATCGCCGCCCAACATGCTGATCGTCACGCTGGCCCTGTTTCTCACCTATTTCGTGATGGACCCCGTGCTGACCGAGGCCTGGCAGGCGGGCATCCGCCCCCTGCTCGACGAGGAGATCGACCTCGCCACCGGCTTCACGCAGACGATGGAGCCGTTCCGCCTGTTCATGGCCAGCCGCGTCGATCCGCAGACCTTCGCCACCCTGCAGGACCTGCGCCCCGACAGCGCCACGCCGGGTGGGCTGACGCAGGACGCGGCGTTGTCGGTGCTGGTGCCGTCGTTCCTGCTCAGCGAGATCGAGCGCGCCTTCGAGATCGGCTTCCTCATCTTCATGCCGTTCCTGATCATCGATCTCGTGGTGGCCGCGGTGCTGATGTCGATGGGCATGATGATGGTCCCGCCGGCGCTCGTCTCGCTGCCCTTCAAGCTCGCCTTCTTCGTGGTGGCCGACGGGTGGAGCCTCATCTCGGAGGCGTTGGTGCGCAGCTACCTCTAGCGGACGCGTCGGCCATGGCGGGACGGCTGCCGCCCGGCCGTCAGCCGCGGCAGGGACCGGCGCCCGCCTCCGCGAGGCGGCGGAGCGTGCCTGCGTCGACCAGCCCCTCCGTCGCCGTCGCTCCCACCACGGCCGAGGGTGTGCCGCGAAAGCCGAACAGGGCGGCGAGGCGGGCCGTCTCGGCGATGCGGGCGGCGACCGCGGGCCCCTGCATGTCGGCAACGAGGCGCTCGGCGTCGAGCCTCATCGCCTCGGCCGCTTCGCGTGCGCCCGCTTCTGAGGGACGCAGGAAGCGGCGCGTGAGGTGGGCGTGCATCTCGTCGTGCCGCCCCTGCAGCCCGGCCGCCAGCGCCACCTTCGCCGAGAAAACTGATGTGGGTCCGAGGATCGGCCATTCGTGCCACGTGATCGACAGGGCCGGCCCGCCCAGC
This sequence comes from Rhodobacteraceae bacterium HLUCCA09, assembly GCA_001314685.1. Classification (GTDB taxonomy): domain Bacteria; phylum Pseudomonadota; class Alphaproteobacteria; order Rhodobacterales; family Rhodobacteraceae; genus HLUCCA09. The sequence goes on from LJNT01000124.1 coordinate 8,186, forward strand.
CCGCGCAGCCGGCTCGCGAGCGCGGGGCAGGTGGGGCAGCGGTAATCCGTAAACACCGCGACAGGCACGCCGGGGACGTCCTCGCGGAACAGCGCGGCGCAGAGCGCCTCCCGCGGCATCGGTTCGGGGGGCTTTCCCGCGTCCAGTCCGAGGGTGAGGAGGTCGGCGCCCGACGCCGACGCTCCCGTGTCGAGACGACGGAAGCCCGGCGCAGTGGGGATGGGCCGTGTGGGTGGAGGGCCGGCCCGGTCGCGCCAGGCGCCCCAGCCCGCCAGGGCCGCGAGCCCGAGCGCGGCCGCGCCGAGCATGGCGTGGCGGCGGCCCTCCCCTCTGGTCGACGGCGCCCCGGTGCTCACCTCAGACGGGCGGCTGACCCGCACCTGCGGGCTGCCCCTCCAGCACCCGCCGGCGCGCGGCACGCTCGGAGGCCGACTTGAGCTGGCCGCAGGCGGCCATGATGTCCTCGCCGCGCGGGGTTCGGATCGGCGCGGCATAGCCCGCCTTGTAGACGATGTCGGCGAAGCGCTCGATCCGCTCCCAGTCGGACCGTTCATAGGGCGCGCCGGGCCACTCGTTGAAGGGAATGAGGTTGATCTTGGCGGGGATTCCCTCGATCAGCTTCACCAGACGGCGCGCATCGGCATCGGTATCGTTCACGCCCTTCAGCATGACGTATTCGAACGTGATCCGCTCCGAATTGGACAGGCGCGGATAGGCGCGCAAGCTCGCGAGCAGATCGGCGATCGGCCACTTGCGGTTGATCGGCACCAGCCGGTCGCGCACCTCGTCGGTCGTGGCGTGGAACGACACCGCCATCAGGCACCCGATCTCCCGGGCGCAGCGGGCGATCTCGGGCACGACGCCGGAGGTCGACAGCGTGATCCGGCGCCGCGAGAGCGAGATGCCCTCGCCGTCCATCACGATCTGCATCGCGTCGCGGACGTTGTCGAAGTTGTAGAGCGGCTCGCCCATCCCCATCAGAACGACGTTAGACAGAAGGCGCGCCTCGTCCTTCGGCGCGCGCCCCGGCTCGGGCCATTCGCCGAGGTCGTCGCGCGCCAGCATCACCTGTCCCACGATCTCGCCCGCCGTCAGGTTGCGCACCAGCCGCTGGGTGCCGGTGTGGCAGAACGAGCAGGTCAGCGTGCAGCCCACCTGCGAGGAAATGCAGAGCGTCCCCCGGTCGGCCTCGGGGATGTAGACGGTCTCGACCTCGTGACCGCCGGCGATGCGGACGAGATACTTGCGGGTGCCGTCGGCCGAGACCTGCCTCGACACGATCTGCGGCACCTCGATGGCGAAGCTCTCGGCCAGCCGCGCGCGATAGTCCCTGGCGAGGTTGGTCATCGCGCCGAAATCGCGCACGCCCTTCTGGTAGATCCATTGCCAGATCTGCCCGACGCGCATCTTCGCCTGCTTCTCGGGCGTTCCGGCCGCGATCAGTGCCTCGCGCAGCTGCGCGCGCGTCAGGCCGACCAGGTTCACCCGTCCGTCCTGCGCCTCGGGCAGCTTGCGGGGCAGCGTCAGCACGTCCTGCGTGATCGGCGCGGTTGCGGTCATGGCTCGGATCTCCGGCGGTCAGGTCTCGGCCCGTTCCATATAGCGCACGCCCGCCCCGGCGGAACCCGGGCGCGACCGGCGCGCGGCTGGGTCACTCGGCGCAGCGGCTCTCGGCGTCCTCCATCGCGGCGGTGAACCCCATCAGCGAGAAGGTGTCGGTGGTGGTTGTCCCGCGCGCGGAGACGGCGGTCACCGTGGCCTCGGCCCCCCCCTTCATCGCCTCGACGATGGCAGCGTCCGAGTCCGCATCCGCGGGCCAGGCCCATTCGCCGTCGGTGAACATCTCGTACTCCTCCCCGCCGATCTCGACCGTCGCGGTCGAGCCCCCGGCGAACGGATAACCGCCCGTGAACGAAACTTCGCCCGCCGCGCCCGGGCGGAAGGTGACGAAGAGCAGGATGTCGCCGCGGAGCACGTCTTCGGTCACGTCGGAGCCGTCGCGCTCCGCCTGCCACGATTTCGGGGCCGAGACGCCCCAGCACTCGCGCGGGCTGTCCTCGACAAAGACCGACCAGTCGGTCTTGGCCGCCACGCGGTTGGTCGATTCCTCCTGCGCCTGCGCGCCCGTCGCTCCCGCGAGCACGGCGCCTGCGAGCGCCAGCGCAAAGGCCACGTGTCCACCCTTCGCCCGTGCCGTCATCTGTCCGCTGCCTCCGTCCATTGCCTGATCGCCTGCCCCGCGTTCGGGATCCCCAGTCCGTGTCTCCCGCGGCCGCACGTGCCCGGTCGTGCCGACCTGTCGTCGACCGTGCCGCGGCATTGCGTACAGCAGGGGCGACTGCAAGCTCCCGGCGAGACACTAGCGCAAATTTTACAGGGCGCGAAAGCCGTTCTGGCGAAAACTTGCCGCTTGCGCGGGACGGCGGAGGGCCGCCGGGGCTCAGGCGAACGCGTCGGCCGAATAGCCCTGCAGGTAGAGCGCCGCCGTGAGGTCGGCGTGGGTGATCCGCAGGGTGCATTGCGCGGCGACGGCCGGCTTGGCGTGCATGGCCACGCCCATGCCGGCGCGCGCCAGCATCCCGAGGTCGTTGGCGCCGTCGCCCAGTGCGATGACGTCGGCCGGGTCGATACCGAGTCGCGCCGCGGCGGCCTCGAGCGCAGCGACCTTCGCCTCGCGCCCCAGGATCGGCTCGGCCACGCGCCCGCTAAGCCGCCCGTCCGCCTCGAGCAGCACGTTCGCCTGGTGGTCGTCGAAGCCGAGCCGGGCGGCGACGGGGCCCGAGAAAGACGTGAAGCCGCCCGAGACGAGCAGGGTGTGCGCCCCGTGCGCC
>LJNT01000198.1 GCA_001314685.1 Rhodobacteraceae bacterium HLUCCA09
ATCGGGCCGCCTGCCGCTCGACGGGGTGGTGCCGCTCGCCGCGCGCTTCGACACCGTGGGGCCGCTCACCCGCACGGTCGAAGATGCCGCGCTGCTGCTGGCCGCGCTGGAGGGCGGCAGGCCGGCCGACCTGCGCGGGGCCTCTGCCACGGGCGTCAGGCTGATGAACCTGACCACCAGCGCACAGGAGGGTATCCGCGAGTCCCCCGCCCGCGCCCATGAGGACGCCCTCTCCCGCCTGCGCGCAGGCGGCGTGACGGTCGAGGACGGGGCGATCCCGCAGGTGGCCGAGGCCATGGACCTCGCCGGCATCCTCTACACGCCCGAGACCTATGGCACCTGGGGCCACCTGATCGAAACCGACCCCGACGCGATGTTCCCGCCCGTGCGCGAGCGGTTCCGTGCCGGAAAAGCGCATGGCGCGGCCGATTATGTCGCCGCCTGGCACAAGCTCGACCGCCTCCGCGCGGCCTATCACGCCGCCACGGCGGGCTACGACGCCGTGGTCGTGCCGACCGTCGCGCTGCTGCCGCCGAAACAGGCGGACGTGGCTGGCGACCACGCGCTCTTCACCTCGGAGAACCTGCTGACCCTGCGCAACACCCGCATCGGCAACCTGATGGGCCTTGCCGTGCTGACGCTGCCCACCGGCCACCCCTCCTGCGGGCTGTCGCTGATGGGCCCGCCCCGGTCGGAGGAGCGGCTCCTGCGGCTCGGCGCGGCGCTCGCCCCGCTCCTGACCTAATTGCCACAACAGGGTGGCGCGCGCGCATCGCAAAGCTGGACCGGCGCGGCCCGCGCGGCTAGGGTGCCGCGGCACGGGGCGGCACAAGCCCCGGCGATGAGGCAGTTTTCAAAGATGAGCGGTGCCCTGCGCCCATGATGGCCCCTGAGCGGTTCTCGGACCTGCCGGAATACGCGTTCCCGCGTCTGCGGCGCCTTCTGGGCGACCGCGCGCCCGGTCGTGCGTCGGGCGCCGCGCCCGTCGACATGACCATCGGCGAGCCGCGCCACCCGATGCCCGCCTTCGTGCCCGACGTGCTGGCGCGCGAGGCGGCGGGCTTTGCGAAGTATCCGCCGAACGAGGGCACGCCGGGGCTGCGCGGCGCGATCGGCGAATGGCTGGGCCTGCGTTATGGCGTGCCGGCCGACCCGGAGACCGAGGTGCAGGTCGTCAACGGCACCCGCGAGGGGCTGTTCAACGCCGCGCTGGCGCTCTGCCCGGAGCGGAAGGGCGGCACGCCCGCCATGCTGATCCCGAACCCGTTCTATCAGGTCTACGCGGTGGCCGCGCTCGCGGTGGGCGCCGAGCCGGTCTATGTCAACGCCACCGCCGGGACGGGCTTTCTGCCCGATTTCGAGAGCTTGCCGGAGGCGGTGCTCGACCGCACCGCCATCGCGTGGCTCTGCTCGCCGTCGAACCCGCAGGGCGCCGTGGCGGACGAGGCCTATTGGCGGCGCCTGCTCGCGCTCGCCGAACGGCACGACTTTCTCGTCTTCGCCGACGAGTGCTATTCCGAAATCTGGCGCGACGCCCCGCCGCCGGGGGCGTGGCAGGTGGCCGAGGCCATGGGCCTGCCGCGCGAGCGGGTGGTGATCTTCCACTCGCTGTCCAAGCGGTCGAACCTGCCGGGCCTGCGCGCAGGCTTCCTTGCCTCCGGCGCCGCCAACGTCGCCCGGATCCGGCAGTTGCGCAGCTATGCCGGCGCGCCGCTGCCGCTGCCGATCCAGCACGCGGCCGAGGCGGCGTGGCGCGACGAGGCGCACGTCGCGGCGTCCCTCGCGCTCTACCACGAGAAGTTCCGCCTCGCCGACGAGATATGGGGCGACTGGCCGGGCTATCACGCGCCCGACGGAGGCTTCTTCCTCTGGCTGCCGGTGCCCGAGGGCTTCGCCGGCGGCGAGGCGGCTGCCCTAGCGGCGTGGGAGAGGGCCGGCGTGCGTGTCCTGCCCGGCGCCTATCTCAGCCGCGACACCGCTCAGGGCAATCCGGGGCAGAGATTCGTGCGCGTCGCGATGGTGGCCGATGCGGACGAGGTGGCGCGGGGCCTGACGGCCCTGCGCGAGGTGTTCGAGACCGAAGGGACAGGGTGATGGCTTATCCGACGAACCAGCGCGATCCTCTCCTCGACAGCGCCATGCAGGCGGCCATCGAGAAGCGGGGGCGCGAGCTGCTCGGCCTGATCCTGCTGGGCGGCGGTCTCGCCTGCGCGGCGCTGCTCGTCAGCTACGTCCCCGACGACGCCTCGTTCTTTTCCGCGACCGACGCGCCGGCCGAGAACTGGCTCGGGCGCTTCGGCGCCTCGGTCGCGGCGCCGCTGTTCCTGATCGTGGGCTACGGGGCATGGCTGATCGCGGCGGCGCTCGCCGTCTGGGGCGTGCGCCTGCTGGCGAACGTGGGCGCCGACCGGGCGCTCTCGCGGGCGATCTTCGTGCCCATCGCGGTGGCTGCGGCCTCGGTCTACGCCTCGACTCTCGTGCCCACGGCAGAGTGGAGTCATTCCTTCGGCCTTGGCGGGCTGTTCGGCGATACGGTTCTGGGCGCGGCTCTCAACATCCTGCCGGTGCATGCGGCCGAGGGGTTGCGACTTCTCGCGATCCCGATCGGGCTGGGCACGCTCGCTCTGTCTCTCTTCGTCACCGGTTTTACCAGGGCCGAGCTGCGGCGGGCCGTGCGCTTCACCCTGTACGGCCTCGTTCTGGCCTATGCCGGGGTGCGCCACATGCTCGGCCTCGGCGTGGCGAGGACGCGGGATGCCGCTCACGGCCTCGCCGCACGCCGGGCCGAGCGGCACGCGGCCGAGCCCGAATCGGCCGAGCCCGACTTCACCGGGACCGAGGAGGATTTCTCCGCTCCCCCGCTGCGCGCCTCCGCCGCCGAGCCGCCGGTCATGCGCCGCGAGAAGGGCGCGCGCAGCGGGCTCATCGCGTCGGTCTCGACCCTGGTGCGCCGCTCGCCCGAGCCCGAGCTGCCGCCCCGCCCCGAGCCGCTGGCGGTGGACGACGAAGGCGCGCCGACCGACGACCGTATCCGCGAGCGCATCTCCGACGCGATCCTCGCCCGCGCCCGCACGGGCCGCAACGTCAGGCCCGCGCCGGTGGGCCGGACCGAGCCCCCCGTTCAGCGTGCCCGCCGCCCCGAGCCGCTGCTGGTCAAGGTGCCGGGCGCCGTGCCCGCGGCCCCGATGGCGCAGCTCGACGTCGACGAGCCGCCGCTCACCCGCTCTGCCCCCATTCCCGAGCCGGCCGACATCGGGGAAGACGGCCCCTCCGACAGGGAGCCGATCGAGCCGCCGGTCGCTGCCGCGCCCCGCGTCGCTCCCGCGCCGGAGCCGAGGGCGGTCGTGCAGCACCCGCCGCGGCGCAGCCCCGCACCGTCGCGCCGCGCGCAGGAAGAGGCGCAGCCCGCGCTGGCCTTCGATTCGGGCGAGGACGCCTACGAGGTGCCGCCGCTGTCGCTGCTGACAAGCCCCGACAAGGTGGTGCGCCATGTCCTTCCCGACGAGGCGCTCGAGGAAAACGCCCGCATGCTCGAGACGGTGCTCGACGATTACGGCGTCAAGGGCGAGATCGTGTCGGTCCGCCCCGGCCCCGTCGTGACGATGTACGAGCTCGAGCCCGCGCCGGGGCTGAAAGCCTCTCGGGTGATCGGCCTCGCCGACGACATCGCGCGCTCGATGTCGGCCCTGTCGGCCCGCGTCTCGACCGTGCCGGGCCGCTCGGTCATCGGGATCGAGCTGCCCAACGCCCACCGAGAGAAGGTGCTGCTGCGCGAGCTGCTGTCCACGCGCGAGTACGGCGACAGCTCGGCCAGGCTGCCGCTCGCGCTGGGCAAGAACATCGACGGCACGCCGGTCGTGGCCAACCTCGCCAAGATGCCCCACCTGCTGATCGCGGGCACCACCGGGTCGGGCAAGTCGGTGGCGATCAACACCATGATCCTGTCGCTGCTCTATCGCCTCACGCCCGACGAGTGCCGGCTGATCATGATCGACCCCAAGATGCTGGAGCTGTCGGTGTATGACGGCATCCCGCACCTGCTCTCTCCCGTCGTGACCGACCCCAAGAAGGCCGTGGTGGCCCTCAAATGGGTCGTGGCCGAGATGGAGGAGCGCTACCGGAAGATGTCGAAGATGGGGGTGCGCAACATCGAGGGCTACAACGGCCGGGTGCAGGACGCGCTCGACCGCGGCGAGTTGTTCTCGCGCACCGTGCAGACCGGCTTCGACGACGAAACCGGTGAGCCCGTGTTCGAAACGGAAGAGTTCGCGCCCGAGAAGGTCCCCTACATCGTGGTGATCGTCGACGAGATGGCCGACCTGATGATGGTCGCCGGCAAGGAGATCGAGGCCTGTATCCAGCGGCTGGCGCAGATGGCGCGGGCGAGCGGAATCCACCTCATCATGGCCACGCAGCGCCCCTCGGTTGATGTCATCACCGGCACGATCAAGGCGAACTTCCCGACCCGCATCTCCTTCCAGGTGACGTCCAAGATCGACAGTCGCACCATCCTGGGCGAAATGGGGGCCGAGCAGCTGCTTGGCATGGGCGACATGCTCCACATGGCCGGCGGCGGGCGCATCAGCCGGGTGCACGGCCCCTTCGTGTCGGACGAGGAGGTGGAGGAGATCGTGAGCCACCTCAAGGCGTGGGGGCCGCCTGTCTATGTGGGCAGCGTGCTGGAGGGCCCCGACGAGGACCGCGAGAGCGACATCGACGCGGTGCTGGGGCTGTCGACCGGCGGCAACACCGGCGGCGACGACGCGCTCTACGACCAGGCGGTCGCCATCGTCGCCAAGGACCGGAAGTGCTCGACCTCCTACATCCAGCGCAAGCTCGCCATCGGCTACAACAAGGCCGCGCGCCTCGTGGAGCAGATGGAGGAAAACGGCGTCGTCGGCCCCTCCAACTCTGTCGGCAAGCGCGAGATCCTCGTCCCCGAGCCCTGATCGGGGCGGTCGAAAGGCGCCTGCGGCCTGCATCGCCTGAAGGTCGACGTGGCCGGCCGAGCGCGCGCCTTTCCGCTCGCTGACCTGCCCGTGATGAACGACGGGGATGCGCGCGCCCGACCCATCGCCTATCTTTGACCCATGTTGACGCGCAGAACGCTCCTCGCCGCCATGGCCGCTTTCGTCGCCCTTCCCCGGGCGGCGGCGGCGAAGATCCCCCTCGCCGAGCTTTCGGCCTATCTCAACGCGATCGAGACCGCGCGGGGCGAATTCACCCAGATCAACGCCGACGGCACGATCTCGACCGGCACGATCTTCATCCGCCGGCCCGGGCGCGTGAGGTTCGAATATGCGCCGCCCGACGAGAGCCTCGTGATGGCCGGCGGCGGGCAGGTGGCTGTTTTCGACGGCAAGTCGAACACCGGGCCGGAGCAGTTCCCGCTGCGCCAGACGCCGCTCAACCTGATCCTGGCACGCCAGGTCGACCTCGGCCGGTCGGGGATGGTCGTGGCGCATGCGAGCGACGGCAACACCACCTCGGTCACTGCGCAGGACCCCGAGCGCCCCGACATCGGCACGATCCGCCTCGTCTTCACCGGCAATCCGGTGGAGCTGCGCCAGTGGGTCATCACCGACGAGGCCGGGCAGGAGACGACCGTCGTGCTCGGCCGGCTCGAGACCGGGGTCAATCTCGGCGCGCGGATGTTCAACATCGTGCAGGAGGCCGAAGCCCGCGGTCTGCGCTAGGGCGCGACGCGGGCGGCGGGCGTGCGCTCGCCCGGCCAAGCTGCAAGAGCGCGCCGATCCGGATCACCGCCATCGCCGCGCCGAGCGGGCAAACGCTTCCGGTGTGGCCCGGCCGACCGGCCGATTCGCCCGTGTGGTCGACCGGGCAGGCGGCGCCGCTGCCGGTGCGGCAAAGCCGGAACACACGACCAGAGCGCCCGGCCTGTCCAGGCTAAAGCCTGCGACAGGACCGCAGTTGCGATTCGTAGGTCTGGGCGCGGGCGGCGACCCGGTTCGACACGTTCAGCAGCCAGCCTTTCGCGTTGTAGGAGCCCCTCGCATAGCCCGTCCACCCGTCGTGATAGGCGAGGTATTGCCGGCGCGCGTCGGAGAGGGGAATGCCGAGGCGCCGCTCGGTCTGGGTCATGTACCAGCCCATGAAGTCGGTCGCGTCGGCGATCCGGTCGCGGCGCGCGCGGCGGTTGCCGGTCAGCTGGCGGTATTCGTCCCACGTCCCGTCGAGGGCCTGCGAATAACCGTAGGCGGTCGAGACGCGCCCCACGGGGATCACGCCGAGCTCCCACCGGAAGGGCGTCTCGGCGTCGCCGACGAACTTGCTCTCCTGGTGGATGATCGCCATCTGCACCGGCACCGGCACGCCCCAGTTGCGCTCCGCGCGCTTCATGGCGCGCAGGTACTGGGGCCGCTCGGCGACGATGTTGCACGCGTTGTCGAGGTCGCTGGGCGGGGTCTTGCTTCCGCCGCCGCAGCCCATGAGGGCCAGCGCCAGCGCCAGCGCCAGGTAATGTCTGCTCATCCTGCCTGTCCGTGTTCTTGAGTGACCGGATTCTTCTCGCGCCATCTTAGCCCAGATCGGCCGCGAGGGAAACGATGGCGGTGCCCCGAGACGCCGCCGGGCACGGAACAAGGGGGGCTGGCGGCCGTTGCCGCAGCGACAACAGAGCGAAACGGAGGAAGACCCATGTCGGTAGCGCGCGTGACGGAAATCTCGGCGACCTCGCCCACCAGCTTCGACGAGGCGGTGAAGGTGGGCATCGACCGGGCCAACAAGACGCTTCGCAACGTCGAGGGCTGCTGGATCAAGGACATGAACGTCCAGGTCGAGAACGGCGCGGTCAAGGGTTACAGGGTCAACATGGCCGTGACCTTCGTGCTCGACGACTGAGCGCCCCGCAGCGGCGGCCCGACGCGCCGGCGCGGGCATCGCGCCTCGGTGCAGGCCCATACGAAAACGCCGCGCCCTCGTGGGGCGCGGCGTCTCTGTGTCGGTCGTGCGACCGCGCCCGGGGGCGCGGCGGCGCGAGGATCAGGCGAGAACGAGGTTCGCGGCCGATTCGCGGCCGTCGCGGCCAGTCTCGAGGTCGTAGGTGACCTTCTGGTCATCGGCGAGGCCGGTCAGGCCCGAGCGCTCGACGGCGCTGATGTGGACGAATACGTCCTTGCCGCCCGAGTCGGGCTGGATGAAGCCGAAGCCTTTGGTGGTGTTGAACCATTTCACGGTGCCAGTGGCCATCGTGATGTCTCCTATAGTCTCTGCCGCCCGCAGGATGCGGCGGCCCGGCGCGTCAGGGCTGTCGACAGAACTGACGCTCGGGAAGAGAGGCAGGAGATCGAAAGGCGTAACGTAGCGAGGAACTGTATGGCAGGGTTGGGGGCGGTTGGCAAGAGGGATGCGTAGGGTGCGTGCTCGCACGCACCCTATGGTGGCTAAAAGGGGAGTTCGTCAAATTCGACGTCCATATCGAGTCTGTGAGTGAAGGAGCCCTCAGAAGTCGATATCTCAACGAGCAAGAAGCCCTTTACTCTATATGTATCCTTCGGCTCGTCTTCATTGTTGTAGCTGAGCCAAAAATAGCGGCGGCCCTCGCATTTTAGCTGCATCCATGCGCCTGGCGCCAAGCGATTAGTCTTGACTTCGAGCAAGTGCCGTTTGTTCGCATCGCCAGATTCCGCCTCGGTCGATGCACACTCGCGACTATCTTGGTAAAATGTCCAGCGATCGGTGGTGTAGATGTAGACCGCATCAATCTCTGGGCTGCGTCGCCCGGTCCGATTGTGGATGTCAATGACAAGCTCGAATGAGCCGGTGCGCGACCAATCCTTTATCTCAAGCGTTGCGTCTCGCGTGTTGGCGGAAATGTCAAAGACGCTGGTCTTTTTCCGCTCAAGCTCAGAATTTGTCCAAGCGAACTCCTTCGTAAGCATTTCGCGGAGCTTTGTAACTGATCCCCCGTAGACGAGATGACGATGATGCTTGAGGTCAAATGGTATGTCATCTGCGTGTTGAGTTATAAGGGTGCAAAGCTTGTCTTTTGCATGGGCGTACCCAACCTCATAAAAGACGTTTGGATTCTTCCCGGTCATGTCTGCAATTATGAAGTCTGCCGAGTCAATTTGACGATATATTCTCTCCAATATGCTCTCAGAGTAGATTAGCTCGTCCACCCTCTCGGCAACGATACCTGCGGCCTTTGCCGATTCCTGGATTCCGAGCCGATAGATATCGTCGAACTCTTTGCTGAATGGCATTAGGATAAATGCGAATGGTTTTGCAGCTACCACGCAAACGCCTCCAATTTTACCCGGCAATAGCTAGCGAAAGACTGGGCAGCGCGCCACTAATCCATTTCATCACTGTTTACCTCGCGAACTTCTTGTACTTCACCCGCGTCGGCTCCACCGAATCCGGACCCAGCCGGCGGATCTTGTCCTCTTCATACGCCTCGAAGTTGCCCTCGAACCATTCGACATGGGCCTCGCCCTCGAAGGCGAGGATGTGGGTGCACAGGCGGTCGAGGAAGAAGCGGTCGTGGCTGATGATCACGGCGCAGCCGGCGAAATCCTCCAGCGCGTCTTCCAGCGCGCGGAGCGTCTCGACGTCGAGGTCGTTGGTGGGCTCGTCGAGCAGGAGCACGTTGCCGCCCGATTTCAGCAGCTTGGCCATGTGGACGCGGTTGCGCTCGCCGCCCGACAGCAGCCCCACCTTCTTCTGCTGGTCGCCGCCCTTGAAGTTGAAGGCGCCGCAATAGGCGCGGGAGTTCATCTGCGCGTCACCGAGGTCGATCAGCTCGGCCCCGCCCGAGATCTCTTCCCACACGGTATGGTCGCCGCCCAGCGAGTCGCGCGACTGGTCGACGTAGGAGAGCTGCACCGTGTCGCCGTATTCGATGGTGCCGGAATCGGGCTGCTCCTGCCCGGTGAGCATGCGGAACAGCGTCGACTTCCCGGCGCCGTTGGGGCCGATCACGCCGACGATGCCGCCGGGGGGCAGCGAGAACGACAGGTTCTCGATCAGCAGGCGGTCGCCGTAGGCCTTGGTCAGCCCCTCGACCTCGATCACCTTGGCGCCGAGGCGCGGGCCGTTGGGGATGACGATCTGCGCCTTGCCGACGCGCTCGCGCTCGGACTGGCTGGCCAGCTTTTCGTAGGAGGCGATGCGGGCCTTCGACTTGGCCTGCCGGGCCTTGGCGCCGGCGCGGATCCATTCGAGCTCGCGCTCGAGCGTCTTCTGCCGGGCCTTGTCCTCGCGCGCCTCCTGCGCGAGCCGCTTCGCCTTCTGCTCCAGCCAGGAGGAATAGTTGCCCTCGTAGGGGATGCCGCGGCCGCGGTCGAGCTCGAGGATCCAGCCGGTGATGTCGTCGAGGAAGTAGCGGTCGTGCGTGACGATCAGGATGGTGCCCTTGTAGTCGATCAGGTGGCTCTGAAGCCAGGCGACCGTCTCGGCGTCGAGGTGGTTGGTCGGCTCGTCGAGCAGCAGCATGTCGGGCGCCTCGAGCAGCAGCTTGCACAGCGCGACGCGGCGGCGCTCGCCGCCCGAGAGGTTGTCGGGCATCGCCTCGTCGGGGGGACAGCGCAGCGCTTCCATCGCGACGTCGATCTGGCTGTCGAGATCCCACAGGTTCTGGCTGTCGATCTCGTCCTGGAGCTGGGCCATCTCGTCGGCCGTCTCGTCGGAATAGTTCATCGCCAGCTCGTTGAAGCGTTCGAGCTTGGCGCGCTTGTCGGCCACCCCTTCCATCACGTTGCCGCGGACGTTGAGGGCGGGGTCGAGCTCGGGCTCCTGCGGCAGGTAGCCGACGCGGGCGCCCGCGGCCGCCCACGCCTCGCCGCTGAAGTCGGTGTCCCAGCCGGCCATGATGCGCAGCAGCGTCGACTTGCCCGCGCCGTTGACGCCGACGACGCCGATCTTCACGCCGGGCAGGAAGTTGAGCCGGATGTTCTCGAAGGTGGTCTTGCCGCCGGGATAGGTCTTGGAGACGCCATCCATATGGTAGACGAACTTCTGGGCCATGCCTTCCTCCGCTGGGTTGAACAGTCCGCAGATAGACGGGCGCGGGGGCGAGGGCAACGGGGGGGGGAACGGGGGCGCGGGCAACGCCGGTGCCCCTCTCCGCCGGGGAGGGCGGTGTTCAACCGGGCGTCATGCCGGTGCCATCGCAGCTTCACGCAAGCGGTGCACGCTGGGCGGGTCGGGGGCGCGCCCCCGACCATACGCGACAGCGGAGGCAACCATGGAAGGCACATGCATCGGGGCCCGTGCGGGCCTGCTCGCGGCTCTGTCGCTGGGGCTCGCCGGCCCGTCGGCGGCGCGGTTCGACTATGTCGCCGGGATCGACGTGCAGCGGGGGGAAACAGCCCCCGAAGAAGCGACCGGTTTCGTGTTTCACGACCTCTCGCGCGACGGCGTGCGGCAGGAGGACGAGCCGGGCGTGGCGGGCGTGATCGTCTCGAACGGGCGCGACGTGACCACAACCGACGCGGACGGCCGCTACACTCTGCCGGCGTTCGACAACATGACCGTCATGGTGCACGAGCCGGCGGCGTGGGACGTGCCGGTGAACGAACACGGCGTGCCGCAGTTCTTCTATACCCACAAGCCCGAGGGCACGCCCGAGCCGCTGCGCTACGGCGGGCTGGAGCCGACCGGGCCGCTGCCCGAGCAGATCAACTTTCCGATGATCCGCACCGGCACGGACGAGGAGTTCTCCTGCGTGATGATGGGCGACACGCAGCCCTATTCGAATGCTGAAATCGGCTATGTCCGCGACAGCATCCTCGACGACCTGCTGATGCGCGACCTGGGGCAGGCCGAGTGCGTGGTGATGCTCGGCGACGTGATGGGCGACGACCTGAGCCTCTTGCCCCGCTTCATCCCGTATTATTCATCGAAATCGGGGAGGGCGGCTGGCGTGCCCGCGAAAGCTCTGTAGAATCAAGCTCCTACACAAGGTCCGAGAGCAGCCCCC
>LJNT01000049.1 GCA_001314685.1 Rhodobacteraceae bacterium HLUCCA09
GAGGAAGCGTGCGGCCGCCACCATCGGCCCCATCGTGTGGCTCGACGAGGGGCCGATGCCCACCTTGAAGATGTCGAAGACGGACAGGAACATCGCGCGGGCGGCGTGGGTCAGAGCGCGAGGGGCTCGTAGATCTCGTCAAGCCCGAAAGCGGCCGGGCCGAACTGGCGGAGCGCAGCGGGGCTGCGCATGATCTCGGGCACGCGCACTGCCATGACCATGACCCGCTGGCCGTAGCGCAGCGTCTCGTTGGTGATCGGCACGGCCGTCTCGACGTCGAGCACGGTGATGATGTCGGGAACCAGCGCCAGCAGGTCGCCGCCGGCACGCGCGACTAGGTTCTCGTTCTGGAAGGTGATCACGCAAGGCCGACCCGGGCCACGGTCCGGCGCGATGGTGACGGCACCGCGGGTGAAGCCCTCCAGCGTCTGGCGGTCGAGATCCACCACCTTGCCCGAGAAGATGCGCCGCGCCGCGCCGTAGCTGGTGGTGGCGATGAAGGCCTCGAGTTCCTCGAACGGGTCCTGCCGACGGCTGCGCGCGGTGCGGATGATATGCCCGATCCGGCGGGCGAGCGTCAGCGTGTGCTTCACCGAGGCACGCCGCACCTCGGCGCCCGACATCGGGTAGTTCGAGAAATAGGCCACGCCCCCGCAGCGGATGGTGATGCCGCGAGCGATCCACTCCATCCGATGGGGATCGTCGGTGCAAATCGTGGCGTAATCGCCCTTCTCGTCGGCGATGCCCATCGGCGTGCAGGCCACGCCCTCGATGGCGAAGGTCTCCATCTGCAACTCAGGGAAGGCACGGCCCTGCCCGTCGGCGTCGACGACAGGCAGGCCGAGACGCGCGCCGACATAGAGCGGGATGGTAGAGTTGATGCCGCCCACCTCGGTGGGCATCGTCGCGGTGGCGCGGCGCCCCAGCGCCTCTTCCACACAGCGCAGCGCGCGGAGCGGCTCCTCGCCCGAGGGGATCTTCTCCAGCAGCACGGTGGGCGCCCCCATCATCGCGGTGGGCATCACCAGCGCGTCGTCGGCCAGGGTGTCGGGGTCGACGATCTCGATGCGGCGGCCGGCGCGGAGCTGCTGCTTGACCATCAGCCCGCCGATATGCGGGTCGCCGCCGCCGCCCGCGCCGAGAAAGGCCGCGCCGGTGCAGAGGTCGTCGACGTCCTGAAGCTCGAGGTTCATGGGCGCTCCTCAAATGGGCAGGTTGCCGACGGCCTTGACGCGCAGCCGCGAGGGGTTGCCGGGCAGGTAGCTGATCGGCACCTGCTCGACCTCGATCACCTCGACCGAGCCCGCCGTCGCCCCGGCGCGGATCGCATTGCCGCAGGCCTCCTGCTTGGCCTCGTCGAGCACGGCCGTCCGGTTGGCCTCGGTGATGGCGACCACGCGCTCCACCTCGCCGGCGACCTGCGCGATGGCGGCGCCGACGGCGTTGGCCACGCCCGAATGGGGCGGGCGGACGACCTCGGAGGCGGTCGCCACGTCCCAGTCGACGAGGATCGCGCCACCGCCGACGACGAGCAGCGGCAGATCGCGCGCCTCGGTCTTCATGCGCTCGACATTCGTCTCGACGATGCGCCGCATCTCGGCGCGGGCGGCGGCGATCGTGGCGGCTGGCAGATCCGACACCAGCGCCCGGTCGCCCACCTCGGCCCAGCCGCCCGCCACGGCGATGTCGGTGGCCGTCAGCGTGTCGCCGCCGAAGCAGAGCGCGCGCTCCGTCAGCTCGAAGCCGACGGAGTCCGGCCCGATCCGGCGCCCGTCCTCACGCACGACAGAGCCGCCGCCGAGGCCGACCGCCAGCACGTCGGGCATCCGGAAGTTCGTCTTGACCCCGCCGACATCCACGAAATGCGTCGACTGCCGGGGGAAGCCCTTGCGCAGCATCCCGATGTCGGAGGTCGTGCCGCCGATATCGACCACCATCGCATCCTCGATTCCGGCGAGATGCACGGCGCCCCGCATCGAGTTGGTGGGACCGGACGCGAAGGTGAGGACGGGATACCGCTCCACGTCCTCCACCCGCATCAGCGTCCCGTCGTTCTGGCTGATGAACAGCGGGACGTCGAGGCCGAGGTCGTGCAGGGCGGCGCGGAAGGCGGCGACGACGCGCACCGCGAGGTCCGACAGCGCGGCGTTGATGATGGTGGAGTTCTCGCGCGGCAGCAGGCCGAACTGGCCGAGCTCGGAGGAAAGCGAGATCGCCATGTCGGGCACTTCCTTCCGCACGATCTCGGCCGCGCGCGCCTCCATCGCGCCGTTCATCGGCGAGAAGACGGAGGTGATGGCGGCCGTTCTCAGGCCCGCCTTCGCCCAGCCGCGGGCGGCCTCGGCCACCGCTTTCTCGTCGAGGGGCGCTATGGGGCGGCCGTCGAACTCGTAGCCGCCACCGACAAGCGCCACATGGCGGCCGACGGCGGCGACCAGGTCCTCCGGCCAGTCGGTGAGCGGCGGCACGGCGGAGGTTGCCGGCAGGGCGAGGCGCAGGACACCCACGGGCAGCAGCGACCGGCGCTCGATCACGGCGTTCGTGAACTGGGTCGTTCCGATCATCACGCCATCCATGGCGGCCGGCCCGATACCCGCCTCCGTCATCGCAGCGCGGATGGCGCCTACGATGCCCGCGGTCACGTCGCGCGTCGTCGGCGTCTTGTTCCAGCCCGCCACGCCCTGCGGCCCCACGATCACCGCGTCGGTGTTCGTGCCGCCCACATCCACGCCGATCTTCATGTCCGTTCCTCGTCCTGCGGCGCTCAGGCGAGCGCGAGCCCGCTCTCGGGGCGCCAGTAGAGCTGCACGTCGGCCCCGGGCGGCAGCTGCGCCAGCTCGGGCCGGTTTGGCACCTCGACCGTCAGGTGCTGACCCGCCGCGTCGATCCGATAGCGGCGCAGCGCGCCCTGGTAGGTCTCGTCGGCCACCTTGCCGGTCAGCATCGGCGCCTCATCGGCGCTCCACGGCTCCAGCCGGATCTGCTCGGGCCGGATCAGGAAGGCGACCTCGGCGCCCGTCGAGAGCCCCGGCTGGGCGAGGCGGGCGGGCACCTGCGCGCCGGCCACCTCCACCGCGCCGGTCGTCCCGTCGGCGCGCGCCAGCCGCCCCGGCAGCAGGTTCGATTCGCCGATGAACTCGGCGATGAAGCGCGAGCGGGGTTGCTCGTAGATCTCGACCGGTGAGCCGATCTGCAGCACACGACCCCGGTCCATCACCGCGATCCTGTCCGACATGGTCAGCGCCTCCGACTGGTCGTGGGTGACGTAGATCGTGGTGATGCCGATGGAGTGCTGGATGCTCTTGATCCAGAACTTCATCTCCTCCCGCATCTTCTTGTCGAGCGCCGAGAGCGGCTCGTCGAGCAGCAGGATGTGGGGCTCGATCACCAGCACGCGCGCCAGTGCCACGCGCTGCTTCTGGCCGCCCGAGAGTTCACGCTCGAACCGTTCGTCGTAGCCCGAGAGCCCCACCTGCTCGAGCGCGGCGCCGACCTTGCGGCGGATCGTGGCCGCGTCTTCGCCCCGTTCGACCAGCCCGAAAGCGATGTTGTCGAAGACGTTCATGTGCGGGAAGATCGCGTAGTTCTGGAAGACGATGCCGATGTCGCGCTTCTCGGGCGGCAGATGCGTGATGTCGCGCCCCTGCACATGGATCGAGCCGGTGCTGGGCGCGATGAAGCCCGCGAGCATCCGCAGCGTCGTGGACTTGCCGCAGCCCGAGGGACCGAGCAACGAGAAGAACTCCCCCTGCGCAATTCCGACGTCGAGTTGCTCGACGGCGGGCGCGCGCCCAAAGGTCTTGGTCACGCCGCGGAATTCGACGAAGGACATGGGGCACCCTCCCTGCGGGGTGGCGGGCCGGCGCGCGGCCCGCCGGAAGGTTCAGAGACCGAAGATCCCGTTCAGCCGATCGGTGATCTCGAGCTTGTTCTCGACGAAGAAATCCCAGTCGGGCACCCAGAACGCCTCGACGGCCTCGGGCGTGTTCTCCACCCCCGCCTCGGCCAGCACAGCGGTGATCTGCGCCTCCGAGTTGGTCGGCCGCCACAGGAACTCGTCGCCGAAGGCGTTGAGGAACTCTGGGGAAAGCGTCCGGTTCATCAGCGCGAAGGCGAGCTTCTTCTGCATCGGGTCGGAATAGCGGCTGATCGTCTTGGTCTGGGTCAGGATCGGCCGGCTGTCCCACAGCCAGACATCCATCGGCACGCCCTTGCGCTGGAGCGACAGCGCCTCGCCCTCGATATGGACCGCGACATCGACCTCGCCCCGCTCGATCAGCGACAGCATGTTGAAGGTGAATTCCGACACTTTCATCGGCATAGCCTCTTCCAGCGCCTGGAAAGCGGCCGCCATGTCGTACTGGTCGTCGCCGTACTCGCGGGCGGTGGCCATGAAGAAGGCGTGCATCAGCCCGTTCTCGGTGCCGTAGGTGCCGCGCTTGCCGGCGAAGCGGGGATCCCAGAAGGCGCGGAAGCTGTCGACGGGGCCGCCCTCGATATCTGTTCGGTAGGCATAGACGTAGGGCATGTAGGCCCAGGTGACGCCAGCGCCCGAGGCGAAGGCGAACTCCCAGCAATTGGCGGCGTTGGGCACGTTCTCGCGCACCTCGTCGGTAGTGAGGAAATAGTCGCCCGCCTGCTTGGTTTGGGTCAGGTTCGGCAGGTTCCAGTTGCAGATGTCGAAGACGGGGTTCTGCGGCCCTTGCGTGACGAACTTGGGGAACCAGGGGAACGAGCTGTCCCAGTTGACCGTGCAGTTGAAGTCTTCCTCGAACTGGTCGACCAGCGCGGCGCGGACGAACTCCTCCCAGCCGCCGCCCCATTCGCCGATGTTGATCGTCGCGTCGCCGGCATCGAACACCTCGCCGTCGTAGGTGACGTCCTGCGCCCAGGCGTGGTTGATGAACGGCGCCGAAAGCGCGGCGGCCGCGCCGCCCTTGAGCAGGGTGCGCCGGGTGGGCGTGATCAGTTTGCGTGTCATGGGTCGGTCTCCCTGTGGATGGGTCATTGGCCCTGCTGGCGGCCCAGCAGACGGCGGATATTGACAAGGCGGTTGGTCAGCAGGACCGAGGCGATCACCAACGTGATGGCAAAGATGCCGGCAGCCGCGGCCGATGGGTCGAACTGGTAGCGCAGCGAGTTGTACATCGCGATCGGCAGCGGCTCGGCATTGGGCGCCGATAGAAACAGCGACACCTCGAACTGCCCGAAGCTGACGATGAAGGCGAAGATCGAGCCGGCCTGTATGCCCTGGCTGATGTTGGGCAGCGTCACCTTGCGGAAGGCCCGCCACGGCGACGCGCCGAGCGAGCGCGCGGCCTCCTCCAGCGAGTCGTCGTAAGCCGCGAGCGCGGCGCCCACGGTGCCGATCACGTATGGGGTGGAGTAGAGGATGTGGCCAATCCACAGCCCCCATATCGTGCGCGACAGACCCATGCCGGAATAGATGAAGAAGGCGAACAGCGCGAAGCCCACGACCACGCCGGGAAGCACCACGGGCGAGAGAAAGAAGGCGCGCAGCGCGGCCTTGCCGACCACGTTCGACCGGGCGAGGAACAGCGCCGCGGCGGTGCCGAGGATGGTCGCCACCACCATCGTCATCAGCGCCAGCCGGAACGAGAAGAAGAAGGCCGAAAGGTACTTCTCCGATTGCAGGAAGGCCGCGACCCAGCGCAGGGAGAGACCCTCGGGCGGGAAGGTGAGGAACTCGCCCGCCGTCAGCCCCGCCAGCACCACCACGAAGATCGGCAGCAGCATGTAGGCGAAGCCGACGACCGCCAGCGCCATCATCGGCCAAGGGATCGCGCGCTCCGTCATGCCTTCCCCCCGCTCATGCCCGGCCTCCCGAGGCGCGGGCGCCCACGCGCAGGTAGATCGCCACCGCGCCCGCGGAGAGCAGGAACAGGATCACCGCGATCGTCGCCCCGAACTGGAAGCGCGCGCCCTCGGCCACCTGCTGGAAGATATGGATCGGCAGCACGCCCACCCGGAAGCCGCCCATCAGCGCCGGGACGATGTAGGACGAGATCGACAGCGCGAACACGAGCAGCGAGCCCGACAGGATGCCCGGCAGCGACATCGGCAGCGTCACCCGGAAGAAGGCGCGGCGGCGCGAGGCGCCGAGCGAGCGTGCGGCCTCCTCGAGGCTCGGGTCGATGCCCCGGATCACGCCGACGAGCGTCAGGATCATGAAGGGCAGCGCGAACTGCACCAACCCCAGCACGACCCCAAGGAAGTTGTACATCAGCTGCACCGAGCTTTCCGCGCCGATCAGCCCGATCCCCCGCAGCATCTGGTTGACGAGCCCCTCGTCGCCGAGGATCACCATCATGCCGTAGAGGCGGATCACCATGTCGAGCTGCATCGCCGCCAGCACGAGGATCAGAAGCGCCGTGTTGCGCCCGGGATGGGCTGTCTTGGCGATGACGAAGGCCATCGGGTAGGCGACGACGAGCGTCACCGCCGCCACGATGGCGCCCAGCGCCACCGAGCGTCCCGTCGCCAGCAGGTAGTTCGACCGGCTGAAGAAGCGCAGGTAGTTGTCGAGCGTGAGATCGGAGGTCACCGTCACCTGCCCGATCGTCTGCGGATTGAGCGAGGTGGCGAACAGAAGCCCCACTGGGATAACGAAGAAGACGGTCAGGAAGACGAGCAGCGGCACCACCAGCAGCCACGTGAGCCGCGCCCGCGACAGGGCCGGCGCAGCGAGGCGGGCGCCGGTCGCACGGGCAGCTGTCGCCTCGGTCACGCCGTCACCGTCGGACGCATCGCTGCGTGCAAGGCGGGCCAGCCCTCGAAGCCCGCCACCGGCTTGCGCTCCGGGGCCGGCGCCACCTCCACGCCGCCGTGACGGGCGAGGTCCAGCGCCACGGTCACGGCGTGGGGCAGAGGGTCGATCACGCGCGCCGCCTCCCAGCCCAGGGCCTCGGCGACGGGCACGGCGAAGCCCAGCATGCCCGTGCAACCGAAGACGATCGCCTCTGCGCCATCCGCGTCGCGCGCGGCGTAGGCCGCCGCGATCGTCTTGTCGATCGAGGCCGAGCGGTCACGCTCCAGATCGAGCACCGGCACCCCGATCCCGCGCACGGACGCAAGCGCCTCCCCGACGCCATGGCGCGCCGCGAGCGGGCGAAACAGGCGCTCCTGGCGCTGCAGGACCGTGACGATGGAAAAGCGCCCAATGCTTGCCGCCGCCGAGAGGCCGGCCATTCCGCAGCCGACGACGGGAATGTCCACTGCTTCGCGAGCGGCCTCGAGGCCGGGGTCGAGCATGCAGTCGACCACGAGCGCCGCTGCCCCCGCCGCCTCGGCCGCGAGCGCGGCGTCGACCACGCCGGGGGCGGCCAGCACCTCGTCGACGGCCGATTCCACCGAAGCGGGGCCGCGTGACAGGAACGACGATGTCACCTCGCAGCCCGCCGGTATGAGGGCGCGCAGGGGCGCGTCGTCGCGGAAGCCCTCCGAGATGATCGGCGTGACGACATCAATGCGCGGCGTGGCCATCGGCCCGGTCTCCCTGCGGTTCGGCGCGAGGATGCGCGGCGGGGCTGCCTGGAAGAAACTACCCAAAGGGGTAGTCAGGTCTCGATCAGGCCGAGGTCCCGCGCCCGCTGCACGGCGCGTGAGCGGTTGTCGGCGTCGAGCTCGCGGAAGATGTGCTTGAGGTGGTATTTAACCGTGTTCACCGAGACGCCCATGATCTGCGCCATCTCCTTGTTGGAGTGCCCGAGCGCCATCAACGCGAGATACCGTTCACGCGGGGCGGCCTCGTCTGTTCCTCCGGCCGTTCGCCCCACGCGCTCCTGCGTCGCCCAAAAATGGGTCAGTTCCGACAGCCGTCGCCGCTGGTCTCGCGTCGGCCGCACCGAGACGTGGTCGCCGTTCAGCGCGGCCTGCACGACGAAGCGCATCTGCGGCCCCTCGTCGAGGATGAAGCGCCGGAACGGTTGCCGCCCGAGAAGACGGATCGCGCTCAGAAGGCTGTTGGTAGCCTCGGTGCGCGCGCCAAGGTTCCAGTGTGCCGAGGCCGCGATCACCCGCAGCTTGGCCAGCGACAGAAGCTGCCCGCCGCGAATGGCGAAATCCTCGGCCGGCCCGATGAAGTCGAGCGCCTGCCGCGCCCGCCGCGCCCGCACCAGCCAGCGCGCCATGGCAACGAAGGTCGACCCCTGCCGAAGCGCCCAGTCGTCATTCTCCTCCCAGCTCAGGTTCTCGGGCGACAGGCCGATCTCGGCCATCATCGCGCGCGCCGCCTCCACCTCGTCCGAGAGGGTCAGGACGCGCACGCGCTCGATCTGCATCAACCGGCGCAGACGCGGCATGCCCCGCTCGCGCGCAATCCGCTCGCCATGCGACAGCGCATCGAGCGCTCCGGGCAATCCCGCCTCGGCATAGGCCAGTCGGGTGCGCACGCGATAGGCCGATATCAGGATGTCGAACCAGGCGTCCTTGCGCTCGACCGCATCGAAGGCGCGTCGCATCATCTCGGCGGCACGGACGAGATCATTGGTCTCGTAGGCGACCTCGGCATGCAGCACCCGGCCAACGGCGATCAGCCATTCCGGGTTGCCCGGCAGCCGAGCGAGCCGCTCTTCCATCTCTCGATACTGCGCTGCCGCGCCGCGCAGATCCCCCCGCAGTAGCCGAATCTGACCGAGATGCGTCAGCAGGTGCAGCGAGCCGAACTCGGCCTCGTCCTGCCGGAACAGCCGGATGGATTGCTCGGCGTAGTCCTGCGCCTTGTCGAAGTCGCCCAGATGCAGGGCCATGGTGCACAAGTGGTTGCAGGCCAGCGCCCGGCCGATCAGGTCGTCCTCCGGCAAGTGTCGCAGCACGCGGCGCAGGTTGAAGGCGTCAGCCGTCTTGAAGGCCTTGTCCTCGTAGACGGCGACGTGGGCCTCGACGAGCAGCCGGTCGCCGGAGAGGGCGGCGCAACCCGGGGCTGAAGACCTGCGAATGGCGTCGAAACCCTGGAGCAGGCCGCGCGCCCCGCGTGGATCGCCCATCTTGGCCTTGTAGAATGCCGCGCCAAGCGCGGCCTGCGGAAACGCGCGGATCTCCTCGGAGGAAAGGTCAGCCGTAGCGATGTCGGGCGCATCCGAAGAGTCGCGCATAAAGCGACGCCAGCCGCCCGCCTCCTCGAGGTCGGCCAACACCGCAGCCCTCTTCATGGCAGGTTTGTCTTGCACCGAGATCCCCAAGCGCCTTGCATTGGCGCGCACGATACCGACGGGACGCCGACCGCGCCATCGGTGGGGCAGCAAGAGTCGTGCCGCATGAGGTGGTGCAGGAACGGGCGTCCACCAGATTCTTCATGGCTGGCGTCGCTCGTTCACCTTGGGGCACTCACGACCGCAGCATCGGTGCCGTTGCACAGGAGCACCCGGTCGATCCATGGATCGGCGGACGTGTGGGCGTTCGTCCTTCTGCGAAAACTTTCGGTTTCTCCAGTATGCGGACGAGCGGCAACGGATCGACCGGGAACCGTTCGCCGCTCCTGATGCAGGGCGGCCCCCGACCGGCGCTCAATCCGACCGAGGGCCGCGATCGACCGTCGGGCGATCACTGACCTTGTGTCGTGCCTCCGGCGCCGTCTGTGCCGGTGCCCATCCCGCCGGTACCTCCGGTTCCCATTCCGGTGTCTCCGGTCCCTGTCGCGGGCTCCGGAGCGGGAGGCGATTCACGATCCCGGAAGCTGTATTCCGGCGCCTCCTCGGCTTCATCCCGGGTGATGTCGAGCGTGATCTCGTTGCCGTCGTAGTCAATGTCGAGCTCCGACCACTCCACGGCGATCTCCTTGGCGCCGAAGCCAAGAAACCCACCGACGGAGACGACCGCGGCATTCACGGAGCCGTCCTCCTGGTCGAGGATGAGATCCTCGATCGACCCGATGGACTCGCCCTCGGGACTCGTGACGCGGGCGCCGAGCACCCAGTCGCCCCGGACCTCCGATCCGGCCTGGTCTTCCACGATGACGTCGTCAGTATCCTGCGCAGTTGCGTGCGTGATCGCGAGCGGGGCGACGATGGCCGCCGCAAGAGCGTATCTGAACATGATTGATCCTTTCCAAGTCGTTCCGGAAGGGGCGCATGCCTTCCTCGGCATTGCGGTGCAGTGTCCCCGACCATGTGCTGTGAAAACGCGTCGCTCCGTTCGGATGTTCCCACGTCAAAGGCATCGGCGAAAGTTCGCCGGCATTTTGCGGTCACGTTCGGAATGGAGCCTGGAAAGAAGTGTCTGCCGGTTCGCGCCGAAGTGGGCGGAAATCGGGTTTCTGTCGATGCCCTCCAGCATTGGAAAAGGCGTGCAATTGGAAAAGGCGCGCACGGAGGCTCCGCACCTCCGCGCGCGCAGTCCAACAGGGAGGCTTGATCGGTCACGACCGCGTAAACCACTGCCGTGGCCGTTGGCCCCACGGTGCGAGCACCGCAGGGACGACGGATACACCAAGGATGGCCCCCGATCAGCGGGCCATTGCGGCCACCGCGGGGAAGACCCTGGCGCATATCCAGTGTCAGAGCTGCGTCTCGGCGATCGCTTCGTTGACGCGCTCCGCGAGGGCCGGATCCTGGTTCGCCGCCTGGATGACGGCGTCGTACTCCTCGACCGAGATGTTGGGCGTATCGCGAACCGCCTCGACCATCTCCTCGGTGGCCATCTGGTTGATCTCCTGCCGCTCCTCTTCGCTCTGCGCGGCCTGATACTGCGCCGCGTACTCGGCCCGGATCTCCTC
>LJNT01000200.1 GCA_001314685.1 Rhodobacteraceae bacterium HLUCCA09
CCGGTCCGGGAGGCGCGGCGGCACGCGGTCACGGCGCGCCCGCGCGTGCGCCGAGGCGGGCGGCGGCGAGCCCCGCGAGCGTGACCGCCTCGGCATCGAGGGTACGGGGTGCCGCGCCCTGCGCCTGCAGCGCCTGCGCATAGGCGCGGGCGCCGCCGCCCCTGCCCACGATCGCCACGTCCTGCCCCAGCCAGTAGGGGCGCGCGGCGGCGAGTTCCATGCCCACGAGCAGCCCCGACAGGCGCGCGCGGGCCACGACCGGATCGAGCCCTTCGAGCAGCGCCGCCGCGCGCAGGCCGAAGAGGTCGGCGCCGAGGCGGGCGGGGTGGGCCATTCCCTCGGCCAGCGCCTCGGCGAAGGCCGCGCCGTCCCACCCCTCGGCGGCGACGGTGTGGCGCAGCACCGACCGGCCCGCGAGCAGGGCGAACAGTTCGCCCGTCAGGAAGGTGCGGAAGCTGACGACCTCGCCCGCGCTCACCTGTGCCCACTTGGTGTGGGTGCCGGGCAGGCAGATCACCCCGTCGAAGCGCGGCTCGGCGGCGAGCGCGCCGGCGATCTGCGTCTCCTCGCCGCGCATCACGTCGGGCGGGCGGGCCTGCTTCAGCCCTGGCAGGAGGCGCACGTCGAGCCTCGGGTCGCGGGCGGGCGCGCGCGCGGCCTGCGCGGCCGAGGGAGGGGCGCAGGGCACGGCCATGTAGGGCGCCTCGGCCCAGCCCTGCCGCGAGCCGGCCATGCCGCAGCAGAGCACGGGGACACGGGCCGAGGCGGGCAACGCATCTCCGATCAGGTCGAGAAGGGCGCCCTCGAAGCCCTCCGGCGCCAGCG
Source organism: Rhodobacteraceae bacterium HLUCCA09 (assembly GCA_001314685.1). Classification (GTDB taxonomy): domain Bacteria; phylum Pseudomonadota; class Alphaproteobacteria; order Rhodobacterales; family Rhodobacteraceae; genus HLUCCA09. The sequence goes on from LJNT01000200.1 coordinate 826, forward strand.
TGCCCATGCCGGCCGCGGAGTCGCGCCGGGAGAGCACCCGGCCCTCGCCGTCGATCGCCCAGGCGCGCAGGTGCGAGGTGCCCCAGTCGACGCCGATCCAGTCGAGGCCCGGCCAGTCGAGGCCCGGCCAGCCCTCGGAAACGCCCGGCGCGGCTGCGCCCTGCGCCGCTCCGCCCTTGCTGCCGCCGCCGTTCCCGCCACCGCCTGTCGCGCTGCCGCCTTTCGCGCTGCCGTCGTGCCCGTTGCCGTGCGCCATCAGCCGGTCACCACGACGCCGCCGTCGACCACCAGCGCCTGGCCCGTCATCATCCGGCTCGCATCGGAGGCGAGGAAGAGGCAGGGGCCGACCATGTCGGCGGGCTTCAGATGCTCCTTGAGGCACTGCCTGTCCATGTGCGCCTTCAGGCTCGCCTCATCGGCCCACATCTCGAGCTGCTTTTCCGTGAGCACCCAGCCGGGCGCGAGCGCGTTGACGCGGATGCCGTAGGGTCCGAACTCGCGCGCGAGCGAGCGGACCATGCCGTTCAGCCCCGAATTGGCGGTGGTGTAGACCGGGTAGCCGGCGTTGCCCATCATGTAGCTGATCGAGGTGACCTGCACGATCGACCCGCCCCCCGGCGCCTGCATGCCGGGGATCACCGCCTTCGCGGCGAAGAACTGGGCCTTGAGGTTGATCGCCTGCGACCAGTCCCAGAAGCTCTCGTCGGTCTCGAGCGTGGCGTGGCGCTGGTCGTTGGCGGCATTGTTGACCAGAACGCGGACCGGCCCGTGCGCCTCGGCCGCCTGCGCGACGGCGCGCTCGAGCGCGGGGATGTCGGTGATGTCGGCCTGCAGGAAGAGCGGGCGGTTGCCGGTGGCCTCCTCCATCTCGCCGACGAAGGCGCTGGCGTCGGAGCGGCCGAGGAAGGCCACCCGCGCGCCCTGCCGCAGGAAGCCCTCGGTCAGCGCGGCGCCGATGCCGGAGCCGCCGCCGGTGATCAGGACGGAGGCGCCGTCGAGGTCGGGATGGGTGGCGGTGGTCTGCATGTCGTCTCCTTTCGGCTGCGTGCGGCGGGCGCCCGCCACCGGCCCCGGCGTCGACGCCGCCGACATGGGCGGAAGCGGGGGGGCCGGCCCCCCGCACCCCCCGGAGTATTTCGACCAGGATGATGGGGGCGAGGGGCTTGGCAGGGAGGTGTCTGCCCGGTCGGTCGGCGGGGTGGCAGTTCGGGCGGCGTGAGGTCGGCCGGTGGTCGGTGGTGGGCTCAGGCGGCGCGGCGGGGTCGGGCCCAGGCAGGGATCGTGTCGCCGTGGGCGGCGAGCAGTTCGCCCACCAGCGCGCGGATCTGGCGGAGGTCGAGCTCGGAGGCGGTGTGCGGGTCGAGCATGGCGGCGTGGTGGATATGCTCGGGCTCCTCGTCGACCATCGCGCGCACGACGAGCTCCTGCACGTTGATCTGGGTGCGCATGAGCGCGACGAGCTGGGGCGGGATGTCGGTGACCGTCGTCGGCTGGATGCCGGTCGCGTCGACGAGGCAGGGCGTCTCGACCGCCGCGCCATGGGCGGCTGGGGCACCTGCGCCCGGTTCGGCAGGTTGCCGTAGGCGCGCCGGGGCGTGTCGGTCAGGATGGCGTGCATGATCTCGGCGGCGACTTCGTGGGACTCCTCGTGGGCGATGTGGTCGGCGCCGCGCAGCGCGGCGGCGCGGGCCGACCACTCGGCCAGCTGCTCCTCGCAGCGCGCGGGGTACTCGTCGAGCGGGATGGCGAAGTGCTCGGTCAGGTCGGGGCGGCCCTGCTTGATGAACCAGGACACGTATTCGGCGAGGTGCTCGGAGCTCTCGGTGCAGAACCAGCCGAGATGGTCCATCACCTCGTAGCGCACCCGGTTCTGGCGGCGGGGCATCAGCAGGGGCGGTTTCGGCAGGCGCCCCGCGCGCCAGCCCTCGCGCAGGCTCGGGTAGAGGTCTCGCCCCGCGTGGGAGAGCTCGAGGAAGAAGGCGACGTGATTGACGCCGGCCACGCGGTGGCGGATCTCGTGGGCGGGCAAGTCGAGGTCGTGGGCGATCTCGGCGACGGTGTTCTGCACCGAGTGGCAGAGGCCGACCTGCCTGAGCCGCGGGAAGCGCTCGGCCAGCGCCCAGGTGTTGATCGCCATCGGGTTGACGTATTGCAGGAGCGTCGCCTCGCGGCAGAGCTCGGCCATGTCCTGCGCGGTGGCCCAGAGATGGGGCACGGTGCGCAGGGCCCGCATGATGCCGCCCACGCCCAGCGTGTCGCCGATGGTCTGGCGCCGACCGTGCGCCCCGGGGACCTCGAAGTCGATCACCGTCGAGGGCCGATCGCCGCCCACCTGGACGGCGGTGACGACGAAATCGGCGCCGGCGAGCGCTCGCCTGCGGTCGGTCGTCGCCTCGACGCGGGCGGCGCGGCCCGACCCCACCACCGGCTTGCGCGCGACGAGGGCCGATTCTTCGAGGCGGGTCTCGTCGATGTCCATCAGGGCGAAGGTGGCGCCCTCGAAGACGGGCATGGTCAGCACGTCGCCCACGATGTTCTTCATGAAGATCGTGGAGCCCGCGCCGATGACTGCGATGCGGGGGGCGCTCCGGCGGGTGGGCCGGGGGGCAGGCCGGGAGGCGGGCCGGCGGGCGGTCCCCTGGTCGGTGCGGGGGGCGTGGTGGGCGGTCATTTCACGGCTCCTAGGGTGAGGCCGGCGATGAAGTGGCGCTGCATCAGGAAGAACATCGCCACGGGCGGCAGCGCGGCGACGATGCTGCCCGCGCTCATCAGGTGGTAGGCCGCGCGATACTGCGCATTGAACGAGGTGATCCCGGCGGTGACGGGCTGGGTGTCAACGCCCTGGGTTAGAACGATCGCCCAGAAGTAGTCGTTCCAGATGAAGGTGAAGATCAGCACCGACAGCGCCGCGATGGCGGGCTTCATCAGCGGCAGCACCACGAACCAGAAGATGCGCCACTCGGCCACCCCCTCCACCCGCGCGGCCTCGATCAGCTCGAAGGGCAGCGCGCGGATGAAGTTGCGCATGAACAGCGTGCAGAACCCGGCCTGGAACGCGATGTGGAACAGCACGAGCCCGGTCTGCGGGTGGTGGTCATCGGGGGCTCCTCCCTCTTGGCTCCCTTGTCTGTCGTCCGGGGCTCTCCGGCCCAGGTTGTTGACGAGAAGTTCCGAATAGCGGAAACTAGTCTCATTTAATGAAACCATGCGCCCGAGCCCCTAGCGCTGTCAACAGCCGCGTGAGAGCCCGGCCAGAGCGGGCGAGGAGCGGGCCGGATCGGGCCCCGAGGCATGGCTTGGAAGGCCCGCGGGGGGACCGGATGGAGACGCAGGCCCGCGCCCGCCGCGCGGACGACACGCCCGAAGGCGCGGCCCCTGCCGGCACCGTCGGCAAGGCGCTCGACCTGCTCGACATGGTCGCCGCCGCCGGCCGCCCCTTGCGCTTCACCGACCTGCTCGCACGCTCGGGCCACCCCAAGGCCACGCTGCACCGCCTGCTGCGCACCCTCGCGAGCCAGGGCATGCTCGCCTACGACCCCGAGCGGCAGACCTACGCGCCGGGAATGCGCCTTGTCCGCCTCGCGCACGCCGCCTGGGCGCAGAGCTCGCTCGGCCCCGTCGCGCGCCCCTTCGTCGACGCGCTGTCGGAAGAGACGGGCGAGACGATCCACCTCGCGCAGCTTTCGGAGGGCCAGGTGCTCTACGTCGACAAGCGCAACGCGCGGCGGCCGGTCGAGATGTTCTCCGACGCCGGCAAGGTCGGCCCCGGCTACTGCACCGGCGTCGGCAAGGCGATGCTGGCGCACCTGCCCGAGGCCGAGCGCGAGGACGCCATCGCGCGCCAAAGCTTCTACCGGCACACCGCGCACACCCTCGACACGCCCGACAGGCTGCGGGCCGAGCTCGACCGCATCCGCGCCGAGGGCGTCGCCTTCGACGGCGAGGAGCACGAGCCCGGCATCGTCTGCATCGCGGTGCCGGTGCTGTCGTCGACGGGCCGCGTGATGGGGGGGCTGTCGATCACCGCCTCGACGCGGTCGGGCTCGCTCGACGCGCTGGCGCGGCATCGCCCGGCGCTGACCCGCACCGCCGCCGAGATCGCCCGGGCCGTCGAGGTCTGGCAGTTTCCGGGCTGAGGGGGCGGGCCAGACCGCCGACGGATACGCGAACGACACCGGGCCGCCAGGGCCTGCAGGGAGGAGAGACCACCGACATGACCGGCGTGACCCTCGAAAGGGCCGTGAAGCGCTACGGCGAGGCACAGGTGATCCACGCGGTCGACCTGACGGTCGAGGACGGCGAGTTCTGCGTCTTGGTCGGCCCCTCGGGCTGCGGCAAGTCCACGCTTCTGCGGATGATCGCGGGGCTGGAGGAGACCACCGACGGCCGGATCGGCATCGGCCCGCGCGACGTCACGCGGCTCGACCCGGCCGAGCGGGGGGTGGCGATGGTCTTTCAGACCTATGCGCTCTACCCGCACATGACGGTCGAGCAGAACATGGGCTTCGGCCTGCGGATGACCGGCCAACCGAAGGACGAGATCCGCGCCAAGGTCGCTGAGGCCGCCCGCATCCTCAAGCTCGAGCCACTTCTGGCCCGCAAGCCCAAGGCGCTGTCGGGCGGTCAGCGGCAGCGGGTGGCGATCGGGCGGGAAATCGTGCGGGGGCCGGACGTGTTCCTGTTCGACGAGCCGCTGTCGAATCTCGACGCCGCGCTGCGCGTCGACATGCGGGTCGAGATCGCGCGTCTCCACAAGGAGATCGGGGCGACGATGATCTACGTCACCCACGACCAGATCGAGGCGATGACGCTGGCCGACAAGATCGTGGTGCCGCGGGGTGGATCGAGCAGGCAGGCAGGCCGCTCGACCTCTACCGCGACCCCGACAACCGCTTCGTCGCGGATTTCATCGGCTCGCCCTCGATGAACTTCCTCGAAGGCGTGGCCGAGCGCGGGGCGGTGCGCATCCACGCGCTGGGCGACCGTCTGGTGCCGGCCAAGGTCGCCCTGCCAGGCGAGGGACGGCGGGTGCTGATGGGCATCCGGCCGCAGCACCTGAGCGTCGAAGGGGGCGAGAGCCCCGTGCGCCTCGATATACGCGAGCGGCTGGGGGGCGTGGCCTACGACCACCTGGAGATGCCGGGCGGGGCCAGGGTGATCGTCGAGACGCGTGGCGATGAGACGATCCCCGAGGGCAGCGCCGTCGTCGTCGATTGCGACCTGGCCCGCGCCCTGTTCTTCGACGGCGAGACCGTGGCGCGCCTGCGCTGAGGGGGCGGAACGGGGGGCGGCCCCAGGCGCCGGCATTCCGCCGCCCGTACCGCCCCGCCGCCTTTGACGCCCCGCCGCCTTTGCCGCGTCGACCGTGCCGCTCCACACCTGAAGGGCAGCCGCGCCCGGGCGCGCAACGGGCGCCCGCCCCGGTTCCATACAGGGCGCACGCAGCCCGCTCCCCGACCGGCGCGCCCGCCCCTACGCCGTTCGCCGCCGACACGGCAGCGCGGCGCCCCGCGCCCTGCCCCGCACCAATCTCGCCTCCCGCCCCGCGCCAGTCTCGCCTGCTGCCTCGCCTCCAGCACCCGCGCCAGACCCGTGGCGGAGCGGCGCCGGCGACGCAGGTCGAACTGGCCGGCGGCGGCCGGTGCCCTAGCCTCTGACCCATGCTGCTGATCGTCACCGTCATCGTCGTCTTCATCGTGCTCGCCCTGCTCAACACCAGTGGCACCGCCGCCTGCCGCTGGCGCGAGGATCGCACGGTCGACACCGAGGGCCTGAGCTACTGGCGCTGCCATGTCTGCGGCGCGACCGAGAAGACGGCCAAGGGCCGCCCGCCCAACGTCTGCCGGGCACCGCGCTGACGGCGCCGTCCGCGCCCGAAAACGGTTTCGATTCAAGGGCCGTGACGCCACGTTCGCCATGCGTTCGAGGCATGCCGAGGATGCGGACCGCCCCGGTGTTCTGCGGTGCGGCAAGGCTCTACCTTCCTACAGGAACTCAGCAGGAGACACCCCATGAGCCGCCAAGACCCTGCCCTCGCCCGCCCGGCCGATCACGCCCGCGCAGTCGCCGCCCGCGCAGTCGCCGCCCGCCCCGTCGAGGGCTGGCTGGCCGCCTACTATGCCTACGAGGCGCCCGCTCCGCGCCCGGCCGACGATCGCCCGGCCGACGATCGCGCCCTCGCGGCGCTGGAGCAGATGTACGCCTACTACGAGGCCTGACCCCCTTTCGGCGCCGGCTTGCGGCACCGGCCGACACCGCGCGGGATGCGCCGCGCGGGCCGGCCAGGCCCACACCCGACTTCTTCTTGCCCCAAGTATCCCGGGGGAGTCGGCGCCCCGGCGCCGACGGGGGCTGGCCCCCCCTTGCGACCTCTCCCGAGGCGCGCCGGCAGAATGGCGCACGGCTCACCGGCGTCTTTACATGCTTGTCCCGCATGCCTAGAGCGGGCGGCATGACCGGACCGACGCTCCGACGCCGCGCCTGACGCGCCCGGACGCCCCCTCGCGGGGCGCGCGGTCTACTGTGCCATGTCCCCCCGGTTCCCGGCCCTTGCGCAAGGACAGAAAGATGATCCCCTCCCTCCTGCCCACCTACAATCGAGCCCCTCTCGCCTTCGAGCGGGGCGAGGGCGCCTGGCTGGTGGAGCGCGACGGGCGACGCTTTCTCGATCTCGCCGCCGGCATCGCGGTCAACGCACTCGGCCACGCTCACCCCGCGCTCGTCGCGGCGCTGACAGAGCAGGCGGGCCGGCTCTGGCATACCTCGAATCTCTATCAGGTGCCCCAGCAGCAGGCGCTCGCCGAGGCGCTGACCGGGGCGACCTTCGCCGACACGGTCTTCTTCGGCAATTCGGGGACGGAGGCGATGGAACTCGCCGTCAAGATGGCGCGTCGCTACTGGCACGCCCGGGGGCGGCCCGACCGGGTGAAGATCGCCGCCTTCGAGGGCAGCTTTCACGGCCGGTCGATCGCGGCGATCTCGGCCGCGGGCTCGGCCAAGCTGACCGAAGGGTTCGGCCCGCTCCTGCCCGGCTTCGTCCACCTGCCCTTCGGCGACCACGACGCGCTGCGCGCGGCGATGGCCGACCCCGAGCTCGGCGCCGTGATCGTCGAGCCGGTGCAGGGCGAGGGCGGCATCCGCCCCCTGCCCGATGCCTGCCTGAAGGGCCTGCGCGACCTCTGCGACGAGACCGGTGCGCTGATGATCCTCGACGAGGTGCAGTGCGGGATGGGGCGCACCGGCCGCCTCTTCGCCCACGAATGGGCGGGCGTTGCCCCCGACATCATGCTCGTGGCCAAGGGCATCGGCGGCGGCTTTCCCCTGGGCGCGGTGCTGGCGACGGAAGCGGCCGCCGCGCCGATGACGGCCGGCTCCCACGGCTCGACCTACGGCGGTAACCCGCTCGGCTGCGCGGTAGGGCTCCGCGTGCTCGAGATCATCGGCGAGGAGGGCTTCCTGGCCGAGGTGCGGCGCAAGGCGGGCGGCTTCCGGCAGGCACTCGAGGGACTCGTCGCGGCGCATCCGGACGTGTTCGAGAAAGTGCGGGGCGCGGGCCTGATGCTGGGGCTGAAATGCAAGGTCGCGCCGGCCGACATGGTGCAGGCGGGCCATGCCGAGGAGGTGCTGACGGTGCCGGCGGCGGACAACGTCGTGCGCCTTCTGCCCCCGCTCACGATCTCCGAGGAGGACCTGGCCGAGGCCGTCGCCCGGCTCGACCGCGCCGCGACCCGCCTCGGCGAGACCGCCGCGGCCTGACATGCGCCGTCGCCGTCGAGGGCCGGGCGGAAGGCCTTTCGAAAGGCCTTCCCCCGCCCCATCGGCGGTCACCGTCCCCCGAGCGCGCGCAGGCGAGGCCCCCCCGCATCACACCCCCCCGGGCGCGGGCGGAACGGCCCTTCGGAGCGCGGGCACGCGCCTTGCAAGGCGCGTCACGGCCCTTCGAAGGGCCGTCCCCCCGCCTCGGCGCGGCGCGGCGCGGCGGGCTCTGACGCGGACCGTCCGGAAGCGCCCCGGTCGGCGATCTCCGTGTCGCGCTCCTCGGCCGCAGTCTCGCCCGCCGCACCCGGCGCAGCGTCCGCCGGCGCAGCGGCCTGCGGGGCGAATCCCTCGGGGCGGAAGGCGAGCGCGATGCGCCAGGGCGCGCCCGAGGCGTCTCCCTCCGTCCGGTCGAGATCACCCTCGAGCTGGCTCGCGAAGGCGGCCATCAGCCGCGTACCCAGCCCCGCCCGGTGCTCGCGCTGCTCCTCGCGCAGACGCGTCCCGCCCGAATTGGCCACCTCGAGCGTCACCGCACCGTCCTTTTCCCGCGCGAGACCGATCCGCAGCCAGGGCCGCGCGCCGTCGGGTGGCCGGCCCACATGGTGCAGCACGTTCGTCACCGCCTCGCCGACGAACAGCGCCAGCGGCACCGCCTGATCTGGGTAGAGGCGCACCGGCTCGAGCCGCACCTCCACCGCGACGTCCTCGGTCACCGCGCCGGCCTCGGCGAGCTTGCGGTTGACGATCTCCGACAGCAGCAGGTCGGCCCGCAGCGCCGACAGCGAGGGGGTCTGGTAGAGATGCTGGTGGACGGTGGCGAGGCTCATCACCCGGTCCTGCACCCGCCGCAGCACCGCGCGCGCATCCGAATCGTGGTGCTGGCGAATCTGCATGTTGAGAATCGATGCGATGAGCTGGAGGTTGTTCTTCACCCGGTGATGCACCTCCTTCAGCAGCACCTGCTGGTCGTGCACCGCCTTCTCCAGCCGCGTCTCGTCGGACACGATCCGCGCCGTCATCGCGTCGAAACTGTCGGCGAGCTCGCGCAGCTCGTCCGGCGCCCGCGACAGCCGGAAGGGCGGCAGCGCACGGGCGCCGGCGGTGAAGGATTGCATGCGCCCGCGCAGCGCGCCCAGCGGAGACAGGATCATCCGGTTGACCGCGACGAAGGCGACGAGCAGTGACAGCGCCCACATCAGCGCGGGCAGAAGGGCACCGAGCGCGATCGGCCCCACGCCCGGTCCGGCGAAGAGCGTGCCGGGCAGCCAGGCGCCGAGCGTCATGAGTTCGCCCTCGATCACCGGCACCACGGCGTAGGCGCGACGGTCGCCCTCGCCCGAGCGCAGGGTCATCGCGTGCGCCGGCTGGCCGATGAAGGCGCCCAGATCGCCCCCCTCGGGCAGTCGCGCCGCCCGCGCCTCGTCCGCCGGGCCGACCGTGGCGCCGGGTGGCAGCGGCGAGGACCACAGCACCTCTCCGTGACGGTCGAAGGTGAGGAGTTCGAGCGGCGCGTCGGTCTCGCCGGGAATGAGCTCGCCCGAGATCAGCGCGCCCCGCGGCAGGGCGAGCAGGATGGTGCCGAGCGGCACCTCCTCGGGCGCGCCGCCGGGCACGGGGCGCACTCGCCCCCAGACGGGTTGCATCACCAGCAGAGCCTCGGCCACCGGCAAGAGCCCTCCCGTCGGGCCGGTGATGCCGGACTCGACCCGCGGCTCGCCGCCCAGCGCCGCGAACAGGGCCGTGCCCGACAGGTCGCGACGCGCGCCGTCGGAGGCGCAGTCGAGCCGCCCGTCGGCGCCCACAAAGCCCGCGAAGCGCAGGGCCGCCGCCCCCTCCACCACGCGCGCCATCAGTTCGGCGCAGCGGTCGGGCGCGGCCGCCACGTCGCGCACCAGCGGCACCAGTGCCCTCGCCTGCCCCTGCGCGGTGCGGATCACCTCGCGCTGGGCAGCCGCCGCACGCAGGGTCTCGCCGAGCAGCGCCCGCTCGGACATCTCGCGCGCCTGCTCGGCCATCCGGTGCGCCTGGACCAGCGCGATCGCGCCGATCGGCAGGAAGGCGAGCGTCAGGAGCACCGC
>LJNT01000221.1 GCA_001314685.1 Rhodobacteraceae bacterium HLUCCA09
TGAAGCCGATGCCTCAGGCCCCAAACCGGTCGGATGTTCATGGAACGGGTGGTCGGATGTTCGTGGAACAGGCGGTCGGATGCCGTGGAATACGCAGGAGTGCCGACGCACCCATGGGTTCTGCGGGTGTTTTCAGTGTCAGCGACCAAAGGTCAACCGCGGCAGCGGCTCCATTTGAGAAGCCCGCGTCGCCCTGGTCGAGATGCGCAGCGGGGTGTTGCCGCTTTTTTGCGCACTCCGGCTTTCCCAACGGAAGCATGGCCTTGACGGCCGCTCACGCTTTCGTGAGGCCCCGCGGGGGAACGCAGGGGAAGACTCGAAGGTTGTGGCTTAGACTTTCGTAACGGATTTGCGTCAATCTCTCCGTATGCCGAAAAGAAGTTTCGCCCCCCTCATGGCCCCGCTCCTCGCCCCTCTCCTGGCGCTTGTCCTGCTCGTGCCGCGAGCCGCCCCGGCCTGGGAGATCGACGGGACGGAGGTCGACGTCGAGCTCGTGCTCGCGGTCGATGTCTCGCTTTCCGTCACCCCGCACGAGATGGATATCCAGCGGCGTGGCTACGCCGAGGCCATCACCTCGCCCGAGGTCATGGCGGCGGTGCAGGCGGGGCTGCTCGGCCGGGTCGCGGTGACGTATGTCGAATGGGCGGGCGACGGCTCTCAGCGCACCCTCATCGACTGGACGCTGATCGAGACAGAGGGCGACGCCGAGGCCTTCGCCGCCACCCTGCGGGACGCGCCCGGCACGTCGCTGCGGCGCACCTCGATCTCCAACGCGCTGTCCTTCTCGGCGGGGCTGTTCTCGAACAACGGCTACGCGGGCCTTCGGCAGGTCATCGACGTCTCGGGAGACGGGCCCAACAACTCGGGCCGCCCCGTCGTGCAGGCCCGCGACGAGGCAATCGCCGCAGGTATCGTCATCAACGGCCTGCCCCTCATGACCACCGAAGGGTACGGCGGCCGCTGGGATTTGCCCGACCTGGATCTCTACTATGCCGATTGCGTGATCGGCGGGCCCGGCGCCTTCGTCATCCCCGTCCGCTCGTGGGACGAGTTCGCGGACGCGGTGCGGCGCAAGCTGGTGCTCGAGATCGCCGGCCTGACACCCGAGCCCGAGGCGCGCGTGTGGCGCGCCTCCAACCCGGCACCCGGCGGCTACGACTGCATGATCGGCGAAAAGATCTGGGATCGCGCGATCTGGAGCGGCAGCGGCACGCCCTGAACCGTCTGGCATGGTGACGCACCTACCGCTTCGCAGCCACGCTCTGCCAGGCGACATGGCGCGCGCTCTCCCTTGACTGTCTCCGCCCGGCTGTCAGAAGGCGGGCATGGGCACGGGACATCTCACAATCGATCTTGCCGCGCTCGCCGACAACTGGCGCGCGCTCGACGCCGCCTCCGGCGCCGGCGTCGAGACGGGCGCCGTGGTCAAGGCCAACGGCTATGGCCTCGGCGCCGGCCCCGTCGCGCGCACGCTCGCCCGCGCCGGCGCGCGGCGCTTCTTCATCGCCGTCGCCGAAGAAGGCCCGGCCCTGCGCGAGGTGCTGGGCGGCGGCCCCGACATCTACGTCTTCGGAGGCCACATGGCCGGAGATGCCGAGCTGATCCGCGAGCTCGGCCTGATCCCGCTGCTCAACTCCATCGACCAGCTCACCCGCCATGTCGAGGCGCTGCCCGGCCACCCCTTCGGCATCCAGCTCGACACCGGGATGAACCGGCTCGGCCTCGAGCCCGAAGAATGGCAGGCGGTGCACGACATCGTCCTGACCGCCGGTCCGGCGCTTCTGATGAGCCACCTCGCCAGCTCCGACGATCCCGACGCGGCGCAGAATGCCGCGCAGCTCGCCACCTTCCGCGCCATGACCGACGGCACGGGACTGCCCCGCTCGCTCGCGGCCACGGGCGGCACCCTGCTGGGCCCGGACTACCATTTCGAGCTGACGCGGCCGGGCATCGGTCTCTATGGCGGCGCTCCGTTTACCGAAGGCAAGACGGTGGTCTCGCTCTCCCTGCCGGTGATCCAGACCCGTCTCGTGCGCGCCGGCGAGGGCGTCGGCTACGGTGCCACCTGGACGGCCGAGGAGGATACGCTCGTCGCCACCGTCGCCGCAGGCTACGCCGACGGGATGGACCGCGCGCTGTCGAACACCGGCATCCTCTGGGCGGGCGACGTGCCCTGCCCGATCCTCGGCCGCGTCTCGATGGATCTCATCGGCTGCGACGTCTCGGCGCTGGATCCCGTGCCCGAGGCCCTCGAGGCGCTCGGCCCGGCCCAGGGCATCGACGTGCTCGCCGCCGCCACGGACACGATCGGCTACGAGGTGCTCACCACGTTCGGCCGACGCTACGCGCGCCGCTTCACGGGTCACGCATGAGCCATCTTGCGCAGCTCGGCGCCGCCGTGCTGTCGCTGCTGGCCGGCACCGGGCGGGTCGTGCTGTTCCTGCTGGCGGGGCTCCACGCGCTCGCCCGGCCGCCCTTCTACCTCAGGGAGTGTCGGCAGGCCCTTCTGAATATCGGGTATTTTTCCCTCCCTGTCGTGGGGCTGACCGCCTTTTTCACGGGGGCCGCGCTGGCCCTGCAAATCTACGAGGGCGGCGCACGGTTCAACGCGCAATCGGTCGTGCCCTCGATCGTGGCCATCGCCATCGTTCGCGAACTCGGCCCCGTCCTGGGCGGGCTGATGGTCGCCGCCCGCGTCGCCTCGTCCATTGCCGCCGAGATCGGCACGATGCGGGTGACCGAGCAGATCGACGCGCTGGTCACCCTCTCCACCGACCCGATGCGCTACCTCGTGGCCCCCCGCCTGCTCGCCGCCGTGATCGCGGTGCCGGCGCTCGTGGCGGTCGGCGACGCGATCGGGATCATGGGCGGATGGCTGGTGGGCACGTCGCGCCTCGGCGTCCCCTCTGCCGCCTACCTGCAGGCGACCCTCGACTTCCTCGAGACGGGCGACGTGCTCTCCGGCCTCGTCAAGGGCGCGGTCTTCGGCCTGATCGTGGCCCTCATGGGCTGCTATCACGGCATGAATTCGGGTCGCGGTGCGCAGGGCGTCGGCCGGGCGACGAAATCGGCGGTCGTCTCGTCCGCGATCCTCGTCCTTGCCGCCAACTACCTGATGACAGAGGTGTTTTTCAGTCCATGATCCGGGTCGAAGGGCTGTGCAAGGCGTTCGGAGATACGCAGATCCTCGACGGCGTCACGCTCGACGTGTCGACCGGCGAGAGTTGCGTGATCATCGGCGGGTCGGGCACCGGAAAGTCCGTTCTTCTCAAGTGCATCCTCGGTCTCGTTCGGCCGGATGCCGGCGCCGTCCTGCTCGACGGCAAGACCTTCACCCGCGAGGGTCGCGAGGCCTTCCTGAACAGATTCGGCATGCTTTTCCAGGGAGCTGCGCTGTTCGACTCCCTGCCGATCTGGGAGAATGTGGCCTTTCGCCTTCTGCGTGGCCCGCTTCGCCGCCCGCGGTCCGAGGCGCGCGAGATCGCCATCGAGAAGCTGCGCCGCGTGGGGCTTTCTCCCGACATCGCAGACCTTTACCCGGCAGAGCTCTCGGGCGGCATGCAGAAGCGCGCCGGACTCGCCCGGGCCATCGCCGCCGATCCCGAGATCCTCTTCTTCGACGAGCCCACGACCGGGCTCGACCCGATCATGGCGGGCGTGATCAACGACCTGATCCGCGGCATCGTTTCCGAGATGGGCGTGACCGCCCTCACCATAACCCACGACATGGGCTCGGTCCGTGCGATCGCCGACCGCGTCGCCCTGCTGCACGCCGGGACCATGCGATGGCGGGGCACTGTCGCAGAGATGGACGCGACCGCAGACCCTTACGTGACACAGTTCATTCAGGGCCGCGCAGACGGCCCGATCAGCGCCCTGCGCTAGTTCTCTTCGGCGATGTCGGGCAGATCGAAGATCTGGCCTGGATAGATCAGGTCGGGGTCGCGAATCTGGTCGTCGTTCGCCGCGAAGATCTGGACATAGCGAAACCCGCTGCCGTAGCGATCCGCCGCGATGCCCCACAGGGTGTAGCCCGGTTGCACGGTGATGACGCTGGCCTGCGCGGGGGTCTGCCCCGGCACCCGGGCCGCGCCGGCCTCGAGCTGGGCGAGCACGACCGGATCCTCCCGCTTGAACGGTGTCTCGAAGCGCGACACCACCCGGCCGGCGGGGTCGAGCTGGTCGACGCGCAGCGTGTAGACGCCGCTCTGGATGTCGACAAGCGGCAGTCGCCACGATCCGTCTTCGGCGATCGGCGCGCTGTTGATCGCGGTGCCGTCGAGATAGACGCGCACCGAGTCGACCGGCGGCGGCGGGGGGGCAGACCGCCCCTCGAGCAGCACCGCGCCGTCGGCGGCATAGCTGATGATGTCGACGATCACGCGGTCGATCGACCGGGAGCGCGGCACGGAGGGCTGGAGCATCCGCACCCCGTCGCTGTCGGCAAGCAGCACCGCGGGGGCCCGGACGGGCGTGTTCACGCCCCGCGAGACCTCTGCCGGCGGCGCGACGCGGCTCGGAGCTTGTGTCGTGTTCCCAGACACTTGCGCCACCCCCTCCGTGGGTGGTCCGGCGACCGGTGCCGCGGTGCTCTCGGCCACGGTTTCGCCCGCCCCGCCAGTCGCTTGCGGTGCGATCCTCGCCGCAGCGGCCGGCGCAGCCTGCTCAGGGCCGTCGCGCCCTGTTTCGTCAATGCTCGCAATGACTTCCGCCGTGGAGACGAGCTCGGCTGCCGGGACAGCCTCAAGCACGTCGACCGAGGCAATTTCTTCCTTTTCTTCCAAGCCTTGCGCGTCGGGCTCCGCCTCGGCGAGGGACGGCGCGATCACGACCGAGCCGTCGGCGCGGCGTTCCTCGCCATCCTCCCCGATCGCCACGAGGTCGAGCACCCGGCCCTGGCCATCCTGCGGCAGGTCGACGAAGAAGACGAAGCCGCCCTGCCCGTCGGCCCGCCCCGAGGCCGCCTCGGCGCCGTCGACATCGATCCGCACCCGCTCTCCCGGCCCCGCGGTGCCGGCCACGAGAACCGAGCCGTCGGGCTCCGCGCGCACGAGGTCGAAGCGCGGCCCGGGGGCCGTGTCGGCCACGTCGGGCAGCGGAGCCGCGCCCTGTGCCTGTGCCTCGGGCGCAGCCGGGGGCGACGCGAGGGGCCCGGAGCCCGGCGCCCCGGGCGGCGCGACGCTCTCCGGCCCGGCGGACGCGTCCGGCGCGGGCGGCGCGGGCGGCGTCACCGGTTGCGACGGCCCAGGCGACATGCCGGGAGAGGGGGCGGCAACGGCAACATCGGGCGCAGGCTCTGAACCGGGGGCCGCGCGAGACGTCTCGGCGGCGTCCGGTTCCAGCGGCGCGACGCTCACGACCCCGGTGCCGAAGACGCCATAGACGGCGCCGGCCGCCACGGCGACCCCGGCCACGCCGCCCATCACGGGCCGCGCCAACATGCTCCATTCAAGCCTCGCCATGCACATCCCCACGGCACGCAAGCCGACCGATGCTGAGGGCGCTTGTGGCCCTCGGTCAACATCGCTAAGGCACCACAAGATATTGAGCAAGAAGGGTGTTGCCGCCATGCCCCACGGGATCTTCTCGGTCTGCGTCTATTGCGGGTCGCGCGACGGGGCCGACCCCGCCTTCGCCGCCGATGCCGAGGCCGTGGGCGCCCTGCTGGCGGCGCGCGGCTGGCGGCTGGTCTACGGGGCGGGCGATGTCGGACTCATGGGGCGCGTGGCGCGCTCGGCCCAGGCGGCGGGCGGGGTGACGCTGGGCGTGATCCCCGAGCACCTGATGGCGCGTGAGGTAGGCAAGCGCGACCTCGACACGCTGGTGGTCACCGAGACGATGCACGAGCGCAAGAAGGTGATGTTCATGAATGCCGACGCGATCGTGGTGCTTCCGGGCGGCGCCGGCACGCTGGACGAACTGTTCGAGGCGCTGACCTGGCGCCAGCTCGGCCTGCACGACAAGCAGGTCTTCCTTCTGAACACAGCCGGTTACTGGGACCCGTTCATCCAGCTTCTCAGGAGCGTCCTGACCGCCGGATTCGCCGGGCCCGACCTCGCGCGGATGGTGACCGTGGCGGGATCGGTCGCGGCGCTCGGCGACGCGGTCGACTTCGTCGCCGCCTCGCATGGGCATGGCATCTGAGGCGACCGCCTAGCCGGCCTCGTGCCCGAGCCCTGCGCGCACGTCGGCCTCGCAGGCAGCGGCAAGGGCCTTGCGGTCGGCCATGTCCGAGACGCGGCGCGGCGGATGGTAGGTGACGGTCACGCGGCCCTGACGAGGCAGCGCCAGAACCTGCAGGAAATGCGGCGCGAAATCCATGTCGCCCCACCAGGCGTAGACACGCGAGTCGATGCCTGACGGGGCCTCGTAGTCCACAGTGATCGGTTGGACGTGCGCGGCACCCTTCACGCGCGGGTCGAGGAGCGCGGCAAACAGTGTCGGCTTGAAGCGCAGCACGCGCTTGCCGTCGCTCGACGTCCCCTCGGGAAAGAACAGCGGCCGCTGCCCGAGGGCGATGCGCTCCACCAGCTCGGCGGCCTGGCTCGCGGCTTCGGCCCGGTCCCGGCGGAAGAACAGCGTGCCGGCCCCGCGCGCGAGCCAGCCGATGCCGGGCCATCGCGCCACCTCGGCCTTGGCCACGAAGATCACCCGGTCGGAGGCGCCGAGCGCGAAGATGTCGAGCCAGCTCGAGTGGTTGGCGACCGCAGCTCCGACGCCCTCGATCAGCCGGCCGCACACCGTGCGGCGCAAGCCCACGATGCGGCAGGCGGCGACGAAGGCGATTTGCGGGATGTAGGCGGTGACCGGTCGGCGCAGGCCCGCGAGCGGCGCCTCGACGAGGCGGATGGCCAGCAGCACGGCCATGCCGCCGAAGAGAACGACAAAGAGCGCGAGCGCCCGCGCCGCCACGCGCACCCAGTCGAGCGGGCCGAGGCGACGCGGCTCGGGGAGCGGGTCTGTCCCGATCCAGGTCGGGCCGCGGAAGCCGCCGGCGTCGGGGCGGGGCGCGGCGTCGGCCATCTCGCCGGTCATGCTCAGCCGGCCGTGCCGTCGTAGAGGGCGCGGGTGCGCTCGTCGATGCGGCTCACGTCCATCACGAGGCAGATATCGGTGGTGTTGAAGGGCCGGTCGACCCAGGCGCCCTGCCCCACATGGCCGCCAAGGCGCAGATACGACTTGATGAGTGCCGGGATCGCCCGCGCCGCGGCACGCCGGTCGACCTGCTCGTAGGGCATCAGGTCCATCGCGACGGCCTCGGGCGGGCGGGCGGTGACGCGCAGGGGCTCGGGCGCAAGGTGCTTGTGGTGAAGAAAGGCGAGCGGATGCGCGAGCGCACCGACATCGGTGCCGTGGAAGCTCGCCACCCCGAAGAGGATTTCGGCACCTTCCTCAGACACGTAGGCGGCGAGGCCGCGCCAGAGATGGAACAGCCCCAGCCCACCGCGGAAATCGGGGTGAATGCAGGAGCGGCCCAGCTCGAGCAGCCGTCTCCCCGTCGCCTCAAGCGGAGAAAGGTCATATTCGTCAGAGCAGTAAAAGCCGCCGGCCGCCGCCGCCCGCGCGCCCGGCATCAGCCGGTAGGCGCCCACCACATGATCGAGCCGCGCCTCGTCGCGCGAGGGATCGACCAGCACGAGGTGGTCGTAATGCGGGTCGTGGCGGTCGCGCTCGAAGCGGCCCGCATGATCCACGAGCGGGCCGTCACCACCGAGCTCGGCCACGAAGACCTCGTAGCGCAGGCGCTGCGCGCCGAGCACGTCAGCCTCGCGCACGGCCCGCCGGACCTCGAGCGCGGGGCCGGGTCGCGGGGCGGGCGACGGCCCGCTGCGGGCATGCATCGGCGGGGCGGGCATCGGCGTGGCGCGTCTCCTCTCGTGGCGCGGGCGTTGGCATCGGGGCGGCGCGGGGCCACCGCGCGTCGCGCCACGGCCCCGCATAGGCCCTGCGGGCGACCCTGTCCACCGAGGCGGCTGGCTGCGGCACACGCGACGATTGGGCGCGCGGGCACCTGTCACTTCCCCGAAAAGCGCGAATTGTCTCGTGACGTAAACTCTCGTTAGGGTTGAAGGTGGAAGCTTGAGCACGAACGGTGCGAGACATGACCGCAGGCAGCGCGACCGCCCCGTCAGTCCTGCACAGGAAGGAGAGCGATGCGACGCCCGTCCACCACCACCTTGCCCTCGTTCTCGAAGTTCACGGTGATGCGGTGCCCGATCCGCGACTGGACCTGTCCCAGCCCCCACTCATCGGCCTCTGGATGGCGCACCAGCGATCCCGGCTCGAGAAAGGCGTTGAGATCCATCGCGTCGGTCATGGGGTGCTCCGGCCAGGCAACATGTGAGGGAGATGGGGCATGAACGCCGAGTTTCCAATCGAGGAGGTCGACCTGACCGCGCTGATCGGCTCGCGCATCTGCCACGACCTCGTCAGCCCCGTGGGCGCCATCGGCAACGGCGTGGAACTGCTCGGGATGACCGGCGACGGCGCGGTCTCGGCCGAGCTCGACCTCGTGCGAGAAAGCGTCGACAACGCGCAGGCGCGACTGCGGTTTTTCCGCATCGCCTTCGGTCAGGCCGGCGACGAGCAGGAGGTGGGCCGCGCCGAGGTGCTCGGCATCCTGACAGAACTGTACAAGGGCGGTCGGCTCAAGGTCCACTGGGCGGTCGACGCATCCTGCCAGCGGCTGGAGGTGAAGCTCGCCTTCCTGCTGCTCCAATGCCTCGAAAGCGCGATGCCCTATGGCGGTCAGGTGCATATCAGCCGAGGGTCGGATAGCTGGCGCCTGCGCGGCGAGGCCGAGAAGCTGCGGCTTGAGCCGATGTTGTGGGAGGCGCTGTCGAGCGGGGCCGTACCCGCCTCGCTGCGGCCGAGCCAGGTGCATTTCGGCCTTGTGCCGCAAACCGTGCGTCGGCTGGGAACGGGCCTGTCGGTCGAGATCGGCCAGCACGCGGTGACGCTCGCGGCCTGAGCTGCCCCCCTTCGGCGTGCGCCTTCCCTCCGCGCGCCGCCCCCGCGGCCCGGCCGCCGCTCCGCGGCCCGGGCCGCGGGCCGGAAACGGCTCAGGGGCGCGTCGTCCCCTGCCCCGTCACGAGATACTTGAACGAGGTGAGCTGCTCGGCGCCCACGGGGCCGCGAGCGTGCAGCTTGCCCGTGGCAATGCCGATCTCGGCCCCCATGCCGAACTCGCCGCCGTCGGCGAATTGCGTCGAGGCGTTGTGCATCAGGATCGCCGAATCGAGCCCGGCGAAGAAGCGCGCCGCCGCGGCGTCGTCTTCGGTCAGAATCGCCTCGGTGTGGCCCGAGCCGTAATGGCGGATGTGAGCCATTCCATCATCAATTGAATCAACCACTTTCGCGGCGATCCTCATGTCGAGGAACTCTTTCCCCCAGTCCTCCTCGGTGGCGGGGCGGGTGCCCTGCAGGCCCTCGGCGTAGACCTCGACGCCCGCCGCCATCAGGTCGTCGACGATCGCCTGGCCGAGCGCTGCGGCGTCGCGATGCACCAGCAGGCACTCGGCGGCGCCGCAGATGCCGGGGCGCCGCGTCTTGGCGTTGAGCGCGACGGCGCGCGCCGTGTCTGGGTCGGCGGCGGCGTCGACGTAGACATGGCAGATCCCCTCGAGATGGGCGAAGACGGGCACCCGCGCCTCGCGCTGCACGAGGCCGACGAGCCCCTTGCCGCCGCGCGGCACGATCACGTCGATGCACTCGGACATGCGCAGCATCTCGGCCACCGCCGCGCGGTCGCGCGTGGGCACGCGCTGGATCGCGGCCTCGGGCAGGCCGGCCGCGCGCAGGCCCTCGACGAGACAGGCATGGAGCGCCGCCGAGGAATGGAAGCTCTCGGAGCCGCCGCGCAGGATCACCGCGTTGCCCGACTTGAGGCAGAGCGCACCGGCATCGGCGGTCACGTTGGGCCGGCTCTCGTAGATGACGCCCACCACGCCGATGGGGGTGCGCATGCGGCGGATGTGAAGGCCGCTGGCCACGTCCCACTCGGCGATGACGTCGCCCACGGGATCGCGCTGCCCGGCCACGGCGCGGAGCGCCGCGACGATGCTGCCGATGCGCCCCTCGTCGAGCCGCAGCCGGTCGAGCATCGCCGCGCTCAGCCCCTTTTGCTCGCCCCGGGCCATGTCTTCGGCATTGGCGCCCTGCACCTCGGCCCGGCGGGACCAGAGCGCCTCGGCCGCGGCGATCAGCGCGGCGTGCTTGCGCTCCGGGCTCGCCGTGGCGAGCTCGGCCGCGGCGGCGCGGGCGCGCGCGCCGATCTCGGCCATCAGGGCGGGGATGTTCTGGGCATGGTCCTTCATGGCGGCGCCCTCCTCGACCGGGCTGATAGCAGGCAACGGCGCGCGACAGAAGAGCCGAGGCGTCCGGGGCGCGGCGCAGCCGGACAGGCGGGTCAGAGGGCCATGTCGTCGCGGTGGATGAGGGCGGCGCGGCCGGGATAGCCAAGGATCGCCTCGATGTCGCTCGAATGGTGGCCGGCGATGGCGCGCGCCTCGTCGGCGGTGTAGCGGGCGAGGCCCTGGCCGATCTTGCCCCCCGGCCCCTCGATCGCCACCGGCTCGCCCCGGCCG
>LJNT01000015.1:0-10567 GCA_001314685.1 Rhodobacteraceae bacterium HLUCCA09
CCGTGAGGTAGAGGCCCCAGGTCGAGGCGTTGACGAGGCTCGATTCGGACTGGCCGAGATGGGCGTCCCACCGGCTCCCTGCGATCTTGTCCTCGATCAGGTCGTCGATGGTAGCGGCGTCGGGCACCCGCAGGAGCGCCTCGGCGAGGCACATCAGCGCCACCCCCTCCTCCGACGACAGCCCGTATTCGCCGAGGAACTTCTCCATGGTCGAGGGGCGCCCCTCCTCGCGGATGGCGCGCACCAGCGCCTCGGCGCGGGCCTGCGTGGCCGCGCGCTCCTCGGGCGAGGGGCCATGCGCGGCGATCAGCGGCGCAAGGTCGACGGCATCGTCGGCACGGGCGTCGGCGGCGGGCGAGGCGGGCAAGGGGCGCGTTTCGTGCATGGTGCAAGGGTGGGGCCGGGCCGACGTGGAGTCAAACAGACCGGGCCCGCAGCCGACGCCGCCCCCATGGCGCCCGCCGCCCGGCCGGTCTAGATTGCACCGCAGCACGAAGGGGGGCCGGATGAGCCGACGCGACGACAACCCGTCCGAACCGTTCAAGAAGGCGCTGGCCGAGGCCACGCGCGTGATGGCCGACGACCCCGAGTTGGGCGTGACCTACTCGGTCGACCCGCCGGGCCTGTCGGGAGACGCGCTCCGCCTGCCGCAGATCTCGCGCCGGATGACCCCGCAGGAGGTGCTGCTCGCCCGCGGCACCGCCGACGCCTACGCGCTGCGCCGCAAGTACCACGACGAGAGCCTGGCCGCCCGCTACGCCCCCCAGGGCCAGATGGCGCGCGACCTCTTTGACGCGATGGAGACCGCCCGCTGCGAGGCGGTGGGCGCGCGCACCATGCCCGGCACCGCCGGCAACATCGACGCGCGAATCGGCGCCGAGGCCGAGCGGCGCGGCTACGCCCGGATCGACACCGCCACCGAGGCGCCGCTGGCGGTCGCGGCGGGCTATCTCATTCGCCAGCTCGCCACCGGCCGGCCCCTGCCCGAGGGCGCCCAGAACGTGCTCGACCTCTGGCGCGAGCACCTCGAGGGCTCGGCCGAAAAGACGCTGCCCGACCTCGAGACCTGCCTGACCGACCAGGCGGCCTTCGCCCGCTTCGCCCGCCGCGTCATCGAGGATCTGGGCTATGGCGACCAGCTGGGCGACGACCCGGATACCGCCGACGACGAGGACCAGTCGGAAGAGGCCTCGGCCGACGAGGAGGAGAGCCCGCAGGAGGGCGAGGACGAGGACGACAGCCAGGAGGACGCCGACGCCGCCCCCGACCGGGACCAGGAGACGCAGGACGACCCGGCCGAGGCGCAGGTCACGCTCGACGACGCCGCCGAGGCCGAGCTCGACGACCAGTCGGAGCTGCCCGAGGGCGAAGCGCCCCTCGAGCCGCCGCCCCCTGCCCCGCATTCCGAGGCCGACCCGGCCTATGCCGTCTACACGCCCGAGTTCGACGAGGAGATCCTGGCGACCGACCTCGCCGAGCCGCAGGAGCTGGAGCGGCTGCGCGCCTATCTCGACCAGCAGCTCGACCCGCTGAAGGGCGCGGTGGGGCGGCTGGCCAACAAGCTCCAGCGCCGCCTTCAGGCGCAGCAGAACCGCAGCTGGGAGTTCGACCGCGAGGAGGGCATCCTCGACGCGGGGCGCCTCGCCCGCGTGGTCGCCAACCCCACGACGCCGCTTTCCTTCAAGGTCGAGCGCGACACCGAGTTCCGCGACACGGTGGTCACGCTGCTGCTCGACAATTCCGGCTCGATGCGCGGCCGGCCCATCTCGATCGCCGCGATCTGCGCCGACGTGCTGGCGCGGACGCTGGAACGCTGCGCGGTCAAGGTCGAGATCCTCGGCTTCACCACCCGCGCGTGGAAGGGCGGGCAGGCCCGCGAGAAATGGCTGTCGGAGGGGCGG
The DNA here is from genome assembly GCA_001314685.1 of Rhodobacteraceae bacterium HLUCCA09. Taxonomy (GTDB): domain Bacteria; phylum Pseudomonadota; class Alphaproteobacteria; order Rhodobacterales; family Rhodobacteraceae; genus HLUCCA09. Next base: position 1,902 of record LJNT01000015.1, read on the forward strand.
CCGGCCGGCCCCGGACGGCTGAACGACCTGCGCCACATCGTCTACAAGCCCGCCGACGCGCCGTGGCGCAGGGCGCGCGACAATCTCGGGCTGATGATGAAGGAGGGCCTGCTGAAAGAGAACATCGACGGCGAGGCGCTGGAATGGGCGCACCGCCGCCTCGGGGCACGCGGCGAGGCGCGCAAGATCCTGATGGTGATTTCCGACGGCGCGCCCGTCGACGATTCGACGCTCTCGGTGAACCCCTCGAACTACCTCGAGAAGCACCTGCGCGACGTGATCGGAATGATCGAGCGGAAGCGGATGGTGGAGCTGCTGGCCATCGGCATCGGCCACGACGTGACGCGCTACTACGACCGCGCGGTGACGATCACCGATGTCGAGCAGCTCGCCGGGGCGATGACCGAGCAGCTCGCCGCCCTGTTCGACAACGACCCCCGCGCGCGGGCGCGCTTCGCCGGACTGAGGCAGGCGAGCCTGCGCTCCACGGGGATGAGAAGGGCCGGCTGATGTTCCAGAGCTTCGAGAGCCTGACGCGCCCCGAGCAGGGGCCGCCGCGGCTGGCCGCGCTGCGCGAGGTCATGGCGGCGGAGGGGGTCGACGCCTTCCTCGTGCCGCGGGCCGACGCCTTCCAGGGCGAATACGTGGCGCCGCGCGACGAGCGGCTGGCCTGGCTGACGGGCTTCACCGGCTCGGCCGGCTTCTGCGCGGTGCTGGCCGGGACCGCGGGCCTCTTCGTCGACGGGCGCTACACGCTGCAGGCGGCCCAGCAGGTCGATCACGGGGCCTTCAACGTGGTGCCGTGGCCGCAGACGAAGCTGGCCGACTGGCTGGCAGGGCACCTGCGCTCTGGCGGCACGGTCGGCTTCGACCCGTGGCTGCACACGGTCAAGGAGATCGCCGATCTTCGCGCAAAGGGTGAGGATCACGGCCTCACCTACCGGGAATGCGCGAATCTCGTCGATTCCGTCTGGCCCGAACAGCCCGACCCGCCGCGCGGTGCGTTCCGCGTCCACCCCGATGCGCTGGCAGGCGAGAGCCACGGCGACAAGCGCGCCCGTCTGGCGACGGAACTCGCCGGCGCCGGCCACGCGGCCGCCGTGCTCACCTCGCCCGACAGCATCGCGTGGCTGCTCAACATCCGCGGCTCCGACATCCGCTGCAACCCGGTGCCCCACGCCTTCGCGCTCCTGCACGAGACCGGCGCGGTGGAGCTGTTCGCCGACCCGGCCAAGGTGACGGCGGACGTGCGCGCCCATTTCGGCGCCGAGGTCGCCCTGCACCCGCCCGAGGCCTTCGCCACCCGCCTCGCCGAACTGACCGCGCCCGTGCGGATCGACCCGGCCTCGGCCCCCGTGGCGGTGGAGCGCGCCCTGCCCCAGCCCGTCCACGGCGCCGACCCCTGCGTTCTGCCCAAGGCACGCAAGACCGCCGCCGAGATCGCCGGGATGGAGGCCGCGCATCGGCGCGACGCGGCCGCGATGTGCCGCTTCCTCGCCTGGCTGGACGAGGCCGCGCCGACCGGCACGCTGACCGAGATCGCCGTGGTGGCGCGGCTGGAGGAGGAGCGGCGGCGCGCCCCCGAACTGGTCGAGATCAGCTTCGACACGATCTGCGGTGCGGGGCCGCACGGCGCGATCGTGCACTACCGCGTGACCACCGAGACCGACGCGCCGGTCACCCCCGGCGATCTTCTGCTGATCGATTCGGGGGGGCAGTATGTCGACGGGACGACCGACATCACCCGCACCGTCGCCACCGGCCCGGTCACCGACGCGCAGCGCGAGGCCTTCACGCTGGTGCTGAAGGGGATGATCGCCATTCACCGCGCCCGCTGGCCGAAGGGGGTGGCCGGACGCGATCTCGACGCGCTGGCGCGGATCGCCCTGTGGCGGGCGGGGCGCGACTACGACCATGGCACGGGGCACGGCGTCGGCGCGGCGCTGTCCGTGCACGAGGGGCCGCAGCGGCTGTCGCGCGTCTCCGACGTGGCGCTCGAGGCGGGGATGGTCTTGTCGAACGAGCCGGGCTACTACCGCGCCGGCGAATGGGGCATCCGCCTGGAGAACCTCGTGCATGTCGTTCCGGCGCCGCCGGTCGAGGGGACGGACGCGCGCGAGATGCTCTCCTTCGCCACGCTCACATGGGTTCCGATCGACCGCCGCCTGGTCGATCCCCGCCTGCTCGACCGCGACGAGGCCGCCTGGCTCGACGCCTACCACGCCGACGTGCGCGCGCGGGTCGGGCCGCTGGTCGAGGGGGCGGCGGCCGACTGGCTCGCACAGGCGACCGCTCCGCTCTGAAGCAGCGACACGAAACCGTCACACGCCGGCGTCAGGCCGGCAGGGGCGCGGGCGAGACCGCGCGAGGCTCGAGGGAGGGCAGCATGGCCGACCACATCACCATTTCCAGGGCGCCGGGCACCTGGGTCGTGCGCGCCGGCGGCGCCGTCATCGGCGAGACGACGCGGGCGCTCGAGCTGCGCGAGGGCGACTACGCCCCGGTCGTCTACTTCCCGCGCGAAGACATCGCCATGGCCTTTCTCGAGCCGGGCACGCGGGTCAGCCACTGCCCCCACAAGGGCGACGCGACGCATTACTCCATCGTCACCAAGAGCCGGTCGCTGTCCGACGCGGCCTGGTCCTACGAGACCCCGAAGGAGGGCGTCGCCCGCATCGCCGGCCACCTCGCCTTCTACACCGGCACCGACGAGGTCACCGTCGAACAGCTCTGACGGGCCGCGCCCCGCAGCAGACCCCGCACGGAAACGGCGCGCACGCTGGCGACCCGCGACGGAGACCCGCGACGGAGACCCGCGACGGCTTCATGCTGCGCCGGGGCCCGGCGGCCGGGAACGGCGGGATGCGGCCGCCGGTGCTCGCCGCGCCCTCGCCCCGAGCGCGCCGGCGGCGCAGGCACGGCACCCGACCGGCCCCGCCCCGACAGCCCTCCCCGCAGCGCCCGCCCGGCCGTTGGCGCCGCGCCTGCCGGAGCGGCGACATAGAGCGCATGCCGTCGCCCGCCCCCGCGCCGCGATCACCCGCGCCAAGGGCCTGTTGCCTGGTGAGCCCGAGCACCGCCCCGTGTCCGCGCCCTCCCGCGCCGGGGTGGCGCGCCCGCAGCCGCGCCAGCGGCTGCCGGGCCCAACGGAGCGAGGCGCCCGCGCCGAGCGGAGGCGGGAGCGCCCCCGGCGCCGTCCACCCCGTCAAGAATGCTCCTCCGCCGCCGTCTCGGCGAGCGCGCGATTGTAGGCGCGCAGGGCGTCGACATGGAAGAGCGCACCCAGGAGGTCCGGCTCCACCTCGCCCTTGCGCTGGCGCACGACGGGGAGAAAGGCGTTGCCCTCGCGGTCGAACATCGGCAGCGCGTCCTCCAGCGTCGCCTCGGGCGGCAGCCAGACCCCTTGCGCCATCAGCTCGAGGCAGGCCGCCTCGGAGGCGGCGCGCGGCCCGTCCTTGGGGCGCATCAGGCTCTGCGCGGTGTGCAGCGTCATCAGGTAGGCCTGCGGCCCGGCGGCAAAGCGGATGCCGCGCCGCTCGAGCTGGGTGATGAAGAACGACATGTCGACCGCCCGGCTCGCGATCGCCGTCGAGGTCGAGACGGCGACCATCACCGCGAGGCCCGTCTGCCAGTCGCCGGTCAGCTCGAAGACGATCAGCGTGGTCGAGATCGGCGCGCCGAGCACGCCCGCCGCCACCGCCCCCATGCCGGCGAGCGCGTAGAGCGTCGCGCTGCCCGACATCTCGGGCGCGAGCCCCACCGCGACGTGGCCGAAGGCGAGGCCGGTCAGCGCCCCCACCATCAGCGACGGCGAGAAGACGCCGCCGCCCATCCGCCCGCCCATGGTGATCGCCACCGCCGCGATCTTGACCGCGCAGAAGATCACCGCCGCGGCGAAGGTCAGCTCGCCCGTCAGCGCCCGCGTCGTCGTCTCGTAGCCCACGCCGATGATGTGCGGGAACTGGATCGCCATCACGCCCAGCGCCACGCCCGAGAGACCCGGGCGCAGCCAGCGCGGCACCCGCGCGCGGGCGCAGACCGACGAGGCGATGTCGTCGGTCCAGAAGATCGCTTGCATCAGCGCCACCGCCACCAGACCGCAGACGAGGCCGAGGATCAGGAAGGCGGGCAGCTCGACGTAGAAGTCGAGGCCTGTGTCGGGGCTGAGCGAGAACTCGGTCACGTTGCCGAAGACCGACCGCCCGATCACCGTGCCCGCGACCGAGGCGATGACGATGGGCGCGAAGGCGTGCACCGCGTAGTGCCGCAGGATCACCTCGAGCGCGAAGATCGTGCCCGCGATCGGCGCGTTGAACGAGGCCGAGACGGCCGCGGCGACGGCGCAGCCCAGCAGGTCGCGGCCGGTGATCCCGTCGGCGCGGATGCGGTCGGAGACCCAGCTCGCGATCAGGCCGCCGATATGCACCACCGGCCCCTCGCGGCCCGTCGATCCGCCGGTCGAGAGCGTGATGAGCGAGGCGGCGGCCGAGGCGAGCCCCTCGCGCCGTTCCACCCGCCCCTCGCGCAGGGCCGCGCCCTCGATCACGTCGGCGACCGAGCGCACCCGCCCGTCGCCGGTGAAGCGGTCGAGGATCAGGCCCACCACGAGGCCGCCCGCCGCGGGCACGACGACCAGCCACCACCACGGCAGCGTCTCGGCGAAGGAATGGATGCGGCGGATGTCCTCGGCGCCGTAGACGACCCCCTGCAGCCAGATGATCGCCAGCCGGAACAGCACGGCCGCCACGCCGGCCGCGACGCCGACGGCGAGCGCGATGAACCAGAAGCGCACCTGCGCCGGCCCCTCCGCACGCACTGCGCGGAGCGCGCCGCGCAGGCTGTGCCACGCGTCGCCCGTCGTCCGCCCGAGGGGCAGCCTGTCGGGCCTGCGCTGTCTCTCTCGTCCGGTCACGCCCGTGCCGTCGTTTCCCCTGCGCGCCGCGCGGCAGCGGCGGCCGGCGCCGGGGCGCCGGGCCGTCGCCCTTTCTTCCGCCGCGGCCGTGGCTTACCTATCCTGCAGCGACCATTGCACGGGGAGGCGGCCATGACCATGCACCAGGCGATCGCGGAGCTGGGCCATGTGCTCGGCCCCCGCCTCGTCACCGCGCGCGCCGAGCTGGAGGCGCACGGCGCCTCGGAGAGCCACTTTCCGCTCACCCCGCCCGACGCCGTCGTCTACCCCGAGAGCACCGAAGAGGTGGCCGAGGTCGTCAGGCACTGCGCCCGGCTCGGGGTGCCGGTGGTGGGCTGGGGCGTGGGCACCTCGCTCGAGGGCCACGCGCTCGCCGCGCAGGGGGGCGTGGCGGTGGATTTCTCGCGCATGACCCGGGTGCTGCGGGTCAGCGCCGACGACATGGACTGCACCGTGCAGCCCGGCCTCACGCGCACCGGGCTGAACGAGGCGCTGAAGGCCACGGGGCTGATGTTCCCCGTCGATCCGGGCGCCGACGCCACGATCGGGGGCATGGCCGCGTGCCGGGCCTCCGGCACGACGGCGGTGCGCTACGGCACGATGCGCGAGCAGGTGCTGGGGCTCGAGGTGGTGCTGGCCTCCGGCGAGGTGATCCGCACCGGCTCGCGCGCGCGCAAGTCGGCCTCGGGCTACGACCTGACCGGCCTCTTCGTGGGCTCCGAGGGCACGCTGGGGCTGATCACCGAGCTCACGCTGCGTCTGCACGGGCAGCCCGAGGCGGTCTCGACGGCCACCTGCGCCTTTCCGTCGGACGCCGCGGCCATCGACACGGTGATGGCCTGCATCCAGCACGGCCTCTCGCCTGCCCGCATCGAGTACATGGACGCCGAATCGGTCGCCGCGGTAAACGCCCGCGAGGGCCTCGGCCTCCCGCAGGCGCCGCACCTGCTGGTCGAGTTTCACGGCACCGAGGCCGGCGTGGCCGAAGAGACCGCAGCCTTCGGCGAACTGGCGGCAGAAGGGGGGGCCGAGGGCTTCCGCTGGTCGTCGCTGCCCGAGGAGCGCTCGACCCTGTGGAAAATGCGGCACGGCGCCTACTGGGCCATCGTCGCCTCGCGCCCCGGCGCGCGGGCCATCGTGACCGATCTCTGCGTGCCGATCTCGCGGCTGGCCGAGGCCATCGCCGAGACACGGGCAGATATCGCGGCGAGCGGCATCCCCGGGCCGCTGGTGGGTCATGTGGGCGACGGCAACGTGCACGCCGCCCTGCTGGTCGATCCCGACCGGCCCGAGGAGTGGGAGACGGCGGAGCGGCTGGCCGAGCGCATGGCCGACCGCGCCCTGCGCCTCGGCGGCACCGTGACCGGCGAGCACGGGGTCGGCATGGGCAAGCTCAAGCACATGGCGGCCGAGCATGGCGCCGCCTGGGGCGTGATGGGCGCGATCAAGCGCGCGCTCGACCCGACCGGCCTTCTCAACCCCGGCAAGGTGGTGCCGCAGGACCGCTGAGCGAGCGCCCAGCCCGGGCGCGCGCGACGCTCCGGCGCGCCCGAGGCGGCCGGGGGCGCTCCCGCCCTCCCTCGCGCCCTGCCGGGCGCTCCTCCGGTTGGGCCCGGCCGCGGGCCAAAGGCCCGCGGCACTCGCGCGGGGTGGCGCGACCGGCGCTTCTGCCGAACGGGCCGTCCCGGCGCCGGGTCAGACGGCGGCAGGCGACCGGCGAGGGCCGACGCCGCTCAGGCCGGGGGGCTCAGGCCGGGGGGCTCAGGCCGGTGCGGGTTCGGATGAGTTGGCGTCGCGCAGGAGGCGCGCGTGGCGGCGCACGGCGACGAGCGTCTGGCCGAAGGTGACGCAGCCCTGCGCCTCGAGCAGCGGGATCAGCCGCTCGAGCGCGGCGGCCGTGGCGATCGTGTCGCCCATCGCGGTGTGACGCGCCTCGGGCGGAATCTCGATGCCCAGCCGCTCGGTCAGCGCATCCAGCGTGTGCGTCTCGGACTGGCCGAAGGCCACGGCCGACAGCAGCACCGTGTCGAGCACCGGGTGATCGAAGCGCACGCCCGACGCCGCCTCGTGCCGGCGCAGGAATTCGAGGTCGAAGGGCGCGTTGTGGGCCACCAGCACCGCCCCCTCGGCAAAGGCGTGGAAGCGGCGCGCGACCGTCTCGATCGGAGGCGCCCCGGCCACCATCGCCTCCGTGATGCCGTGCACCTCGCTCGCTGCCGCCGGGATCGGCCGGCGCGGATCGACGAGCGACTCGAAGCTCTCGCCCGCCACCCTCCGCCCCCCGATCATCCGCAGGGCGGCGATCTGCACGATCTCGTCGCCCGACGAGGGCAGAAGGCCCGTCGTCTCGGTGTCGAAAACCACGCAGGTCAGGTCGGCGAGCGGCGTCTCGGCCAGTTCGACCGAGGGGGCACGATCCATCAGGTCGAAGTCGTAGACGGCACGGCGGGCCTCGGCTGGACGGCGCGACGCCTCCGCCGCGGGGGCGGGAAGCGGCAGGCAGAGGCGGGCGCCGCCGCCCGGTAGGCGCTCGGGCCAGACCTCCGTGCCGTGGGCCGCGAGGACGGAGCGGCCCGTCACGTCGGCGAGACCCACGTCCAGCGGCTCGGCCAGCCAGCGCTCCAGTTCGCCGAGAGGCAGCACCGCCCCCTCCCACGCGAGCGACAGCAGCACCCCGCCTGCCTCGTCCGGGGCGATTGCGAGCGCGAGGGCGCCGGCGTCGTGGCGGGCGGCGAGTCGCTCGGCGAGATGGGCGACGAGCGCGACGAGCTGGTAGGCGTCGCAGCGGAGCGCGAGGTCGGGGCCGGGGCCGGGGCCGGGGTCGGTGACCGCCAGCGCCACCCCCGCCGTCTCGGCCTGCGCGACGATGCCGTCGGCGAGGTCGGCGGCGCGCGTCTCGGCCATCGGCCACCACGCGCCGCGGGCGGCGTCGTAGCGATCGCCGAGCTCGGTGATCGCGGCGGCGAGCCGCTCGGCCTCGGCGAGCAGGGCAGCACGGCCCTCGGGCGCTGCGGCCACGCCCGCGGCGAGCACGGTCTGGAGGTTGGCCGCGGGGCGGCGGATGCGCTCGAACACCTCCTCCAGCAGCGCCTCGCGCCCGGCATGGAGGGCGAGATCGGCGGTCACCGGGCGGAGCGTCAGCACGTAGCCCGGCGCGCCGGCGCGGCGCTGGGGCAGCTCGAGCAGGCGCATCCGGCCCGCGAGCACCTCGCCCGACTGGGCGCAGGTGGCGATGAGGTCGGTCGCGGTGCCGGGTTCGGCGCGGGCGAGGCGGGCGCGGGCGGCCTCGAGGGGGCCGGGGCGCAGGTGATCGGTGAGCGCCCGGTCGAGGCCCGGCGCGCGCTCCTGCGTCAGGAGCGCAGCGGCGGGGCCGTTGTAGAAGACGATCTGGTGGTCGGCCGAGCACAGCAGCACCCCAGCCGGCACGTCGGCCAGGAGCGCCTGCAGGCGGGCGTTCTCGACGGCGAGGCGGGTGGTCTCGCGCTCCACCGCCTCGGCCAGCGCGTTGCGCGTCTCGGCGAGGGTGCCGGCGACGGCCTGCGCCGCGGGGGCGAGATCGCCGAGATAGCGCGCTTCCCCCGGGTCGAGCGCGCGGTCGAGCCCGGCATGGGTGCGGGCGCGCAGGGCGGCGGCGAGGCGCTGGGCGGCGCGGGCCACGTGCTCGTCGAAGAGCATCCACATCCAGGCCGTCAGACCGAGGATGCCGAACCCCGCGGCGAGGCCCGCGGTGAGAATGGCGCCGGCGGGCCCCGCC
>LJNT01000015.1:10577-17103 GCA_001314685.1 Rhodobacteraceae bacterium HLUCCA09
GCGACAGGCCGAGCCACACCCCCGCCCCGAGCGCGGCCAGGGTGCCCGCGGCGAGGGCCGCGAAGAGCAGGAAGACCCGCAGCCGAAGACCGAGCCGGGCCACGGGCTCAATCATCCCTGCACCCTCCCGGCGCGGCGGAGTCCGGCCTCGGCGGGGCCCCCGTGGCGGGCGCGGAGGTGGTGCCGGGAGCGGCGACGGGAGCCGGCTCGACGGGTCGGGCGCTCGCCGGCGTCTCGCCGCCGCGGGGCCGGCATGCGGGGGCCCCGGCGCCCGGCGTCCTGCCCGCCGACCCGGCAGACCCGGCACCGGCAGACCCGGCACCGGCAGGGCGGGTCTGTGGCGCAGGGGACGAGGCGGGCGCGGGGGGTGTGCGGGCCGCTGGGCCGTGCCGGTCGGGCGCCTCCGGGCGGGGCGCCTCGTCGGTGCCGGCGAGCAGCCGTCGGGCCTGCCCCATCAGGTCGCGCAGGTCGAACGGCTTGGCCACGAAGGCGTCGGCGCCGAGCGCCAGCCCCTTGCGCCGCTCGATCGCCGCCCCGCGGGCGGTCATCATCAGGATGCGGGTGCCGGCGAGGCCGGGATCGAGGCGGATGCGCTGGCAGATCTCGTAGCCCGAGACATGCGGCAACATCACGTCGAGGATCACGAGGTCGGGCCGTTCGGCCCGGATCGCCTCCCACGCCGCGGCGCCGTCGGCGACGCGCGACAGGCGCCATCCCTCGCGACCGAGCACGGTGGTGAGCGCGAGGGCGATGTTGTCCTCGTCCTCGACGATCAGCACGCGGGGGGCGTCGGTGACGTCCATGTCTGTCTCCTCCCTCCATCTGCGGCGGCGCGTCGGCCGCCCTGTCGCGACATCAGGCGCAGGCATGCTCCAGCGTCGTGTCGCCGGGCAGCGGGCGGCTCCAGGCGGCGCGCACGGCCGCACCGCTGTCGTCGAGTTCGGCCGAGGGGAGCGGCGCCATCACCCCCTCGCGGCAGTCGATCACCACCTCGATGCCCTGCCGCCGCGTCCAGCGGCCATAGAAATACATGTCGGCCACGCGCTGGTGCGGCACCTGCGCGTTGGTGCGGATCGAGGCGGTGTCGAGCGCCACGAAGCGGTCGACGAAGGGCGCGACGAACGTCCACGGCTTCCAGATCACCGCTGCGTGGTTGGCAAAGGTCACCTCGACCCCCTCGGGCAGATCGCTGGCGATGCGGTCGAACCACGAGTATTCCGACCAAACCGCGTAGCCGAGAAGCGCCGCGCCCGCGGCCACGGGCATCGCCCATCGCGGCAGGCGCCCGCCGGTGACGAGGTTGAGCCCCAGGACGATGCCGGCCGCTGCAAAGGCCGCGGCGATGGCGGCGATCAGCTCGAGGAACATGGGCGGGCTCCTGCCGAGGGCCCCGAGAGGACGGATCGAGCGCCGGCGCGACGGGGCGGCGAGGCGCGACGGGGCCGCCCGGCGCAAATCCCTTCCAAAGGGATTTGCAAATTCCTTTCAAGGAATTTGCGCCCGTCGCCCGGACACGCGGGCGGGATCGGGTGGGGCCAAAGGGTCATCCGAGCATCCCCTTCCCCTGCCCGGCCGAGGACTGCATGGTGCGGATCACCACGAAGGCGTCGCGCAGGTGGCTGCGCTGCAGGTCCGACAGGTCGGAGGGCGCCATGAAGTTGTCGGGCCGGCGGCCGGCGCGCACCTCCTCGGCCTGCCGCTCGAGCCGGGTCTCGGCGATCAGGTCGTAGGCGTCGATCAGGTCGCGCCCCCCGGTGCCCGAGATCAGCCCCGCCTGCAGCGCCGCCTCTAGGCGGGCGCGCGTGTTCACCTCGCCGATCTGCCCGCGCAGCGCGTAGAGCCGGGCGAGATCGACCACGGGCACGACCCCGTTCATCTTCAGGTCGAGCTGGTTCTTGTGTTCGCCCGAGCGCACCGTGGCGAAGCCGCGGAACAGGCCGAGCGGCGGGGCGTGCTTGAGCGAGTTCGCCGTCATGTGCGAGACGAAGATCGAGTTCTTCGCCGCCGCCGCCAGCGTCGCCTCCTGCAGGTCGTCGAAGAGGGGGCGGGCGCCGCCGATGGGGCGCAGATCGAACATGACCGAGGCCAGCATCTGCGCCTCCTGGTCGGGCTCGGCGATCCAGCGCTCGAAATAGCCGCGCCAGACCCGCAGGGGCTGCCGCCAGCGGGGATTCGTGGCCATCATCTCGCCCGGGCAGAGCATGTAGCCGCAGGTCGCGAGCCCCTCGCAGACGAAGCCGGCGAAGCGCTCGAAATACGATTGCGCGCCCTCCGGCACGTCGTCGGCGAGGATCAGGCAGTTGTCCTGGTCGGAGATGCCGGTCTGCTCCTGGCGGCCCTGGCTGCCGCAGGCGAGCCAGAGATAGGCGGCCGGCGGCGGGCCGAGGCGGCGCTCGGCCAGCGTCAGCAGGCGCCGCGTGCAGGCGTCGGCGATGTCGGTGACAAGCCGCGTCGTCACCTCGTGACGGTTGCCGGCGCCGACGAGCTGCGCCAGCAGTTGCGGCAGGCGGGCGGTGACCTCGGCCATCTCGGCGGCGCTGGCGGCGCGGGCGATGTCGCGCACCATGGCCGAGGCCGACACCGCCTGGAAGCGCGTGAGATCGGTCTGCGTGAGGATGCCGACCACGCGGTCGCCCTCGGTCACCGGCACGTGTCCGATGCCGCGCTCGAGCATCAGGTTCAGCAGGTCCGAGCCGAGCGCGGTGGGCGTCAGGGTCAGCGGCCGCTCGGTCATGATCCGCGACACCGGCGCGTCGGGCGGCAGGCCGCAGGCGAGCGCCTTGCCGGTCATGTCGCGCACGGTGACGATGCCCACGAGGCGCTCCTCGGCATCGGTCACCACGAGGCAGGAGACGCGGGCGTCGCGCATCAGGGCCGCGGCGGCCTGGATGCCCGTGGTGGGCCGCACGGTCACCGGCGAGCGCGCCATCAGGTCGCCCACGCGCTGCGTGGCAAGATCGCCCTTGCGCTCGGGCTGGGCGGGGCGCGCCCGGTCGAAGAAGCGCGCGAAGACGGGCGAGACCTCGATCTGGCGGTGGAATTCGGCGGCCGGCAGCACGAGCAGGCGCGCGGGCTCGGTCGTGCGGGCGGTTGTGACGGCGAGCCCGCCGCGCACCAGCCCACGCTCGCCGAAGGAATTGCGCGCGGCGAGCAGCGAGACCGGGGCGCCGGTCTCGTCCAGGACCTCCACGCGCCCCTCGGCGATCAGGTACAGGCCCGCGAGCGCCTCGCCCGCCCGGTAGAGCACGGCGCCCTCCCCGGCCTCGACCTCCTCGAACATCTCGGCCACGCGGGCGAGCTCGTCGGGGGCGAGGCTGTCGTAGGGGTGCACGGTGGCGAGGAACGCCTGGCGGCGAGCCGTGTCTGCGAGGGAGCTGTCGGCGTCGGTCATGCGTCCTCCGGGGAGCGGGCGGCAGGCGCCAGGTGCGCGGCGGCGCGACGGCGCCCTTATTCTAGCACGGGCGCCCGGGGCGCCCCATGCGTCGCGGCGCGCCCCCCAGGGGAGACGCGCCGCGCTCGGGCCGGCCCCGGGCGGGGCCGGCCTGTGGCGTCAGTGATCCGCGGCGGCGGCGCCGGCGCCACGCGGCACGCGGACGCTCTCGACGAGATCCTGGATCTCCTGCGGCGGCGCGGCGGTGACGCGGCTCACCGCGATCGCCACGGCGAAGTTCAGGATCGCCCCGATCGCACCGAACGACGTGGACTGGACCGTGAGGAACAGCGGATCGGCGTCGGTGAACGTGTTGGTGCCGGGGACGAAGAACCAGCCCTTGTGCAGGAAGATGTAGACCACCGTCACGATCAGGCCCGTCAGCATCCCCGCGACCGCGCCGAGGTTGTTCACCCGCTTGGAGAAGATCCCCATCATCAGCGCCGGGAAGATCGAGGCTGCCGCGATGCCGAAGGCGAGCGCCACCGTCTGGGCCGCGAAGCCCGGCGGATTGAGGCCGAGCCAGGTGGCCACGGCGATGGCGGCGGCCATGGCGATCCGCGCCGACAGCAGTTCCGCCTTCTCCGACATGTTCGGGGTCAGCTGACCCTTCAGCAGGTCGTGGGAGACGGCCGACGAGATGGCGAGCAGCAGGCCGGCCGCGGTCGAGAGGGCGGCAGCGAGACCGCCCGCGGCGATCAGGCCGATCACCCATCCCGGCAGGTTCGCGATCTCCGGGTTGGCGAGCACCAGGATGTCCTGGTTGAACCGGGTCAGCTCGTTGCCCGTCCAGCCCGCTTCCGCCGCGCGCTCGGCCATCGCCGGGTTCGCGTCGTTGTAGTACTGGATCCGGCCGTCGCCGTTCTTGTCTTCCCAGCCGAGCAGGCCGGTCTTCTGCCAGGTCATCATCCAGGCATAGGCGGGGTCGGTCTCGATCGTCTCGACCGAGACGGCCTCTCCCTGCGTGCCCTGCGGCCAGAACTGATCGGTGATGTTGAGCCGCGCCATCGCGCCGACCGCCGGTGCGGTGAGGTAGAGCAGCGCGATGAAGACGAGCGCCCAGCCCGCCGACCAGCGGGCGTCGGCCACGCGCGGGACGGTGAAGAAGCGCATGATCACGTGCGGCAGGCCCGCGGTGCCGATCATCAGCGACAGGGTGAACAGGGTCATGTTCAGCGTGTCGGCGTGGTGGGCGGTGTACTCGGCGAAGCCGAGCTCGCGCACGATCTGGTCGAGCTTCATCAGAAGCGGCTCGCCCGAGGCCTGGTGCTCGGCGAACAGGCCGAGCGCAGGAACCGGATTGCCGGTGAGCTGGAGCGAGATGAAGATCGCGGGGATCGTGTAGGCTGTGATGAGCACGCAGTACTGCGCGACCTGCGTGTAGGTGACGCCCTTCATGCCGCCGAACACCGCGTAGGCGAACACGACGACGGCGCCGATCAGAAGGCCCGTGGTATTCGACACTTCGAGGAAGCGGCCGAAGGCCACGCCGACGCCGGTCATCTGCCCGATCACGTAGGTGACCGAGGCCACGATGAGGCAGATCACCGCGACCATGCGCGCGGTCGGCGAGTAGAACCGGTCTCCGATGAACTCGGGCACGGTGAACTTGCCGAACTTGCGCAGGTAGGGCGCGAGCAGGAGCGCCAGCAGCACGTAGCCGCCCGTCCAGCCCATGAGGTAGGACGAGTTGTCGTAGCCCACGAAGGCGATGAGGCCCGCCATCGAGATGAACGAGGCGGCGGACATCCAGTCGGCCGCCGTCGCCATGCCGTTGGTGACCGGGTGGACGCCGCGGCCGGCGGCGTAGAACTCGGAGGTGGACCCGGCGCGGGCCCAGATCGCGATGCCGATGTAGAGCGCGAAACTCGCGCCCACGAACAGCAGGTTGATGGTGAACTGATCCATTGCTCTGCGGTCCTTACTGCTCGTCGACGCCGAATTCGCGGTCGAGCCGGTTCATCCGCCACGCGTAGAAGAAGATCAGCGCGAGGAAGACGAGGATGGAACCCTGCTGGGCGAACCAGAAGCCCAGATCGGTGCCGCCGACCGGTATTCCGGAGAGAAGCGGCCTGAGCAGGATGCCGAAGCCGAAGGACACGGTGGCCCAGATGACGAGGCACCAGGTGACGATACGGATGTTCGCCGCCCAGTAGCCGCTTTCTTCAGGTTTTTCCGACATATGCGGTCCTCCCGTGGTCGCGGTGGTCCGGCGGGGCCTCGGGCCGTGCGCCGGTGGTGCAGCTTCGGGGGCTCCGAAGCGAAGGCCGGCGGGGGCGGCGCGCGCCCCCGCCGGAATGAATGGATCAGGCCGCGCGGGCCCCGGCGACGAGGGCGGCCAGCGCCTCCGTCACGTCGTCGATGGCGCCCATCGCGTCGACGCGGGCAAGCTGACCGCGGGCGCCGTAGAAGGCGACGAGCGGCGCGGTCTCGGCGTGGTAGGCCTCGAGGCGGGCGCGCACCGTTTCGGCGGTGTCGTCGGCGCGGCGCCTGAAAGCGGTGCCGCCGCAGGCGTCGCAGACGCCGTCCCGCGCGGGGCGCTTGAACGTGTCGTGCCAGCCCTCGCCGCAACTCGCGCAGGTGAAGCGGCCCGAGACGCGGGCCACCATCGCCTCGTCCTCGACCTCGAGCGCGATCGCGGCGCCGACCGCCTGCCCCGCCGCGGCCAGCAGCGCGTCGAGCGCCTCGGCCTGCGCCGTGGTGCGGGGGAAGCCGTCGAGGATGACGCCGCTGCCCGTGTCGGGCTCGGCCAGCCTGTCCTTGAGGATCGCGAGCACGATCGCGTCCGAGACGAGGCCGCCCGCCTCCATCACCGCCTGCGCCTGCCGGCCCGCCTCGGTGCCCGCGGCGACGGCCGCGCGCAACAGGTCTCCGGTCGAGAGCTGCACGAGGCCGAAGCGCTCCTCGAGCCGCCGCGCCTGGGTGCCCTTGCCGGCGCCCGGCGGGCCGAGCAGGATCACGACCGGGGGCGTCGCGGTTGGTCCGGTGCCATCCATCGCCTCAGCCCCGGTTCATGCGGTTGTCGATGAGGTCGTCGACGACGGTCGGGTCTGCGAGGGTGGAGGTATCGCCGAGGGCGGCGTAGTCGTTTTCGGC
>LJNT01000145.1:0-6215 GCA_001314685.1 Rhodobacteraceae bacterium HLUCCA09
GTAGGCGGTTCCGTTCTCCTCGAAGACGTCGCGGACGCCCACGATGTTGGGGTGCTCGAGCTTGGCCAGCCGCCGCGCCTCCTGCCCGAAGAGGCGCACGACGGTCTCGAATTCCGACTGGTTCGCGTGCGAACGGGCGCGCACGACGCCGCCCGCGCGGCAGCACATCGAGGCGGGGTAGCATTCCTTCAGCACGACCCGCCGCTCGAGGCTGTCGCGTGCGAGGTAGGTGACGCCGAAGCCGCCCGAATTGAGGTAGCCCTCGACCAGGTACTGCCCCTGGAGCAGGGGCGTGCCGGGCGGCAGCGTGTCGCCGGCGGAAGAGCTGTCTTGCGGTGCGGCGCTCACGGCCATCTGACCCCTGTCGGTCTGCGTCCCTCGATGCGGGCCCGTGGGGCCGCATTCGTCTGCAGACAGCTTCGGCAAGAGATCGGGCGCAAATAAGGCAGACTTTTCAGAAAATTCGCGGCAATTCGGGCGATTCCGTGTCAGGGCACCGGCCGGGGGCGACGGCGCGGGCCGGCTGGCCACGGCCGTTTCCGTGCGCGGGTCGGATTGCGGCGCGGACGCGGCGGGACATGTGGAAATGCCGGGCTCAGGCCCAGCCGAGCAGCATCTGCTGGAGGGTCGCGGCGAGGGCGTCGCCCGCCTCGGGCAGCGCGGCGATCCCGAGGGTGACGCCGCCCGAATACAGCAGGGCGAGCGCATGGTCGGGCCGCGGCGCGGTGGCCAGGGTGCCCTCGGGCAGGGCGGCGGGGCACGCCGCGAGCGCGGCAGCGAGCGCATCGAGATCGGCGAGCGCGGCGGGGTCGCCGTCGCCGTCCGACGCGCCCCCCTCGACGGCGAGCCACGCGAGCAGCGTCTCGGGGTGGGCGGCGAAGGCGTGCTCGAGCATCGCGGCGGGCTCGGGCACGGGGCCCGGCGCGAGGATCTCGCCCCGCCGGGCGGCGAGGTCGGCCACCGCCACCCCGCGCCGGCCGGAAGTGCCGGCGAGGGCCTCGGGGGCGATGCGCAGCGGCCCGCCCGCGGCGAAGTCGGCAAGACAGTCGCACAGCCGGTCCAGCCCGGCCTCGTCTGCGGCGTCGGGCGCGCAGGGCGTGATCGTGGCGCCGGGGCCAGGCCGCACCGCCAGAAGGCGGCGATTGGCGAGATCGAGTTTGAGCGTGGCGCCCCGGGCATCGGTCAAGCGCAACGTCTGCGGCATCACCGCCTCGTCGAGCGCGGCGAGCAGGCTGGCAAGCGCCGAACGGTTTCCGAAAGGGCGCACCACGCGGGCGCCGTCTGGACGGACGGCCGGAGCGGCCAGTGCCGCGAGCGCGCGGTCGAGCGCGGCGATCTCCTGCGGGCGGCCCATCAGGCGCCTTTTGCCGACAGCATGGCGGCGACGGCGGCCCGCGCGGCGGCGCGGGCCTCGGCCGGGGGCGTCTCGGGGGCGAGGAGCAGGCAGAGCGCGGTCCCCGCCTCGCCCGGCACGGCCAGCAGGGCAGCGAGCCCGGCGGCCGAGACGACCAGCGCCGCCTCGCCCTCGGCCCCGTCGAGCAGCGGCCCGGCGGCGCGGCAGAGCCCATCGAGGGCCTCCTGCGGCAGGGCGGGATCGGCGCTTGTGCCGAGCACCAGCCCCGCGCCCACGTCGAGATAGGCGCAGGCATCCGCGCCCGGCGCCGCGCCGAGCGCCGCATCGAGCCGACGGGCGAGCGCGGGCGGCGGGCCGGAGCGCGGACGGCCCGAAGCCGGGCGGCCGGCAATCGAGGCAAGGCCCTGCGTCATGCCGCGCCCCTCACGAACCCGAGGTCATCTGGCCCGGCACCATCTGGCGGATGGCCGAGTGGGGCAGGCGCGCGCGCGAGCCGCCGTCGCCCCGCGCCTGCACCCGGCGTGGCACGACCGGGCGCGACGGCGCCGCCACAGTTGATGCGGCGGAAACGGGCCGCTGCGGGGCCCCGTCGCCGGCCCTGGTCACGATCGGCTTCGGCCGCCGGCGCGAGGCGTTGTCGATCCGGAACACGATGTCGAGCAGGCTGCGCGTGACGGCCTCGGCGCCGCTCACCTCCCATGCGTCGCGGTCCTCGCCCGCGGTGGCGGCGAGCATCAGCGAGACGGGGAAGATGCCGGCGAACATGCCCCCGGTCTCTGCCTTCACCCGGCTCACGACGCGCTGCAGGTCGGCCTCGCGCAGCTTGTCGGCACGGGTCAGCAGCAGCAGGCTGCTCTCGTGCAGAGCCGCCGGCAGCTCTTCCCATGTCGCCGCCTCGGACTGGCGCCACGCCTGGGTGGCGTGGGTGCACCAGATCACGCCGTCGGCCGCGTGGATCAGCCGCTTCCAGACGGTCGCCTCCATGTTGGGGTCGGAGATGCCCGGCATGTCGATCAGGTCCATCAGCTCGAGCACCCCGGCGGCCAGCGGCACCCGGACGAAGGCGGTGTCATGCGGGTCGATGCCCTCGATCTCGGCGGCGGCGATCGGGTGCGTGTGGCCCTCCATGTCCACCCGCTCCGGATCGCCGGTGCCGTGGGTGTACCAGATCGGCGGCAACTGCGTGGCCGTCACCCTGACCGGCGAGACGCGCTCGCCGAGCAGCAGGTTGGCCAGCGTGCTCTTGCCGGCGCTGAACTCGCCCATCAGGGCGATGACGGGGCGGGCGCGGCCCCCGGCGGGGCGGTCGATCATCGTCATGCGGCCTCCGTGCTGCCGAAATCCTCTCCAAGATAGAGCGTGAACGTGTCGCGCGCGGCGGCGAGGGTGGCGGCGCGGTCGCCCGCGCCGGGGCCGGCGACGCGCTCGGCCACCTCCTCGGCGCTGACCTCGTCGCGCATCCACAGGTCGACGAGCGTCTTGCGCTGCCCGCCGATGAACTCTCGCAGCGCGGCCTCGGCCCGTGCCCGGTCGGGCGGGCCGTATTCGGCCTTCACCGCCTCGACCATGCGCGCGCATTCCGCCGCGATCAGGTCCGACATCTTCGCGGCATAGGCGCCGTAGCCCTGCCGGCGGTTCCAGAAGCGCGACCACCAGCCCGACTTGAGGTCGAGCGCGATCGTCTCGCCCAGGATGACCGGCGGCGCGACTTGCGGCACGGGCGGCGGGGCGAGCGCCGCGCTCCCGGCGTCGAGCTCGAAGCCGCGCACGTAGAGGCCGGCGATCTCGGCCGCGGCCTCGCCGTAGACCTCTCCGATCAGCTTGGCCGCGCGCGTCGAATACACCGTGAAGGCCGAGCGCAGCAGGATGCGCAGGCCGGTGGGGTCGTAGGTCCAGACCGCGCCCTCGCCTTCCTGCTCGAGGTGGCGGGTCAGCGCCGCCACCGCCCGGTCGACGAAGCCCGCCTGCGCCCGGTCGAGCCGCTGGTGGAAATCGGCAACGATCCGCTCGAAGCCGCCGGACAGTTGCGACACGAGACGCGCCTCGATCCCGTCGATCTCGGGCAGGAGCGCGGCGCGGTCGATCGGCGCGGTCGCCACGGTGCCGATGGCGCGCGGGCGCACCCGCGTCTCGGTGTCGAGCCTTGTGACCAGGTTGAGCCCGCCGCGTGCGACCTCGTCGGCCACCTCGGCACCCACCGTCTCGGCCACCCGGTCGGCCAGGGCGCCGTAGAGGCCGGTCACGCCCGACAACTCCCACACCGCCGCGCGGTCGTAGCGGCCGTCGGCGCCCTTGGGCAGGTCGCCGCACTCGGCCTCGGCCCAGCTGAGCAGCGCCGCCTCGCTCTGCGCATCCATCTCGTGCAGCGTGTCGGCGATGGCGTGCGCGGCCCAGAGCGCGCTGCCGAAGACGATCTCGGCCTCCGCCGGGCCGCGATGGTCGTGGATGGTCTGGCGGATGCTGTCCTCGATCTCGCCCACATGGGCGCCCGGGTCGGACAGTTCGTCGATCCGGTTGACGAAGATCACCACGTCGCGGCTGGGGATGTTGGCGATCAGCCGGATCAGCGCGAGGTCGACCGCGTTCAGCGCCTGGTGCGCCGAGAGCACCACGACGCAGGTGCGGCTGTCGCGGATCGCCTGGATGGTGATCTGCTCGCGCATCAGGAACGTGTCGTTCACCCCCGGCGTGTCGCGCAGGCACAGCGCCACGGGCATCTCGGGGCGGTGCAGGTGCAGGTCGGCCGAGCGCGTGATGTCGGCGAACCGCCCCTGCCCGTCGGGGTCGTCCCCCTCGCCCGGATGGTCGCCGAGGCAGACATAGCGCTCCACGAGGCCCGGATCGACCGAGGCGTAGCGATGCTCCTGCCCCATCAGCAGCTCGAACTGCGAGCCGAGCCTGCGCATCGACTTCTTTCGCATCGCCTCGAGCTGGGCCGTGACACGGGCGACCTCGTCCTCCGCGCCGGCACGGCCGGCGAGCTCGCCGATGCGGCCGCCGTTCTTCATCAGCCGCTGCCACTGGTCGGCCTCGAAGAAGCGGAAGACGGCCTCGACGCCGTCGGCGGCGGGCTCGGACGACAGGTGCAGCGAGGTGACGACCGAGGTCCACGGGTTGACGTCGGCGGGCAAAAGGTCCGCCTGGCCCACCATGGCGTTGACGAGGCTCGTCTTGCCCGCCTTGACCTGCCCGATCATCGTGATCGCGGGCTCGGTGCGCCGCAGCATGCGCTTCAGCCGCCGCGCGGTGGTGGCCACGGGGCGCCCGCCCGTGCGCTCGAGCGCGTCGATGGCATGGGAGAGATCGGCATAGGCGTCGGCCATGGGCTGGAACGGCTCCAGCGCCCGCGCGAGTAGGTCGTCCGCGCCGGGCGCGCGGGCGAGGGGAGCGGCGTCGGTCTCGGACGGCGCGTCGGCGGCGATGGCGGTCTGCACGGTCATGCGGTGCCCTGTCATTCGGTCATGGCCGGGGGTCCGGCGGAGCACTCTCGACTGCGGCTGCCCCCATGGCTGCCGCGAACTGGTCACTGTGGTTAACTATGGCTCAAGCAAGGTGGCCATTGTTGGGCAGGCCGCGGGCGAAACAATGGGCACCGCCCTGCCAGCGCTGTTCACGCCCCGGCGCGGGCCCCAGCGCGGGCCTCTAGCGCGTGGCGCAGCTGGGCGAGCAGGCGCACCGCGTCGTGCGCGGCGGCCACGTCGCCCTCGGCCTCGAGCAGCACCAGCGTCTCCTCCGCCGCCGAGAGCAGCGCCGACATCTCGGCCTGCGCGTCGGCCTCGGCGGCGGGCAGGCCGCCGTCCTCGGCCATGTCGTCGAGCGCCTCGGCGAGGGCACGGACCGTCTCGGCGCCCGCCCGGGCGACTGGCGGCACCCCGCGACCGGCGCCCCCCACCCAAACCTGGCGGGCGCGCAACCGGATGCGCGCGGCCCCCTCCCGGCAGAACGCGCGCAGCGGCTCGGAGAGCGCCGGGGCGGCAGGCGCAGCGGGTCGCGGCGCGGCGCGGGGCCGCTCGGGGGCGGCGCCCATGCCGAAGAGCTGTGCTCCCACTGAGACGGGACGCTCGGCCATCGCCGGCGCCCCTCGGGCACGGGGTGACACGACGCGCTCCGGCTCGTCCGGCGCCGGCTCGACCGGCTCAGGCACAGCAGGCGGCGGCGCGGCAGGCCCCAGTGTGGCAGGCCCCGGCGCGGCAGGCGGCGGCGCGGCAGGCGGCGGCGCGGCAGGCGGCGGCGCGGCAGGCGGCGGCGCGGCAGGCTCGTGCGACACCGGCGCTGCCGGGGTGCGCGCCGTGCCGCCTCCGTGGCTCTGCACAAAAAGGAGCGCCGCGTCGGCGTCGGCCTGTCGTCCGAGCGCAACGTGGCGCAGCACCTCGGCCGCCAGACGCGGCCCGGCCGGCTCGCCCTGCCCCGAGACGACGACGCGAAGGAAGTCGTCACGCGCCGCGGCGGCGGCCTGTCGCGCCTCGGCGCCCGCCCCGTCCAGCACGAGGAAACCGTGGTCGCGCAGGCGCGCGGGCGCCGAGCGCCACGCCGCACGTTCGTCGGGGCCGAAGCCGTGTGACCACCACACCGCCACGTCGGCCCGCCGCGCGGCCCAGGCGAGGGCGGCCAGCAGGTCGTCGGCCGACGGTTCGGTCACCAGGTCGGTCAGCGTGATCCGCCGCAGCGCTGGCAGGGGCCGCTCCACCGTCACCAGCGCCGCCTCGGGGTCGGCCATCGCCTCGGCGAGGTCGGCCCCCTCGACCAGCGCGCCACAGCCGAGCCGCAAGGCGACGCGCGCCTCGCCGCCCCAGCGCAGCTCCAGCGGCGGGCGCTCGGGAAGGTCGGGAAGGTCGGCGAGCGTCTCGTCGCCCGACAGCGC
>LJNT01000145.1:6239-16732 GCA_001314685.1 Rhodobacteraceae bacterium HLUCCA09
GCCCCGCCGGCTCGGGACCGACCACGGCCACGCGCACCGGCGCCTCGAGCCGCGCCAGCAGGGCCTCTGCCCGCTCGACGGCGCGCGCCGGCAACCCGCCCGCGGAGATCAGCGCCCGCAACTGCGCCGCGGCGGCGTCGAAGGCCGGGTCGTGGATCATCCCGCGGGCCCGGCCACTCCCGCCAGCGCGGGCATCGCCGCGACGGGGGGCTCGGCCCGCGCCTCCGGCGCCGCTCGCCGCACCGGGCCGCCGCCCGCCCGCGCCGGCCCGATCCGCACCACGGCGAGCGAGACGTTGTCCTGCTCAGGGTCGTCCAGCGCCGCGACCGCGCGCAGCAGGGCATCTGCGATCCCCGCGGCGGGCGCCTCGGCATGGGCGCGCAGCGCCCGGCAGATCTCGGCCTCGTCGAGATGCAGCAGGCCATCGCTGGCAAATACCAGCACGTCGCCGTCCTCGACACGGAAGGCGGCGCGCGGGCAGTCGACATGCGCCACCGGGCCGCCCGAGAGCACCGAGATCAGGCTGGTGCGCTCGGGGTGGCGGGCGGCGGCCTCGGCGTCCATCCGGCCCTCTTCCACCATCGCGCGCATCACCGAACCGAAGGAATGATCCTCGTTCAGCCGCACGAGCGCGCCGTCGCGGAACAGGTAGAGCGGCGAATCGCCCACCGAGATCCAGTGCAGGTCGCGCCCCCTGAGGATGCCGGCGACGAGCGTGGCCCCCATGCCGATGGCGTGCGGGGCCTCCTCGACATAGGCCCGCAGGCAGGCATTGGCGCCTTCGGCGGCACGGCGCAGGGCGGCGGGCATGTGGGCCTCGCCGCGCACGAGCTCCGGCCCGCGCAGCTTCAGCTCGCTGTAGACCTCGGTCATCACGATGCGGCTCGCCACGTCGCCGCAGAGATAACCGCCCATGCCGTCGGCCAGCACGACGAGGCCCAGCTCTGCCCCGATCGGACAGTCGCAGATCACCGCGTCCTCCTGGTGCGCGCGCCGGCCAACGTCCACCGCCATTGCGGCGTCGAGGCGCGGATCAGAGGGCGGCTGCATCCGGCGCGCCCTCCTCAGTGTCGTCGGACCAGCTGAAATCGGGGCCACAGAGCGCGACGAAGCGCAGGGTCGTCTCGCCGATTCGGATGCGGTCGCCGTTCGACAGCGCTTCGGTCGTCAGCACCGGGCGGCCGTTGAGACGCACGAGATTGGCCTTGCCGCCGTGACCGAGCCAGCACGCGCGCCGCTCGTCGTCGTAGGCGATGGCCGCATGGGTGTCGCGCGAGATCGCGGTGTCGCCGAGATCGAGCTGCACGGTCTGCCCTTCGCCGCGGCCGAGGGTCGAGAGCCCGTCGAACAGGGCGAAGGCGGTGCCGCGGCCCGGCCCGCGCTCGACGACCAGCCAGCCGACGGGGAAGCGCGCGGGCGCAGCGGCGGCGGCCCGCTGGCGCGGCTGTCCGAGCGGATCGTGCCCGCGATCCTCACCGCCATCGGGCGCGCGGAAGCCGAGCAGCCGGGTCTTGACCCGCCCTGCAGGCGGCGGCGGCTCGGGCAGATCACGCAGGTCGGCGGCGGCAGGCGCCGCGGCCTCGGACGCGGGCATACCGTGGCCGAAGGCGCTCGACAGACTGCCGTCATCGCCGGGGCTGCGCGGGGCGTGGCCCTCGCCCGCGCGGGGCTCTGGCTCCGGCTCCAGACGCGCCTCGGGCTGCGGCGCGCGCAGGTCGGTGGCCGCCGCCTCGGTTTCCGGCACACGAGGGGCAACGGCCTCGTCCATCTCGGGTGCATCTGCATCCAGGCCGATCGGTTCGGCCTCGGCGGAGGCGGACGCGAAATCGGCTGCGAAGCCGTCGTCTTCGCCATTGCCGAGCGGCTCGTCGGACAGCGGGGTGCCAGACATGTCGCGCCCGGCGCGCACGGGATCAACGAGGCGGAGCGGTTGCGACTCGCTCTGCGGGGCGGGCATGAGGGCGCTCTCGGGCCGGTCCGACACCGGTGCGGGCGGCACTGACGGGTCGTCGAAGAGGTGCGCGGCGGCCGGCCGCGACACCGGCTCGGCCCGGTCGCCCGCGGGCGGGTCGCTCAGCCGGCGGCGGCCGGGCTGCGTGCCGGCCCGCCCCACGAGTCCGGCCGGGCGCGATTCGGCGACGGCGCGTCGGAACGGAGAGGGGCGCAGCGGGCGCGAGCGGGGCTCCGCGCCCTCGGCCGGCGCGACGCCGAGTCCCCAATCGTCGTCGTCCATCGGCGCCGCCCGATCGAGCCGAGAGACCGGCGCCACGCCTTTCTCGGGGGTCGCCGAGGCCATGCCCTCTTGCCAACCGGCATCCTCCGGGTGGTTCGACAGCTCGGGATCGGGGAAGGCATGGCGGGGCATCTCCGGCTCCGGCATCTCGCGTGCGGTCGATCCCAACTCCCGCATTCCGCTTTCGGTCATCCCGTTGCCGGCCGTGCCGCTCGCCGGGCTCTCCAGTCTCTCGACCGCGGCACCGGCAGACCCGTGCCTGCCGCTCTCGCGCGCCAGCTGCGGCGGCCATTCCAGCGGCTCGGGCAGGTCGGCGCGGTCGAAGCCGGGGGGCGGGCCGACCTCGTGGGCCGCTCCGAAGCCCTGCCCGAAGCCCTGCCGCAATTCCGGCCCGACGCCCGGCTCGTCATGGTGCGACTCGCGACGCTTGCGGTCGATCATTTCGTCGATGAATCTCATATCCCCTGACCCTTCGCGTGACCTGTCTTCCCTGCTGCGCGGCGTCGCCTTTCCTAAAGGAATGGGGGCCGCACGGTTGGTCCGTCGGTAGACACACGGATCGCGGCAGAAGCCGTCGGACAATCTCTACAATTCGAATGACTGCCCCCGGATTGTGGCAGCGGCGTGGATGGATTCGGGCCATCGCGAGCCACGCCCCGCGCGCCGGGCCGGGCCACCGGAACAAGCGCGGCGCTGCGGCGGTTGCCCTGCCGGTACGTCGCGCACGGTTCCGGACAGGGAGACACGGGTGCAGGGACAGGCGAGCCTAACCTGGGTCGCCCGGCCGGGTGCGGTGGCGCGGGCCTCGCTGGCGCTGGCGCACGTGGTGGCGATGGTGCTGGCCGTCCCCTTCGCGGTGGCGCTCGGCGAGGGCGCGTGGAAGGTCGCGGCGGCTCTCGGCGTGCCGCTCCTGCTGCCGATGGTCGCCGCCGGCCTTGCCGGCCGCTACCCGCCAGGCCGCGACCTGCGCCAGATCGAGGCGGTGGCGGTGCTCGTGCTGCTGTTCGCGGGCGTGTCGGTGCTGGCGGTGCCAGGCTTCATGGCGCTGGGCCTGTCCCCCGTGGACGCGTTGTTCGAATCCGTCTCGGCGATCACCTCGACCGGGCTGACCGTGGCGGAGGGAACGATGGGCTGGCCGCTCGCCGGCCACGCGCTGCGCGGGTGGATGCAATGGGCGGGCGGCTTCGCCATCGCGGTGGCGGGGGTGGCGCTGATCCTCGGCCCCGGCTCGGCCCGCGGTGCGGCGAGCGCGCTGGGCCGCGCCGGTCTGCCCGACCGCGATCTCCTGTCCTCGACCCGCGCGCAGGCGCGACGCCTGCTCGTGGCCTATTCCGCGCTCACGGTGCTGGCGGCGGTGGCCTTCGTGCCGCTGTTCCCCACCTGGTGGGAGGGGGTCGCAGTGGCGCTCGCCGCCGTCTCGACCGGGGGCTTCACGCCCCGCCCCGACAGCCTGGAGAGCTATTCGCGCGCCGCGCAGGCGGCGACGATGGTCGCCTGCCTCGCCACGACCTTCTCGCTGATGGCCTATGTTCGCGTCCGCCGCGACGGGCCACGCGCTGCCTTTGTCGAGAGCAACGCCGCCCGCGTGGTCGCGCTCTGCCTCGCGGTGTCGGTCGCCGCGGCGGGGCTGCGGCTGGTCTCGGGGGGCTCGCCGGCACACGCGCTCGACGCGCTGCTCAACACGCTGAGCGGGGTGACGACGGCGGGGTTCAGCGTCGCGCCGATCGGGCTGCATACGCCCGTCATGGCGCTGATCCTCGGCGCGATGGTTGTGGGCGGGGGCGCGGGCTCGACCACCGGCGGCATCAAGCAGGAGCGGGCGGCGATCCTCGCCGCGATGGTGCGGGTCGCGCTCACCCGGCTGAAGTCGCCGCCGCGCACCGTCACGCCGCTCAAGATCCACGGCGCGCGGGTGCGGCGTGCCCAGGTGACCGCGCTCGGGGCGGTGCTGTTCCTCTACGCCGCCTCGACGATGGTCGTCTGGATCCTGCTGCTGCTGGGCGGTGTGGCGCCGATGCCGGCGCTCTTCGACACCGTCTCGGCGCTGTCGACGGCAGGCCTGTCGATGGGGGCCGTCGGGCCCGACCTCGCCTGGCCGCTCAAGCTGGTGCTCGCCGCGGCGATGCTGCTGGGGCGGCTTGAATTCCTCGCGTTCGTGGCCGTGCTCTCGCCCGGCACCTGGGCGCCGATTCACCGATAGGAGAAATCATGCGCATCGTCATCGTCGGCGCCTCGCGATTCGGCACCGCCACTGCCGCGCACCTGACCGAGGCCGGGCACGAGGTGGTCGTCGTCGACCGCGACGCCGACAAGCTGCAGACCCTGTCCGACGAGGTCGACGCGGGGCTGCTGGAGGGCGACGGGTCGCTGCCGACGGTGCTGCGCGACGCCTACGGCGACGGGGCCGACGCGCTGGTGCTGCTGACCAATGTCGACGACGTCAACATCCTCGCCGCGCTGGTGGGCCGCTCCGTCGGCTACCCCAGAGTGGTGCCGCAGATCGTGCGGAAGGAGCTGCTGGCCGTCTGCGAGGAACTCGGGCTCGAACACCTCATCACGCCGCACGCGACCGTCGCCCGGTCGATCGCGCGCACGCTCGAAACCCGGCACGATTCCGCGCTCGACCTGCGCTCGCACAGGGGCTTCGACGTGCTGGGCTACCGCGTGGGCGAACGCCACGACGGTGCGCGACTGGCCGACCTCGAGTTGCCCGAGGCGACGCGCGCCGTCGCCGTGGCGCGCGGCTCGGGCGACGAGCTGGTGACCGACGAGACGCGGCTGAAGAACGGTGATCTGCTGATCGTGGCCGTGGCCAGCGAGGCGCAGGAGCAGATGAACGAGCTGTTCCCCTCCGACGAGGATTAGCCGCGTCCGCGCCATCGCACGGCTCGCCCGGCCTGCCGCGTCTCCGGGTGGGTGAGATTCCGGCGGCAGTCACGAAACGACGCGATCCGCCTGTCCGCCGGGCCTGCCGCGGTGGTCGCCGACAGGCTGGCAGACCCGGCCGTTCGACACTTTCCATGCGCGGGGCATCAGGGCCGCGCGGGGGGCCGCCGGTGCACCACCGGCGGCCCGGCCAGAGGAGCGATCAGGCGCGCGCGGCGGCCGAGGGCTCCGAGATTCCCACGGCAGCGCGCTCGCCGAACCCGGCGCGCGCCAGGTCGGCCAGCGCCACCATGCCGACGAGGCGCTTGTCGGCGTTGACGACCGGCAGACGGCGCACCTGGTTCTGCGCCATGTTGTCGGCAACCTCGGTGCAGTCGGCGTCGTCGAAGCAGTAGAGCACACCGTTCGACATCACGTCCTCGACGCTGGATTCGTCCATCTGCCTGCCGGCCGCGACACCACGCAGGGCAATATCGCGGTCGGTCACCATGCCGACGAGCGCGTCGCCCTTGCTCACGGGCAGCGCGCCGACATCCTCGTCGGCCATGCGCTTCGCGGCCTCACGCACGCCGGTGTCGGGGCTGACGAGCTCGACGGTGCCGGTCATGATCTCGGATACCTTCATCGCGGTCTTCTCCTTTTCGATCGTGGTAGGAGCCGGGAAACGAGCGGGGCCGCTGGATGTTTCCGGCCGCGCCCGGCCCGTCACTCGGAAACCACGTCCTGAATGCGCTGCTCGTCGAGCTCGCCCTGACCTGCCAGCTCCAGGTAAAGCGCGGCGACCTGCGCGTGGGTGAGCTGCGAGACGTCGGCCGACCAGCCGGCGCGGACGAGAGCCTCCTCGACCGTGTTGCGCAGGCTTTCGTTGTCGGCCACCGTCTCGGCGTCGACATCCTGCGGCTCGTAATCCGCATTCGCGGCAATGGTCGTCACCGCCTCTTCCTTGTCCTGCCGGTCGGTCGAGGTGAGCGTCAGCAGGATGCCGGCGAGCTGCCCGCTCGACAGCTTGTCGATGGTCAGGCTGTCGATGCCGATGGCCGCGAGCTCTTCGAGGACGGCTTCCTGCAGCACCGACGGCGCGTCGTGGGTCTCGGCGGGCTCGCTGCCTTCGGCGTCGGCGGCCCGCTCCCCGTCGGTCATCTCGGGGTCTTCTCCCGGCGCCTGCCCGCCTGTGCCGTCGTCTTGCTGGGCATGCGCCACGGGCGCGGCCAGCGCGAGAGCGAGGATCGAGGCAAGCGCGGGCGCCGACGCGAACCGGGGATAAAGAGTGAAGCGGGTCAAGGTCTGTCTCCTTTTCCTTCGGATGAAAGGGGGGCGCGGCTCGCCGTGCGGCGTTGCGGCGCCCGGCCGCGCCCACGGGCGGCGGCAGGATTCGACACGGCGAACCCATGTCGACGTGGGAATGTTCCGCCCGCAGCCAGCCACGCGCGCCACCGAGCGGGCTCTGCACCCGCGCCGCGAGCGCCGCTCAGCCGAGCCAGCCTTCCAGTCGTTCGAGCGTGTCCTTCGTGATCGACTGCAGGTCGCCCGCGAGATCGAGATAGGGGCAGGGCTGCCCGAGCCGCGCCTCCATGTCGCCCATCTCGAAGGCCGCCGCGCCGGACAGGCCCTTCAGTTCGTCCCACGTCACGGGCACGGCGACCGGCCCGCCGGGGCGGGCGCGCAGCGAATAGGGGGCGATGGCCGTCGATCCGCGCTCGTTGCGCAGCCAGTCGATGAAGATGCGGCCCTTGCGCCTGGCCTTCGCCATCTTCGCCACGAAGCGGTCGGGGTCTTCCTTGGCCAGTGCGTGCGCCAGCGTCGAGGCGAAGCCCTTGACCGTGTCCCACCCCGAGGTGCGGCGGAGCGGCGCCCAGACATGCACACCCTTGCCGCCCGTCACCAGTGCGCCCGAGCGCAGGCCCAGCGCCTCGAGCCGGTCGCGGATCTCGACGGCGGCGGCGCGGATCTCCTCCCACTCCACGCCCTCGCCGGGGTCGAGGTCGAACACGAGGCGGTCGGGCCGCTCCAGACGGTCGGCCCGCGCGCCCCACATGTGCACCTCCAGCGTGCCCATCTGCGCCGCGGCCACGAGCCCCTCGGTATCGGAGATGGCGATGTAGTCGGCCGTGTCGCCGTCCTTTTCCTCCACCTCCAGCGTGCCGATGGCATCGGGCAGGCCCTGCCCCGCGTGCTTCTGGAAGAAGCACTGCTTCGCCATTCCCTCGGGGCAGCGCACGATCGACAGGGGCCGGCCCTCGATGATCTGCGCCATCCGCTCGCCCACGCGCTCGTAATGGCGCGCGACGTCGAGCTTGGTGCAGCCCGCCTCGGGGTAGACCTCGCGGCCGGGGCTGCTGATCGCGATCCCGGCGACCTCGGGGGGGTCGTCCATGCTCTCCTCCGGCGTCTCGGCCGTCACCTCCGCCGCATCCTTGTCGCGCCGCAGCCCCTGGTAGCTGGCGTGGCGGACATGGCCGTCGGCGGTGAACTCGGTGAAGGCTATCTCGACCACCGTGTCGGGTCGCACCCATTCCGCTCCCCGCGCGACGCTTTTGGGCACTTCGGCGAAGGGCGCGGTCTTGCGGGGCGTGAGCGTCTTGGCGATCTCGTCGAAGTCGCGCCCGGCAAAGCCGGTGCCGACCCGCCCGCGATAGACCAGCGCCCCATCCTCCCAGGTGCCCAGCAGGAGCGACGCGAAGGGCCGCCCGGGCTTGTCCGACGGCGTGCGCCCACCGACGACGAATTCCTGCCGGTGGCCGCATTTCACCTTGCGCCATGTCTTGGTGCGGGTGGAGCGGTAGGGCGCGTCGGTTTTTTTCGAGACGATGCCCTCGGCGCCTGCCCGGCACGCGGCGGCGTAGACCTCGGGCCCCCGCCCCACGACATGCTCGGACATGCGCAGCGGTCCGCCGGGCGGCAGCCCCTCGGCCAGCCCGCCGAGCAGGCCGCGTCGCTCCTTCAGTGGCGCGGCCGTCAGGTCGACGCCGTCGAGCTCCAGCAGGTCGAAGGCGAAGAACACGAGCGCCCCGCCTTCCGACAGCGCGCGCTGGAGCGAGGAAAAGGCCGAGCCCTCGACCTGCGCCGCCATCACCTCGCCGTCGATCAGGGCGCTGTCGCAGGGCAGCGGATCGAAGGCGCCGGCAAGCGCCGCGAAGCGATCTGTCCAGTCCTTGCCCGAGCGGGTGTAGAGCGTGACACCCCCCTTCCCCAGTGCGGCGAGCGCGCGGTAGCCGTCGAACTTGGTCTCGTGCCACCACCCGTCGCCCTCGGGCGCGTCGCTCACGAGCGTGGCGAGCTGCGGCTTGCGAAAGCTCGGCGCCTTGCGCGAGCGCTCCTTGCGGCACGGCTGCTTCGGCTGCTCTCCCTTCGCGATCTGCCTCATCGTGCGCCCGGTGCGGACAGAGCGGGAATACCCCTCGGTGAGCGCGTCGGCCGCGCCCGTCTCGCCACCCTTCTCCTTGATGAGCAGCCAGTTCTCGCGCGTCTCGTCACCCTGCATCCGCACCAGCACCCAGTGGCCGCGCATCCGGTGACCGTGCAGGTCCATCTTGAGCTCGCCGGCGTCGAGGCCATCGGCCACATCGCCGCGCGGCTCCCACGTCCCCTCGTCCCACAGCATGACGGTGCCGCCGCCATACTCGCCCTCGGGGATCGTGCCCTCGAAGTCGGCGTAGTCGAGGGGATGATCCTCGGTCCGCACGGCGAGGCGCTTCTCCGAGGGGTCGGGGCTGGGGCCCTTGGTCACGGCCCACGACAGGAGCGCGCCGTCGTGCTCGAGACGCAAGTCGTAGTGCAGGCGGCTGGCGTCGTGCTTCTGCACCACGAAGCGGCGGCCCCCACCAGCACCCTGCCGGGGCGCGTCGACCAGGCCCTCGGGCTCGGCCGTGCGGGCGAAGTCGCGCTTTTCCTGGTAGCGGTCGAGGCGGTCGCGCGCCATCACGACGCCTTCTTGCGGCGCGAGCCGGATGTCGACCCGCCCGACTCCGTGTCGCCCGACCTGGAGCCGCCCCGCGCGCCGCCCGACGCCTTGCGCCCGCCCGACGACGTTCGGCCCTTGCCCTTGCCCTGTGCGGCTTCGTCCTCGCCGAGGCTGCGCTTGAGCGCCGCCATCAGGTCGACCACGTTCCCGCCCTCGGGCCGCGTCTCGCCCTCGCCGATCTCCACGCGCTCGGCCTTGCCGCTCCTGCGCTTGGTCTCGATCAGCGCGCGCAGGCCCTCGGCGTAGCGATCCTCGTAGGCCGAGGCGTCGAACGGCGCGGTCTTGCGGTCGATCAGCGAGGTGGCGAGATCGAGCAGTTCCTCGTCGGCCGCCTCGTCGGCGATGTCACGGAACATCGGCTCGGCGTCGCGCAGCTCGTCGGGGTAATGCAGCGTCTCGAGCAGCAGGCCGTCGCCGCAGGGGCGCAGGGCGGCGAGGTATTCCTTGCCCCGCATCGTCAACTGGCCGAGCCCCGTCTTCTCGGATCGCCGCAGGGCGTCGCGCACCACGCGGTAGGCGTCCTGCGCCAACTCGTCTGTCGGCACAACGTAATAGGGCCGGTCGAAGTAGAGCGGCGGGATCTCGGTCGCGCCGACGAACTGCACCAGGTCCAGCGTCTTCTTCGTTTCCAGCCGGATGGCGTCGATCTCGTCGGGGTCGAGCAGAAGGTATTCCCCCTCGCCGGTGTCGTAGCCCTTGACGATATCGTCGGCCTCGACCGGGCCGATGCCCGGCACCGTCTTTTCGTGGCGGACGGGCTTGCCCGAGGGCGCGTGGATCTGGCGAAACGAGACCTTCGAGCCGGTGTCGCGCGCCGAGTAGACCTCGACGGGGATCGAGACGAGCGACAGGCGCAACTGACCTTTCCAGACGGCGCGCGGCGCCATGGGCCTCTCCGTGAATAACCGAGGTTGTCAACGCGGATGCGGGGCGCGTGTTCCGCTCGTCAGCGACCGAGCGACGCGCGCCCGCCGCAGCCCCAGTGCCACAGGGGCGGAATCTCGCGCAGCCACCTCCGGGGGGTGACGTGCCCACGCCCCCGGCCTACCCTCTGCCCATGTCCGTTGCCGACGCCGCCCGCTCCCTGCGCCTGCTCGCCCCGCCGAGACCGCGCGAGACCCCTGCCGCAACCGGCGGCCGCCCGCCGGCGCCCCGACCGGGGCCCGTTCTGATGGGCGACATTCACGGTGCGCGGATGGGCAGGCCCGACCTGCTGCTGCTCTGGGCTCGGTGGGAAGAGGCGGCGCGCGACGGCGAGGACTAGCCCTCGCTCGCCATTGCCGCCTCGACCATCGCGCGCACGTCCTCGACCAGGGCGGCGCCGTCGAGGCCGCGGGCGGTCACCTGCTCGACCCACGCCTCGGTCACCTCGGCGCCGATCGCCCGGATCTCGCCCGTCGCCTCCTCGGACAG
>LJNT01000145.1:16772-17503 GCA_001314685.1 Rhodobacteraceae bacterium HLUCCA09
TCCTCCCGGCCCACGACATCGCCGGTGTCGTGGGCGCGGCCGGCCCAGCGACTGGCCATCAGCCCCGAATTGGCGTCGATCACGGCCTTCAGGTCGTCGGGCAGCGCCTCGTAGCTGTCGCGGTTCATCGCCCAGAGGAAATAGAGGTTGTAGAGCGCCCGGTCGCCCGCGACGTCGGTATGGCTGTCGGTCAGCTCGTCGAGCTTGAGCGAGGGCGACATCTCCCACGTGATCACCCCGCCGTCGAGCACGCCCTTGGCCAGCGCCTCCGGGAAGGCGGGCACCGGCATGCCGACCGGCGTGGCGCCCAGCCGCTCGAGCAGCAGCGTCGCGGGGCGCGACGGGCCGCGCAGGCGCAGGCCGTCGAAATCGGCGACGCTCTCCACGGGCGCTCCCTTCTTGTGGACGATGCCGGGCCCGTGCATGTGCGCAGCGATCAGGTGCACGTCGGCGAAATCGTCGGCGAGATATTTCTGCGTGAACTCCCACGCGACCGCGCTCGCCACCTCGCCCGATTTCGGCATCATGAAGGGCAGTTCCAGCGCCTCGGCCTCGGGAAAGCGGCTGGGCTGGTAGCCGGGAATCACCCAGCCGCCGTCGATCACGCCGTCGCGGATCAGGTCGTACTGGCTCTGCGCCTTGCCGCCCAGCGCCATCGCCGGATAGAGCTCGACCTCGATGCGGCCGCCCGACTGCTCCTCGATGGCGTCGGCCCAGGGCTGCATGAAGTA
>LJNT01000032.1 GCA_001314685.1 Rhodobacteraceae bacterium HLUCCA09
ACCGGCGGCGGCGACGACCTGCTGCAGGGCGGCGAGGGCGACGACTTCCTCAGCGGCAATGCAGGCGCCGACACGCTGGAAGGCGGCGAGGGCGACGACACGCTGGAAGGCGGTCTCGGGGCCGACGAGCTGACCGGCGGCGCCGGGGAGGACACGTTCCAGTACATCGGCGCCGCGGAGTCGAACTCGAACAACGTCGACACGATCACCGACTTCATGGTCGACGAAGACCTGCTGGACTTCGGCGGCGCCGTGGACTTCGTCGGCGATGTCGACGGCTTCGGCCAGGTCGAGACGTCGTTCACCGGAGTTGGCCTGTCGGCGGTCTTCGACACGTCCACCGATACGCTCTACGTCGACACCGGTGATGGTAACCTCGATACTGCCGACTTCGTGATCGACATGACGCTGATCGGCGGCTCGCTGACGCAGGACAACTTCGTCTGAGCCGACACGTCGTCAGCCTTGACACCGGAAAGGGGGCCTCGGCCCCCTTTCTGCTTTTTCGGGGGGGAGCGGGCTTGCGCTCCGCCGGGCGCTGTTGCCACAAGGGCGCCGGCGCGGCCCGGCCGAACGGGGCCGGTGCGCGGGCCCCGCGGGGCGGCTGCGAGAGGGAGTGGCACATGTCCGACTGGTCTTCCGGCTACAACGTCGATCTCGGCTACACCTACGGCGCCTACCGCGAGCTGGCGCCCGCCTGGCTTGGCTACGTGGCCACGGTGCGGGGCGTGGCGGCGCCCTCGGGCGCGTGGCGCTACCTCGAGCTCGGCTGCGGGCAGGGCGTGGGCCTCGTGCTGCTGGCCGCGCTGAACCCGGAGCACGACTTTCTCGGCATCGACTTCAACCCGCTCCACATCGCCCATGCCCGGGGCCTCGCCGATGCGGCGGGCCTGACCAACGTGCGCTTCGAGGAGGCCGATTTCGTCGAACTGGCCCGCGACTGGCCGTCGGACTGGGGCAAGTTCGACTACGTCACGCTGCACGGCATCTACACCTGGCTCGCCGAGGACGTGCGGCGCGGCCTCGTCGGCACGATCGAGCGGGCCACGGCGCCGGGCGCCATCGTCTACGTCTCGTACAACACGATGCCCGGCTGGATCTCGACGGCGCCGGTGCAGCACCTGCTGCGCCTCTGGCAGACCAGCGAGGACATGCCCAGCGTTCAGGCCGTGACCACCGGAATCGAGCGGCTCAACGCGCTGACGGAGGTCAAGTCGGGCATGACGCGCGCCCTGCCGACCCTCAAGGGGCGGCTGGAATCGATGGAGAAGCAGGACCGCTCGTATCTCGTGCAGGAGTATCTGCACGACAACTGGCACCCGATGTGGTTCGACCAGGTGGCCGAAGAGCTGGGCACGGCCAAGCTCGGCTACGTGGGGACCGCGTCGGTCGGTGACCTCTACCTGCCTTCCGTGATGCCGAAGCCCCAGCAGGAGCTTCTGGCCCGCCACTCAAACCCGGTCGTGCGCGAGGTGATGATCGACGTGCTGGTGAACCAGAGCTTCCGCCGCGACGTCTTTGCCCGCGGTGCCGTGCCGCTGTGGCCCGCCGCGCAGACGAAAGCCCTGACCGAGACGCGCATCACGCTGGGAAAGCTGCCGGCGGGCGACGAAATCAAGTTCAAGCTGTCCGTGGGCGAGGTGACGGGCAAGCCAGAGATCTACCGCCCGCTGCTCGACGCGCTCGCGGACGGGCCCAAGACGATGGGCGAGCTCGCCGCGACCCGCGCCGGGGGCGCCAACCCCTTTGGCGACACGACGCAGGCGGTCACGATGCTGCTGCAGGCCGGGATGGCGCGTCTGCACGCCCCGGCCGCCGACCAGGCGCCCGCGCGCGCGCTGAACGGGGCACTCATGCACAAGGTGGCGCAGGGCGCGCCCTATGGCTACCTCGCCGCAGCCGAGACCGGCGCCGTCCTGGCTGTGTCGGATACCGAGATGATCATGCTGGCCGCGGTCACGGAGGAGGGCGGCCCAACCGAGCGCGGCCCGCTTTCCGAGGTTCTGGTGCGCCGGCTCGTTACGCTGCGCAAGGCGCTGGTGCACGACGGCAAGCCCCTCCGCACCCCCGACGAGATGCGCCAGCAGGCTCAGGCCCTCGCAGGCACCTTCCTCGACCGGTCTCTCCCCGCCTTCCGGGCGCAGGGCGTCGTGTAGGCCGGGCAAGGGCGGCGGTTAATCCGGGCGCAACCATTCGCTGCGAAAGTGGCGCGGGCTCCCTTGAACGGGCCCGCCCGGGCGGGGCGACGCGTGTCACACTTCCGTTTCGTGCGCATTGTCGGCGACTCGCCCGTGGCATAGAAACACAGTGTATGCTATCGGCAAACCACGCCACGGAACCGCGACGCTGACCGAAGGACGGCCCTCACTTATGCGCGAAAAGACGTCGCTCGATCTCGCCTATCGGAAGTATCGATCCGCCTTCGCGGCGACGCTCGTGTTCAGCTTCTGCACGAACCTGCTGATGTTCGTGGGTCCGATCTACATGTTGCAGATCTACGACCGCGTGCTGGCCAGCCGCAACGAGACGACCCTGATCATGCTGACCGTGATCGCGATTGCCCTGCTCGTCAGCTACGGTCTGCTGGAATTCACCCGCTCCAAGCTGCTTGTGCGGGCGGGGCTTCAGTTCGACGAGGTTCTGGCGAACCCCGTGTTCCACCGGGCGGTCAAGCAACAGGCAGCCGTACCCAACAGCGCCGCCCACGTTGCCCTGCAGGATATAGACAAGGTGCGCGAGTTCATCACCGGTCAGGGCGTTCTCGCGTTCTTCGACGCACCGTGGGTGCCGCTCTTTCTCGCGCTCTGCTTCGCGTTCCATCCATGGCTCGGTATTGTCGCCACGATCGGGGCGCTCATCATCTTCGCGCTCGCGCTCGTCAACGAGTTCTCCACGCGCGGCAGCCTGTCCGAAGCGGGCCGCGCCTCGCAGGGAGCCTCGCATTTCGCCAGCACCGCTCTCCAGAACGCCGAGGTGATCCGCGCGATGGGGATGGAGCGTGCCCTGTCGGCCCGGTGGCGCAAGCAGCACGACGAAATGCTCGACAATCAGGCCACGGCCAGCGCCCGTGCCGGCGGCGTCGTCGCCACGTCGAAATTCGTGCGGATGTCGATGCAGATCGCCATTCTCGGGGTGGGCGCCTTTCTCGCCATCCAGCAGCAGATCTCGCCGGGCATCATGATCGCGGCTTCGATCGTGATGGGCCGGGCGGTGGCGCCCGTCGAGCAGGCGGTCGGGCAGTGGAAGCACTTCGTCGCGATGCGCAACGCACACACGCGACTCCGGCAACTCTTTGCCGCGATCGCCGAAGATCCCGAGCGCGTGTCGCTGCCCGCGCCGCGCGGTGCGCTCACGGTCGACCAGGTCGTCGCGGTCGCCCCGGGCACGCGCGAGACGATCCTGCGCAACGTCTCGTTCGGCATCAACGCGGGCGAGGTGCTCGCCATCATCGGGCCGAGCGGATCAGGCAAGACGACGCTGGTGCGTCACCTCGTGGGTGCGTCGCAGCCGGCCACCGGCGCGGTCCGGCTGGACGGCACCGAACTCGATCACTGGGATCCCGAGCAGCTCGGCCGCCATGTGGGCTACCTGCCGCAGGACGTGAAACTGTTCCGCGGCTCGGTGGGCGAGAACATCTCGCGCTTCCAGGACGACGGCAAGGACGACGAGATCGTGGCCGCCGCCACGCTCTCGGGCGCCCACGAGATGATCCAGAAGCTCGCCGAGGGCTACAACACCGATGTCGGCGACGGCGGTAACGTGCTCTCGGGCGGGCAGCGCCAGCGCGTCGGCCTCGCCCGCGCCGTCTTCCGCGAGCCGTCTCTGGTGATCCTGGACGAGCCGAACTCCAATCTCGACAGCTACGGCGAGCAGGCCTTGATGAACTGCGTCAAGACGCTGAAGGGCAAGGGCAAGACGGTCGTGCTCGTCACGCACAAGACGAGCCTGCTCGCCCTGTCCGACAAGACGTTGATGCTGGTCGATGGCCGGGTGGAAAAGTTCGGCCCGACCAAGGAGATGTTCAAGCCGCAGGGCCAGGGCGAAGCCGCCCGTGCCGATGGCCAGAAACCCTCCGTCGTCGCGCTCAACCCGAGCGCACCGGGCTGATTCCGCGGCGCCCCTTCCGCGACCAGTCCCGACACAGAACGCAAGGACCACGACTTGGCAAAAGCTCGCAGCATTCGCCCCGTGACCCTCTTCGGGTTCGCCATCGTCTTCCTCACCTTCGGCGTGTTCGGCGTCTGGGCCGCCGTGGCCAAGATCGACAGCGCGATCGTCGCGCCGGGGGTGATCTCGGTGGAGGGCAACCGCAAGGTCGTCCAGCATCTCGAGGGGGGGATCGTCGAGGAAATCCACGTGTCGGAGGCCGACGCGGTCAACAAGGGCGATGTCCTGCTGCGTCTCAGCGCGGTCGAGGCGCACTCCAACCTTGAGGTAGTGCGCACGCGCCTCGATCTTGCGCGGATCATCGAGGCCCGGCTGCTCGCCGAGCGCTCCGCCGCCGAGGAGATGATCCTGCCCGAGCGTCTTGTGGATAGCGAGCGACCGAGCATCCGCGGGGTGATCGACGATCAGCTCGAGCTCTTTGCCGACCGCAGGTCGCTTCTGCAGTCGCGGGTCGAGATCCTTGATTCGCGGATCAACCAGACGCACGAACAGATCGCCGGCCTCAACCAGCAACGGGATGCGCTGGAGCGCCGCCTTGCCAATTACCGCGACATGGTCGACCGGATGACGGAAGGGTCGTCGCAAGGTCTCGTGCAGACCAACCTGGTGTCGCAGCGCCAGGACGAGCTGATCCAGATCGAGGCGGATCTCGGCCGTGTCATCTCGGAGATCGCGACGGCGAAGACCGCGATCAGCGAAACCGAGTTGCAGCGTCTTCAGGCGACGCAGGAATATCGCGAGCGCGCCAATTCCGAGCTCGAGGAGGTCCGCAGCCAGATCTCGGAATTCGAGGAACGCGTGAAGGTGGCGCAGGACGTTCTGGCCAGGACGGAAGTTCTGGCGCCCGGGTCCGGGAGCATTCAGAACCTCAAGGTGCATACGGTCGGTTCGGTTATTCGTCCGGGCGACGTATTGATGGAGCTCGTCCCCGAGGACGAGCGCCTCGTCATCAATGCCCGCGTGGCGCCCATCGACGCCGACAATGTCTTTCCCGGAATGGAAGCCGAAGTCCGCTTCACCGCGTTCAAGGCGCGGCTCACGCCGTTCGTGCTCGGAACCGTCGAAAGCGTGTCGAAGGACGTGATCGAGCCGGAGAACCCGCAGGACGCGCCCTACTTTCTCGCCCGTATTCACGTCGCTGACGAGGATATCGACGATGATGTACAGGCGCGTCTTACTGCCGGCATGCCCGCCGACGTGGTCGTGACCGGCGGGGAAAGAAGCGTGCTGACCTACCTGTCTGCTCCGCTCATGGACGCGGTTCGCAAGAGTATGATCGAGGAATAGCGGCCTTCCGTTTCGAGCACCGCCGCCCCTCGACATCCGCTGCCGGGCCGCCGGTCATCGGGCCTAGACCGGCAACGGACCGCGGCCGTGGGCGATCAAGCCGACAGCCGCGGCGACAGGCCCAGACACCGGATCAGACCAGGAGACCGAACGCCTCATACTCGGCTTGCGCCACGAGCGTGGTCACGGTTCCACCGTCAGGCAAGCCCCATGTCATGTAGACCGGGGTTTCCGTGAGAGCCATGTCGACAAGCATGATCGCATCGTTCCACGCCAGCGTCTCCAGGTCGTCCGTGCGCGAACTCACGAAGAGGATGAACTCTTCTGCCGTCTCGTCGAACATGGGATAGACCTGCTCGCGCGCATCCCCGACCGAATCGACGCGGCCGGCATGGGCCTCGACATCCCTTTGGATGACGGCGGCGGCATGATCGCGCTGCGCGCCTTGACCGGAGCGGCCGGGTGTCAGCGCGTCTGCAGCCGGGTCGCTCCGCAGGGGCGGTGTGGCGGAGAGGTTGTCGCCGTCGGAACCGTCGGTCGACGTAACCTGGCGAGACGGTGCCGTCGTCGAGCCATTCCCGGGCTCCGGCAGCGACCCGACGAGCAGGGAATCGACCCCGGCGCTCTCGTCGTCACCCTGCGCAACGGCCAAGGCGGCATTGACCACCTGGCCACCAATCCCGCCGATGGATGCGAGATCGAAGCTCGCCTTCACCCTGTAGCCATCGAAGTCGAACGGCCGTATCTCGTCCGGCAGCATGTCGACCAGATCGTCGATCGAGAGAATCGCCGTTGGGGCGCCAAGGTCGCCGGCACGCTGATCGGGCGCAGCCTCGCCGTTCGTGCTCGTCCCCATGCCCATGAAGGCGAGTGGTTGCCCGGTCGCTTCCGGTTGCATGACACCCCGGGGAGCGGCCGTCACGATCGCGGAATCCCCTTGGGCGGCACTCACCCCGAGCGGCAGCAGCACATCGGCCACCGTCGCGCCGGGCAATCCGCCCTCGCCTTCATCGGGCCGGCTGGCGACGAGGTCGGTGCCCGGTTCGGCCGCCTGTGCGCTCCCTTCGGCCGCCATGCGCGCGCCCGCGATGAACGCTAGGCCACCCTCGCGGGGGCCTGATGGCTCATCAGCCTCATCGTCCTGCGAGGTGGTGGGGATCGGTTCGTCGAGCGGCGAGACAGACAGCCGACCCGTCTCGTCGAGAAGGCCCTCCGACATGAACCCGCAGGCGATGGCGATCGAACTCAGGCCCGCCGCCACGCCGGAAACCATCGGAAACCCCACCGCCTTGTTCAGGGTATCGCGCTGCCCGCCCACGACCTCTGCGACGACCGTGCGCCCATCGTCCAGCCCGCGCCCATCCTCGCCATCCGCCGCGTCGGTGATGGGTGCAAGGCTGCCCTCTATCGGCAGGTCGGAAGCGGCATCGACCCTCGGCCCGCCGTCGAGAGAGACAAGCTGCGCCGCATTGGCAGCGGCATCCTCGGGATCGATCTGCAGCAGAACGACCTCTTCGGATTGCAGCAGCAGCGTCCAGACGAGGGCCGCGAGCATGGTGACCGGATGCAGGACGACATTGTCGCCCCGATGGAGGCGCACGACCCGCCCGAGCCCGGGCGCAGGAGCACCGGGCGAAGGGGCGAGAGAGCCAGAGGAAAACGCGTCGATCAGTTCGCCGAACGTCTCGCCCGCGAGCGGCTGTCCGAGACTGGGACTGTCGAGAAGGTAGCGCCCGTCGATCCGGCACAGGTGAATGAAGACATCGCCATCCGCTCGGCAGAAGACGCACCACGGGTCGCCCTCGTCGGTGACACCCCGGTCGATCACGGTGCTCATGCCGGCGGCCGTAAGCAGGCTGCGCACGTGGTAGATGCTTGCAAGCTCCTGGTTCGACCAGTCGAGAGGCTCGACGGCCTGCCCGGCATCTTCGGACAGGGCATTGCGCGAGAGATCGTCGAACTGGACGAGATCAACCGTCTCGCTCAGGAAGTCCGTCGACTTCTTGTCGGACTGGCCGGGGGGAAAGTCGAAGATGTTGCTCATGCACGCCGACCTTCAGCGATCCCTTCGAATACCATGCCAGAATTCGAGGCCGTCTGCACCCCAGTCAGGACGCGTCGTCATCGAAAAGGATGCTGTAGGTGGTCGGCTCGTAGTAGGAAAGCAACGTCTTGACAAAGCGGCGCGGCTCGACACCGAGCGCATGCGCCCATTCGGCGTAGCGGTGAACCGGGATGCGGCCCCGCCCGTTCTCGAGTTGCGAGATGAAGGTGTAGTAATCGAGCGACAGCCTGTCGGCGAGTTCCCTCTGGGACAGGCCGCGCTCCTCGCGCAGCTTCTTGAGCCAGTGCCCAAGCGCGGCGCGTTGTTCCTTCGCCGCCTCTGGGCTCGTCTTGGGTGCTCCCGCAAGCATGTGCTCAATCCTCTCGGTCTGCCGGTGCCGGCAAAACCTCGCCGGACGAACCGCTTGCGCCCTCCGGCCGCTCTACAGTGAATCACTATATGACCTGCATTGACGAAAAGCAAACGGCAGGGCGGGAAAACCCACCCGTGATCAGAGCGTTCCCTTCGGACCCCGGTTGACCTGTCGGCAATTATTCGCGGCTGCACCTCGCTGGCCGCCCGCGCCCGACTGGCCGACATGCCTGACCGCGGCCGGGCGTGGCCCGCCCGACGGCCTTACCCGCCTCTGCCGATCGCGCCCACGAGATCGTCCGCCACGTCGTCCCAGCCGCGCAGGCGCGCCCCGGCGATGCGGCGCTCCAGAGCGACGCGGTGGTCGGGCTCGGCAACGAGCCGCCGGCAGGCCTCCTCGATCGACGAGATCGAGCGGGGATCGCAGTATTCCACCATGTCGGCGCCGACTTCGGGCATCGACGAGACGCCCGAGACGACGCCCGTCTTGCCGTAGCCGAGGCTCTCGCCGATGGGCAGGCCCCACCCCTCCTTCAGCGATACGCAGACCGTGAAGAGGCTGTTGCGATAGAGGTGGTCGAGCTCGGCATCCGTCGGCCCGTGAACCACCCGGATCCAGCCGCCAAGATTGCCCGTAGCTGCCATCAGCTTCTCGAAATCCTCGTTGAGCCAGCCGGCGCGGCCGGCCAGCACGAGGCGGGGCATGTCGAGCGCGGTGTCGGCGCGCAGCCTGTCCCAGGCTTGCGCGAGCGCCCAGAGGTTCTTGCGGATTTCGAGCGTGCCGACCGACAGCGCGTAGGGCCGGGTCGAGAGGCTCGCCACGGAATCGCTCAGCCCCTGCCGGATGTCGACGCGATCCCGCCCATCGCGCGCCGCGTGCGTCCTCGATCCCGCCGTGTCCGGCAGGACGAGGCGCGACTGGGTCAGTGGCATCA
Source organism: Rhodobacteraceae bacterium HLUCCA09 (assembly GCA_001314685.1). Lineage (GTDB taxonomy): Bacteria > Pseudomonadota > Alphaproteobacteria > Rhodobacterales > Rhodobacteraceae > HLUCCA09. The sequence continues at coordinate 8,806 of LJNT01000032.1, forward strand.
CGTCGATCGGGGCGTCGCAGCCATGCGCGTCGAGAAAGGCGCGCAGGTCTGCCGCAGTGGCCTGCGAATTGGCGAGGTAGCGGTCGGTGAAGGCCATCGTCCGGATCAGCCAGTCGCGGAACTCGAGTGCCGCCTGCCGCGGGAAGAGCTCGGGGCACAGGATCGGGCACAGGTCATGCACCAGCAGTGCCACCTGCAGGCCGGCCTCGTGCGCCCGGCGATGCATCTCGATGATCCGGCGGTCGCGCCACGCGGCATCGAGCACGACCAGCGTGTCGCCGGGGCGGGCGTCGGCGAACAGGTCGCGCGGCGCGGGGCGACGCGCGGTGGCAAGGCCCTCGGCTTCCGCCTTCGCTTCAAGCCACTCGGCGATGGAGCTGTTGCGCCGCGCGAAATGCGCCTCGCGTCCGCGCGCGGCGTTCCAGTCGCGGATCGCCTTGTGGAAGCGATAGGCAAGGGGGCGGTCGATGTACCGCCCGAGCGTGGGCAGCGGGCTGCCCTGCGCGCCGTCGCCGCCGAGCGCCATCGACAGGCTGGCGACGTCGGCCACGCCGCCGGGGATCTGGGCCACCGGCAGCCAGCTATACTCGCCCGAGCCGAAATCGAGGAAGGCCAGAGCCGCCCGATCGCCCCCCACCCGCTCGGCGACGTGGTGGATCACGTTCAGCACGACGCGCTGGATGCCCGACGGGTGCTGATACTCCGCCACGAACCGGCGCAGGTCGGAAATCTCGAAGAAGATCCTGCTCATGGCGAAGGCCCGCTCGTTTCCTGTCCGCGTGCCGCCATGCCCGGCGGTGCCGCGTTGAGGTCCGCGGCGGTCTATGGGGCAATTCGCGGACGAGCGCCAGAGCGGCCTCGATGACGCCCGAGGCGGCCGGGCGCTCAGCGGCCAGGCGCGTCGTCGTCGCTGCCGTCGCCGGGCCGCTCGTCGCTGCCGCGCCAGCGGGCGAGCGCCTTTTCGCCGCGTCGCTCCACCGATCCGAGCAGGCGGGTGACGACGAGCGCCAGAAGGGTGGACAGGGCGGCCAGCGGCCACAGGCCGAGGCCTGCGGCCAGCCCGACCGCGGCCGACAGCCACATCCCCGCCCCGGTGGTCAGCCCGCGCACCTTGTCGCCGGTGAAGATGATCATGCCCGCGGCGAGGAAGGCCACGCCGCTCGTGACCGCCTCGATGATGCGGATCGGGTCGGTGCGGGCGATGTCGGGATAGCTGTCGGCGCGGCTGACGAGTTCGACCATGATGAGGGTGTAGACTGCCGAGGCCAACCCCACGAGGATATGCGTGCGCAGGCCCGCCGGCCGGTTCTTGACCTCGCGCTCCAGCCCGATCAGTGCGCAGAGGAGGGCGGCGCCGCCCAGCCGCACGAGAAGTACCGGCCACGGAAGGACGGGTGCCTCGAACAGTTCCGCCGAGAGCTCTGTCATCGCGCCGGCCGGTCAGGCGTTGACCACCGTGCCCCCGTTCGGGTGCAGGCACTGGCCGGAGAAATAGCTGCCGTCGTCGGAAGCGAGGAAGAGGTACGAGGTCGCTACCTCCCATGGCTGGCCGGCGCGTCCCATCGCCGTCTGCGTGCCGAAATCCGCAACCTTCT